>CAYMUB010000021.1:0-22343 GCA_964393545.1 uncultured Gammaproteobacteria bacterium | reverse complement strand
GAGTTTAAAATTGAGGGAGATACACTAAAAATATATGAAAGACTAAGAAAAGTTAACCCTTCACCTTTCATGTACTACCTAAAGTTCGGACCCAAAAAGATTATTGGTGCCAGCCCGGAACTTTTATTTGGTTTAAGAGATGGAGAAATGCAAACACATCCTTTGGCAGGGACTATTAAGAGAGGAAGAAATAACAAAGAAGATCAATCTTTAGTGAGAGCTCTATTATCTGATCAAAAAGAAATAGCTGAACATAATATGTTAGTTGATTTACACCGAAACGATATTGGCAGGGTGGCACGGTTTGGAACAGTCAAGGTGAGAGATTTAATGAGTGTTAAAAAATTCAAATATGTTCAACATATTTCTTCTGAAATTGTAGGAATTATTAAAAAAGAAGAGGATATGTTCTCTGCTCTGGCTGCTAATTTTCCAACAGGTACTTTAACAGGCGCTCCCAAGATTGAAGCAATGAAAATAATAAATCAAATTGAATCTAAACCCAGAGGTCCATATGGAGGAGCTATTGGACACTTTGGATTTAATGGAGACTGTACTTTTGCTATAGCCATTAGATCTTTATTTGTATCTGAAAATTATGCTTTTACTCAAACCTCTGGAGGAATTGTTTATGATTCAAAAGCAGATAAAGAATATGATGAAATTTTAAGGAAATTAGCTGCTATGAAGGAGGTACTAATATGAAAATACTCATTATAGATAACTATGATTCATTTACCTACAACCTGTATCAATACATAGGAGAGATTCTTGAAAATAAAACATCCTTGTTTAAAATAGAAATTATTAGAAATGACAAAATAACCATAGATGAAATAAGAAAAGCCAAATATGACAAAATTATTATTTCTCCTGGACCAGGTGATCCATCTGATAAGGTATATTTTGGTGTTTGCGCAGAAGTTTTGACTAAACTTGGTAAGGCCACCCCTGTTCTAGGAGTATGTTTAGGAATGCAGGGAATGGCTTATTATTTTGGAGGAAAAGTAGTTAGAGCCAGATTGCCTATGCATGGTAAAGCAAGCATTATTAAACATGATGGAAAAGGAGTCTTTAGCGGACTACCACAAGATTTAGAAGTTATGAGATACCATTCTTTAGTTGCTGAAAAAAAGACTTTACCCAAAAGTTTAAAGATTACTGCAGAAACAGAGGGAGAGATAATGGGACTTAGACATAAAGTTTATCCTATTGAAGGAATACAATTCCATCCAGAATCTTTTGCCACAGAAGGAGGGAAAAAGATTTTAGAAAATTTTCTTTTTAACATGTCATATGTCATCCCTGCGAAAGCAGGGATCCATAAATAATTGGATTCCCGCCTACGCGGGAATGACAGAGAGAGGATTATGAATACAAATAAATTATTAAACAAAATAACTGATAAGCAAAATTTGACTGTAAAAGAATCCAGTTTCTTACTGGAGCAAATTATTGCAGGAAAGCTAAGCTCAAATCAAATAACTGCAGTATTAGTAGGGCTTCGGACAAAGGATGAATCTGTTGATGAGATTTTAGGTTTTATTCAAACAATGAGAAAGCATATGGTCAAAATAAGTGTACCAAAAGCTATAGATATTGTGGGTACTGGAGGTGATGGAACAGGAACCTTTAACATTTCAACGGCTGCAAGTTTTGTGGTTGCAGGAGCAGGAGTTAAAGTAGCAAAGCATGGCAATCGGGCCTCCTCAAGTATTTGTGGTAGTGCTGATGTTTTGGAGGTACTAGATGTAAATATTAATCTAACGCCACAACAAGCCGAAAAGGTATTAGAAGAGGTGGGAATGGTATTTCTTTTTGCTCCCTTATATCACCCTGCTATGAAAAACATTGCTCCAATTAGAAAAGAGTTGGGAATCAGAACCATCTTTAATTTTTTAGGTCCATTTTTAAATCCAGCTGGAACCAAAAGACAACTGCTTGGAGTTCCTAACATTAATATTGCTGAAAAATTAGCTAAAGTGGCAGTTAAATTAAAGTTTAAGCACTTGCTGATCGTTACTAGTGTTGATGGTCTGGATGAAATTACCATTACTGGTCAGACTAAAGTTTTTGAAATTAAAAATACTATCCTCCACACATATAAAATTTCACCTCAAAAGTTTGGAATTCAAGTTGCAAGTAGAAAAGATTTATTAGGAGCTGATGCAAAGAAAAATGCCGAAATTATTAAAGATATTCTAAAAGGGGAAAAAGGGCCTAAAAGAGATGTTGTTATTTTAAATAGCGCAGCAGCATTTTATGTAGCTTCAAAAGCTAGAAATATTAAGGGAGGAATTAAACTGGCAGAAAGATCAATTGATAGTGGAGCAGCGATGAAAGTTTTACAAAATTTAATTAAGGAAACGAAAAAATATGCATAAAAAATTAGCAGAAATTATTAAGAAAACAAAAGAAGATTTAATGGAACGCAAACAAGCGGTAAGGCCTTTTGCGAAGTCTTTAACAAATCCTAAAAAGGGAACAATTGCGATTATCGCTGAAATTAAATTAGCTTCCCCTAACGAAGATGATTTAGGAAATAAGGAAGATGTTATAGCTAGAGTGAGACAGTATGAAGAGGCAGGAGCGAGTGGTATATCTGTTGTAACTGAGGAACACTTTTTTAAAGGTAACCTCCTACTTATTAAAAAAATTAAAGATGCAACCTCTTTGCCAGTTCTACAAAAAGATTTTATTGTTGACACTTATCAACTATATGAGTCAAAAACAGCGGGTGCGGACGCTGTTTTGTTAATTGCTAAAATTTTATCCAAAGAAGACCTAATCAGTTTAGTTAATTTAGCAAGGAGCCTAAATATTGAACCAGTAGTAGAGATAAATAATCAGGAAGATCTAGAAAAGGCTATCTTTACAAAAACAGATATCATAGCTGTTAATGCCAGAGATTTAGATACGTTTGAGGTAAGTGTAGAAAGAGCCTGCAGGCTTCTTAAGGAAATTCCCAATAACTTTATTAAACTAGGTTTTTCTGGAATTCACTCAAGAGCTGAAGTTGAAAAATACAAACAAGCTGGGGCAAAAGCAGTTTTAGTTGGCACAGAACTTATGAAAACAAATGATGTTAACAAATTTATTAAGGAGTTAAAAAATGTCAGTTAAAGTTAAAATATGTGGAGTTAGGAGTGCTGATGCCGCAATAGCGGCAGTAGAAGCTGGTGCTGATTTTTTGGGTTTTAATTTTGTCCCAACTTCCAAAAGATATATCAGTCCCTCTGATGCATTAAGAATAATTAATCAAATAAAAGATAGGATAAAAATCGTCGGAGTATTTCAAGATGCTAAGATTAGCTACATCAATGCCATAGTTTTAAAACTAGGATTAGACTATGTACAACTTCATGGCAATGAGGATCAGGACTATATGAAAAATATCAGTATACCGATAATTAAATCCGTAAAATTAACTGATCAATTACAAAATATTCAAGCAAAATATTTTTTATTAGACAGAGTAAAAAGAGGAGAAGGGAAGATGGTAGACTTTGAACAGGCTGCTAAACTTTCTGCTAACTTCCCTATTCTCTATGCTGGTGGATTAAATCCTGATAATGTTGCAGAAGTAATAGAAAGGGTGCAACCATTTGCAGTTGATGTTGCTAGTGGGATAGAAGTAGATGGTGTACAAGATATAAACAAAATAAAATTGTTTCTTAAAAATGCTAAGGAGGTTATATGAGCAAGGGTCATTTTGGAAAATATGGGGGAAGGTATGTACCAGAAATGTTAATCCCAGCACTTGAAGAGTTGGAGAGTACTTATGAAAAAGCCAAAAAAGATCCAAGCTTTAAAAAAGAATTTGAATATTACTTAAAAACTTTTTCCGGTCGTCCAACTCCTTTAACCTTTGCCAAAAACTTAACTGAAAATTTAGAAGGAGCTAAGATTTATCTAAAAAATGAAGGATTAAATCATACCGGGGCTCATAAAATTACCCATTGTATTGGTCAAGCAATACTTGCAAAAAGAATGGGTAAAAAAAGAATAATTGCAGAAACTGGAGCAGGTCAGCATGGTGTAGCAACAGCAACCGTGGCAGCTAAATTTGGATTTTCTTGCACTGTTTTTATGGGAGAAGTGGATATTAAAAGACAAAGACCAAATGTTTTCTTGATGGAACAACTGGGAGCAGAAGTTATTCCGGTAACTTTTGGCAGCAGAACTTTAAAAGATGCAGTAAATGCAGCCATCAAGTATTGGATTGAAAATGTGAAAGATACTCACTATGTGCTAGGTTCAGTATTAGGGCCTCACCCCTTTCCTACCATTAATCGTGACTTTCAGTCTGTGGTAGGAAAAGAGATCAAGAAACAAATTAAAGAATATGAAGGTAAGTTGCCTGATTATGTCATCGCTTGTGTGGGGGGAGGCAGTAATGCCATTGGGGCTTTCAATGAATTCTTAAAAGATAGAGTTAAATTAGTGGGAGTAGAAGCTGGAGGAATAGGTAAAGGGATAGGTCAGAATGCAGTGCGATTTCCTAGCGGGCTTGCCCGCCGTAGCTTTAGCGAAGGTGGGAGTGTTGGAGTAGTAGAAGGCTATAAATCCTACTTTTTACAAGATAATGACGGCAACTTGCAAAAAACTCACAGTATATCTGCGGGACTGGATTATCCTGGCATCGGTCCTCAACTTAGTTTTTTGCATGATTCCAAAAGAGTTGAGTTTACATCTGTTACAGACCAAGAAGCCTTATCGGCGGTGAAATTACTTGCTCAAGGTGAAGGAATTATTCCAGCTTTAGAATCAGCTCATGCAGCAGCCTATGCAATTAAACTGGCTCCTAAACTCTCTAAAGATCAGGTTATTGTTGTTAATTTATCAGGCAGAGGGGATAAGGATATTTTTATTTTAGCTAAAGCTTTTAAAGACAAAAAATTCTATCAGTTTTTGGGAGATTATTTAAAGGAGGGTATGGAATGAAAATCATGACTCATGTAGTTGTAGGTTACCCATCTTTAGAAGAAACAATAAAGATAGTTAAAGTAATGGCTGGAAATGGGGCAGATTTGATTGAGTTGCAAATTCCATTTTCTGATCCATTGGCTGATGGTCCAACCATTATGATGGCTTGTGAGAAATCTTTGGAAAGGGGAACTAAAGTCAAAGATGCATTTAAAATTATGAAAACTTTATCTTTTCAAGTTTCTGTTCCTTTAATATTTATGGCTTACTTTAATACTGTTTTTAAGTTTGGTGTGGAGAAATTTTGCCAGGATGCTAAAAAAGCTGGCGCGTATGGCTTAATTGTGCCTGACATGTCTATTGATGAAGAAAATGAAGAACATTTTTTTAGAGCTTGCAAACAAAATAATCTGGTAAATATTCAGGTTATTTCCCCTGCTTCAACTGATGAGCGTTTAAGGAAAAATGCTGCTGTTGCCAATGGTTTTGTATACTGCACTGCCCACCAAGGTATTACTGGGGTAAAAGATCAATTAGATCCAAATATTGTTTCCTACTTGAAAAGAGTTAGAAAATTTTTCTCTATACCAATTGCTGTTGGATTTGGTATTTCCAAAAAAGAACATATAAAACAACTTTCTCCATATGCGGATATAGCAGTTGTAGGCAGTGCTATCATTGATGTAATTAACAAATCTGATTCAAAAGACTTAGAAAAAAATATAGTAAATTTTCTCAATCAGCTAAAATATGTTAACATACAGGGCTAAATATGCAGAATTTGAAAGAAATTGCAAAATTAATCAGATATTATATTTTAGTCTCATCTACTGAAGCAGGCTCTGGCCACCCAACCTCTTCTTTATCTGCCACAGATTTGATGACAGTGTTATTTTTTGATAGCTTCTTTCATTTTGATTTGAAAAATCCTCAAAACCCGAATAATGACAGATTAATTTTTTCTAAAGGACATGCCTCACCTCTTTTTTATGCTCTCTATACAGTAGCTGGAGCAATATCTGAAAAAGAATTATTAGCATATAGAAAATTTGGCAGTCCTTTAGAAGGACATCCCACTATGAATTTTCCATATACAGAGGCTGCCACTGGTTCTTTAGGGCAGGGCTTATCTATTGGTGTTGGTATGGCCTTAAATGCTAAATACTTAGACAAACTAGATTACAAAACTTTTGTACTTTTGGGTGACAGTGAAATGACAGAAGGATCTGTCTGGGAAGCAATTGAAATTGCAGCTCATTACAAACTGAATAATCTAATTGGTATTTTGGATGTTAATAGACTAGGTCAAAGAGGAGAAACTATGTATGGTCATGATATTCAATCTTATGTTAAAAAAATTACTGCTTTTGGTTGGAAAGTAATTTCTATTGATGGTCACAAAATTCCACAAATGCAAAAAGCTTTAAAAGAAGCTCAAAAAATAAAAGATACTCCGGTAATGATTATTGCCAAAACCATAAAAGGTAAAGGAATTTCATTTTTGGAAAACAAAGATAACTGGCATGGAAAAGCACTAAAATCAGATGAGTTAGATAAAGCATTACAAGAACTAGGTGAAGCAGATAAAAAATTAAAAGGAAAGTTGAGTAGACCAAATAATGTTAAATCGCAAAACTCAAATGTTAAATCTACAACTCAAATCGCAAAACTTAATTACAAAAAAGATGAAGTCATAGCAACCAGAAAAGCTTATGGGAATGCCTTAGTTAGAATATTTCCTAAGTATCCAAACATGGTAGTGTTAGATGCTGAGGTTAGTAATTCTACTTTTGCAGAAACCTTTAAAAAAGTTTATCCGGAAAGATTTTTTGAAATGTACATTGCAGAACAAAATATGGTAGGGGTAGCGGTTGGGTTATCACGCCGGGGAAAAATTCCTTTTGTTTCTACTTTTGCTGCTTTTTTTGCCAGAAGCTTTGATCAAATCAGAATGTCTCAATATTCAAAATCCAATATTAAATTTGTTGGTTCTCATGTTGGAGTTTCTATTGGTGAAGATGGAGCTTCACAAATGGGACTTGAAGATATATCTATGTTCCGTAGTTTATTAGACAGTGTAGTTTTATACCCATCAGATGCTGTCTCTACAGAAAAGTTAGTAGAGGAGGCCGCAAAATATAAGGGATTGGTTTATATCCGCACTACCAGAAAGGATACACCAATTATTTATTCAAATACTGAACAATTCCCAATTGGAGGAAGTAAGGTCTTAAGAAGTAGTAGTAAGGATTTAGTAACAGTAATTGGAGCAGGAGTAACTTTGTTTGAAGCTTTATCAGCTTATGAAAAGTTAAAGATGGAAAGAATTAGTATCCGGGTAATTGATCTTTATAGTATCAAGCCTTTGGATATAAAAACTTTGGAGAAAGCTGCTAAAGAAACAAAAGCTTTAATCACAGTTGAAGATCATTATCCTGTAGGAGGAATTGGTGAAGCAGTATCTGCAGCTTTAGTAAATACAAATGCCAAAGTATATTCCTTAGCTGTTAGAAAAATGCCCAGAAGTGGTAAGCCACAAGAATTACTAGAGTTTGAAGAAATATCATCAGATGCTATCATAAGTAAAGTTAAGGAAATAATCTAATGCGTCCTAATAATTTGCAAACGAAAATTTTCTTGGATGGAGGAGACTCTAATGAAACAAAAGAAACAACAAAATTATTAGGTTTTCTTGATGGTCAAACCACCAATCCTTCTCTTATAGCAAAAAAATTAGAATCAGGAAAATTTACTCAACCAGAGTTAATGGAATTATATAAAAGTGTAGTTTCAGAGATCTCCTCACTTATTCCTATTGGGTCTGTTTCCATTCAAGTATATTCTGATAAAGATACAAAAGCTGAAGTCATGCTTACACAAGGTAAAGAAATGTATACTTGGATTCCTAATGCCCATATTAAATATCCGGTAACTTTAGAAGGGCTAAAAGCTGCAGCAGAATCTGTAAGACTAGGGATGAGGATTAATATGACTTTGGTATTTTCAGAGGAGCAAGCAGCAGCAGTTTACTCTGCAACAAAAGGAGCTAAAAAAGGACAAGTTTTTTTATCTCCCTTTATTGGCAGGTTAGATGATAGAGGAGAAAATGGCATGAGTTTAATTGAAAATATTATAAAAATGTATAAAAATGGTGATGGACATGTTGAAGTTTTAGCAGCCAGTATTAGGAATATGGATCACCTGTTAGGTTGTTTTAAACTTGGTGCAGACATTATAACTCTGCCTTATAAAACTATTAAAGAATGGTCTGATCAAGGTTTACCCACTCCTGTAGAAGATTTTATCTACTCAAAAAATAATCTACAAGATATTCCTTATCAACAACTAGATTTAACAAAGCCCTGGCAGGAATTTAATATTAATCATGAGCTAACAGATAAAGGCTTAGAAAAGTTTGCCAGTGACTGGAATACTTTACTTAGATAGGAAAATTTGATTTTTAGTAAAGGATTGTTATATACTAGTATTAGTATATGAATATATTTAACCAAGTAGGATATTTTTGGTTTGCTTATTTTAACCCCCGAAGGGAGGAGGTTTGTTAATGCTTTTTTAAAAAAGCAGAAAACAATTTAAGCCTCCCACAAGGGAGGTTTTTTTATATGAAAATTTTAAACAGAGACGAACTATTAAAAAATAACAAACCTTTAATTATTGCTGGACCTTGTGCTGTAGAATCAAGGGTTCAAATTATGGCCATTGCAAAAGAATTGAAGGAAATGGGTGTTAAAATTCTACGTTGTCAACTTTGGAAACCCAGAACTGATAAAGATAGTTTCCAGGGAGTGGGGTTAAAAGGACTTGAGTGGTTAAAGGAAATTAAGCAAGAATTAGGAATATTAATTGCCACCGAAATTGTAGACAAAGACCACATAAAATTACTTAAAGGTGTGACTGATATTTTATGGGTGGGGGCTAGAAATATGCAAAATTATGAACTTTTAAAAGCTCTGGGAGAAGATGACAGACCAGTGATTGTAAAACGGGGTCTTATCTCAACTGTAGATGAATGGATTAAAGCTGCAAAATATATTGGTTTGGATAGGGTGATACTTTGTGAAAGGGGTATCAGAACAGGAGCAGATGCCATGAGATTTACTTTAGATCTAAACGGAGCACTTGTGGCAAAATATGATCACAAGATGCCAGTTATTATTGATCCCTCCCATCCTGCTGGGAGAGCAGATATGGTGCCATATTTAGCTTACGCTGGTGTAGCTGCCGGATTAGATGGGATTGTAGTTGAAGTACATAATCAACCTGAAAAAGCTTTATCGGATGCTTCACAACAAATAACACCAGCAGTTTTTAAAGGAGTTATGTACAAGATTAATGCTATATATAAAATCAGAAATGAAAAAGAGTTTGTTATTACCCATTTTGGGGCTAAATCAAAATTATCTAAATCTACAAAGCAAAAACCTACCAAAACTTTATTATCACTGGCTGTTACAAACCGGGTGGGGATATTGAAAGATATTCTAACTGTATTTGCTGATTTTGATATTAGTTTAAACAAGCTGGAATCTCATCCAGTCAAGAATCAGGACTTCGATTATTTCTTTGAGATTGAGGTGGAAAGTGCAGCCAGTGAAGAAAGACTCCTTAACGCCTTAAATATTTTGAAAAAGTTATGTAAAGTAATTAAAGTCTTAGGAGAGTCATAATATATGAAAAAAATTATTTTGAAGGTTCCGAGTAGTAGACAAGTAAGCTCCCCAATTTTTATAGGCTGCGATTTGATGGGAGAGATTTCCACGCTTATAGATATAAAAAAATATTCCAAAGCATTTGTTATTACAGATCAAAATACTAAACCGCTTTTTCTAAAGAAATTAATGGTCTTATTACCTTTAAACTCTGATTTTATTGTTTTACCTTCTGGAGAAGAAGCTAAGAATATAGAAAACATACAAAAAATATGGAAGCGATTAGCTGATGGGTATTATGACAGGAAATCACTGGTTATTAATTTAGGTGGTGGAGTGATAGGTGATATGGGAGGGTTTGCAGCAGCAACATTTATGAGGGGAATAGACTTTGTAAATATTCCTACAACCCTTTTGTCTCAAGTAGATGCCAGTGTGGGAGGAAAAACTGGTATTGGTTTTGCTGGAATAAAAAATTTAATTGGTACTTTTGACCAACCAATAGCGGTAATAGTGGATACAGATGCTCTATCTACACTGCCCAAACGCGAATTCTTATCCGGATTTGCCGAGATTATTAAACATGGATTGGTTGCAGATAAAGAGCACTTTGAAAGAGTTACTGCAAAACGCCCCTTAGAATTTTCTAAAGAAGAGCTGGCAGAAATTATTTCAAAAGCTATTCAACTAAAGATTGATGTTGTAAAGAGTGATCCTACAGAAAGCGGCAGGAGAAAAGTATTAAATTTTGGCCATACTATTGGACATGCAATAGAAGCTTTAAGTTTAGAAACTAACAACCCACTCCTGCATGGGGAAGCAGTTAGTATTGGTATGGTAGCTGAAGCCAAAATTTCCTATTTGATGAAACTACTCTCCGAAAAAGATTTAAAAGTTGTTGAACAAGTATTGGTTAAAGCAGATTTGCCTGTTTCTATACCAAACTTCAAAAAAGACAGTATTCTTAATAAGATGAAACTAGATAAAAAGAATGAAAAAGGAAAAGTAAACTTTACTCTCCTTCAAGGAATTGGCAAAGCTATAATAAACCAAAGTGTGACGTCCTCGATAGTAAACCAGGTCTTATGAAAGCAGAAGTTACAATCCCTGGATCTAAAAGTTACACAAACAGAAGTCTAATCTTAGCAGCTTTAACAAATAAAAATGTAAAAATTGTTAATCCTTTAATAAGTAATGATACTAAAGCATTGATTAGTTGTCTTAAAACCTTAGGAGTCAAAATTTCAGAACATAATAAATCAATTACTGTAGTGGGTAATATATTGTCAATAAAAAACCGCTTATATAATTTAGATGCTCATTTTTCAGGGACAACAATCAGATTTTTACTGGCTCTTTCAACAATTATTCCTGGAGTAAAAAAAATATATGGTAAAAATGGATTAAATAAACGTCCAATTGGAGATTTAGTTGATGGTTTAGTTCAAGTTGGTGCAAAGATTGATTATCTGGGGAAGGTGGGTTATCCGCCAGTTAAAGTATCATCCTCAAAATTAAACCCAGGCACCATAAAAATGAAAGGTGATATAAGTAGTCAGTATGTTTCAGCTATTTTATTGATTGCTCCGCTTATTGGCGGTGTAACTATTGAAATAACAGGAAATCAAATATCTAAACCCTATATAGATATGACAATTGACAGTATGAATAAATTTGGAGTGAAAGTTTTAAATGAAAACTATAAAAGTTACAAGGTAGAAAAAAACCAAAGATATAACATTAAGAAATATGTAGTTGAGGGTGACTATTCAAGCGCCGCATATTTTTTTGCCATAGCAGTTTTAACAAAATCAGAAATTACTGTTAAAAATCTCAATGTAAATTCTGTACAGGCTGACAAAGAATTTCTTAATATTTTGGAGAAAATGGGGAATAAAATTGTTTACGGAAAAAACCAAGTTACAATTGTTGGTAAAAGCATAAAGCCAGTTAATGTTGATATGGAAAATTGTCCAGATCAAATACAGACATTAGCTGTTTTAGCAGCCTTTGCAAAAGGAGTTACCAAAATATCAGGAATAAGCTCTTTACGGATAAAAGAAACAGATAGAATAACTGCTTTAAAAAACGAGTTAAATAAAATGGGCATAAAAACTCTAGCTACAAAAAATGTTCTTACTATTTATGGAGGAAATCCTAATGCTGCTTGTATTGAAACTTATCAAGATCACAGGATGGCAATGTCTTTTGCAGTAGCTGGAACAAAAATCAAAGGAATAGCAATTGTTGATCCTGATGTTGTTAATAAAACATTTCCAGAATTTTGGAAAAAACTAAATTCTATTGGCATTCAGACAAAGATCATTGATGATAAAAATATTGTTTTAATTGGTATGAGAGGAAGCGGAAAAACCATTGTTGCCAAGATTCTTTCTGAAAAATTAAACAGACGTTTTTTTGAACTTGACGAAATGCTAGTTAAAAAAATGAATATGACTATCAGCCAAATTGTTAAAAAATATGGCTGGGATTATTTTAGGGATAAAGAGTCGGAAATTGTTAAACAAGTTGGGGATGAAATGAATCTGATTATCTCAACAGGAGGAGGGGTTGTTACCCGGGCTGAGAATATTAAAGCCTTAAAGAAAAATGGATTTTTAATCTTTCTTAATGCATCAGTTGAGACATTATTCAAAAGGGTAGGGAAAAAAATAGGTCATGATTCCAAGATGCCGCTTTTAACTAATAAGAAAAATTCTAAAGAGGAAATAACTTATATTCTTAACCAAAGAGAAAAATTATATACAAAGGCTGCAGATCAAATAATTAAGACAGATGGCTTAACTCCTAATCAAATAGCAAATGTAATTATTTCGAAATTAAAAGAAGGATTTATATGAATATTTGTTTAATTATTGGCTATCCAGTTAAAGGATCTTGTTCACCCCTTATTCACAATGCAGGTTATAAAAATTTGGGAATTGATGATCAGTTTAATTATCTTGCTACAGATGTAAAACCTGAGCATCTGAAGATGGCAATTGCAGGGATAAAAGCCTTGGGAATAAAAGGAGTCAGTGTAACCATGCCTCATAAACAAAAAGTAATGGAATATTTAGACACCATTGACAAAGAAGCTGAAAAGATTAAAGCAGTTAATACTATCTTAAATAGCAACGGAAAACTAATTGGTTATAATACTGATTATATTGGAGCAATTACTGCCCTAGAGAAAAAAACAACTTTAAAAGGTAAGAAGACTGCAGTATTAGGAGCAGGGGGAGCAGCTAGAGCAATTATTTATGGTTTAAAGAAGAAAGACGCAGTAGTTAAAATCTTCAATAGAACCAGGGAAAGCGCCAAAATATTAGCCCGGGAATTTGGTTGTGAATATGCAGGGTTTGAATCTCTAGAACAAGTTGCAGAAATGGATATAATTATAAATGCAACACCAATCGGCATGAATGAAGATAAAAGTCCAATTAACAAAAAATTCTTAAATAAAAAACAGATTGTTTTTGATATAGTCTATCAACCTAAAGAAACCAAGCTTATTAAAGATGCCAAGTCAAAAGGAGCAAAAATTATTTACGGATATGAAATGTTACTTTATCAGGGCGTTGTTCAATTTGAGCTTTATACTGGGATGAAAGCCCCAGTTAATGTAATGAGAAGGAGATTAGAGCAGATATTATGAAAAAGATTAAATATTGTTTGCCAATAATTAAAGATACAAAAAAAGAGGTATTAAAATCTTTAAAAATTAAGGGTTTTGATTTCTATGAAGTATGGTTGGATTATATTAAAGATTTAGATGAAAAATTTGTGGTAGATATTGCTTTAAAATTTAAAGAGAAGTTAATATTTGTTTTTAGAAGACAAAACTTAGAACCTATTAAATTACCTCTGGAAAAAAGATTAAACTTAATTTCTCTTATATCAAAATCCTCTGCATATATAGACTTAGACTTTTTAACTCAACATGAGGAGTTGGAATCATTAATAAAAAATCCAAACAGCTTAAAATTAATTCTTTCTTATCATAATTATAAGGAAACTCAAAAACTTGATTATTTTGTTAATTTAATAACAAAAATGAAAAGATATAATCCGGAAGTCTACAAGGTTGCTACTTTTTGTCAGACGAAACAAGATGTTTTAATTCTTTTGGAGTTAATTTTAAAATTAAAAGATCAGAAACTGAAATATATTGTACTGGGAATGGGTGAAGAGGGACAGGTAACTAGGATTGTAGGGAGTATCTGGGGGAATGAGATTAACTTCACCCCTCAACATCTAACAGAAAAAAGCGCCAAAGGACAACTAACTAAAAAAAGTTTAGAATTAGTATTAAAGGAAATTAACTAATGGCAGGTAATTCTTTTGGCCAAATTTTTAGAATAACTACTTTTGGAGAGTCTCATGGTGGGGGAGTAGGAGTGGTGGTGGATGGATGTCCTCCAGGCATTAAAATTTCTGAAGAAGAAGTTCAAGTTGAACTTGATAGAAGAAAACCTGGACAAAGCAAAATAACTACTCCCAGAAAAGAGGGAGACAAGATTAAGATTTTGTCAGGAATATTTGAAGGAAAAACAACCGGAACACCGATCTTAATGATTGCCTATAATCAGGAATTTGAGTCGGATGATTATCTAGAACTTAAGGATCTTTATAGACCATCACATGCAGACTACACCTATGAGGCAAAATATGGCTTTAGAGACTTCAGAGGTAGCGGTAGAGCCTCTGCCAGAGAAACCTTGGCTCGTGTTGCCTCAGGCGCCATTGCTAAAAAATACCTAAAAAATAAATTGGGAATAGAATTTATTAGCTTTGTTGAACAAGTGGGTAACATTAAAGCTGATATTGATTTTAATCAAGTTACCCAAGATCAAGTAGAATCTAATATTATCCGTTGCCCAGATCAAAAAAAGGCTGAGGAGATGATAAAACTTGTAGAATTAGTTAGAGATGACGGAGACTCAGTAGGCGGAGTTATCAGGGGAGTAATTAAAAATGTTCCGGCGGGTCTTGGAGAACCGGTTTTTGATAAACTAAATGCTGATTTGGGAAAGGCTATGCTTTCAATTAATGCTGTGAAAGGATTTGAAATTGGTTCTGGATTTGAAGGGACTAAACAAAGGGGTAGTGAACATAATGATCCTTTATGCTTAAAAGAAGGAAGAATTAGCACAAAAACCAATAATGCAGGTGGGGTGGTTGGCGGAATCTCTAATGGAGAAACTATTTACTTTAAAGTAGCATTTAAACCTGTATCCACAATAAAAAAAGAACAACAAACAATAAATAGAAATATGAAAGAAGTCAGCTTGCAAGCAGCCGGCAGGCATGATCCTTGTGTATTACCCCGGGCAGTGCCAATTGTGGATGCTATGGCAGCACTGGTCATAATGGATCATTATTTAAGACATAAAGCCCAGAATCTTTAATATGGATAAAAAGTTAGCAGATTTGAGGAAAGAAATTGATGCAGTTGACAAAGATTTATTAGCCTCTTTGGCCAAAAGAGCTAAGATTGCTCAAAGAATTGGTAAACTTAAAAAAGCTCAAGGAGTACCACCACTTGATGAAAAAAGATGGCAACAGCTTTTAGATAAAATCCTCCACCTAGCAGGAACAATGGATCTATCAAGAGATTTTGTTAAGAAAATATATGAACTGATCCATAACCATTCCCTTGAGTTGGAAAGAAAGAGTGAATAGGAATGAGTATTGTACCGGCAAAAAGACTGGATAGTATTAGTGAATATATTTTTTCCCATTTAGCAAGAAGGATTAAAGAGGTAGAAAATAAATCCCAAAAAAAAGTATTAAATTTTGGAGTTGGTAATCCTGATATAAAACCCAGTCCAATTTATTTAGATAAACTCAGTGAATTTATAAGAGAAGATAATTCTCATTTGTATCCTGGTTTTGGAGCAAATGATAAATTTTCTCACGCCATAATTTCCTGGTACAAAAAAAGATTTGGAATCAATCTAAGCAAAGATGAATTGTTTCCGCTGCTGGGAGCAAAAGAAGGAGTAAGTCATTTGCCTTTAGTATTACTTGATGAGAGCGATGAAGTATTAGTACCGGATCCAGGTTATCCTGCCTTTTCCGACCCGGCATTACTGGTTGGAGGTAAAGTTATATATTATGATCTACTGGAAGGAAATGAATTTAAAATTTCTCTTGAACAATTAAGTAAAAAGAAAACTGAAAAAACAAAATATATCTGGATTAATTTTCCTTCAAATCCTACAGGGCAGGTGGCTACGATTGAGGAGCTTCAAAAAATTGTTAATTTTGCAAAAGAACAGAATATCTTAATAGTCTATGATAACGCTTATTCTGAGATTACATTTGATGGATTTGTTGCTCCCAGCATATTGCAGATTGAAGGAGCAAAAGATGTTGCAATAGAAATTGGTTCTTTTTCTAAAACATTTTCTTTTGCCGGATTTAGAATGGGCTGGATGGTTGGGAATAGAAAGGTGATTTTGGCCTTTGCCAAATTAAAATCACAAATTGATTCTGGAATGTCTACACCTTTACAGAATTTAGGTGCTTTTGCCTTAACTAATTTTGATAAGGATTGGTATCAAAATATGATTCAAACCTATCAACAAAGAAGGCAGATCATAGGTAAAAATCTTAAAAAATTAGGATTGCAATATAAAGAACCCAAGGGCGGTTTATATATCTGGGCAAAAATACCAGAATCAGCAAAAGATGCAGCCAGTTTTTGCATGCAACTTTTAGAAAGTAAACAAATCCTTCTAACACCTGGATCTGCTTTTGGTAAAAATGGAGAACGGTTTGTCAGGGTCAGTATTAGTGTAAACATTGATGAAATAGATAAGTATTTTTAAATTATGCAAAATGTAAGTATTGTTGGATTTGGTAGATTTGGTAAAACTTTATATAGACTTATTAAGAATGATTTTAAAATAACTATTTTTGATAAGCTGAAGATTGATCCTTCAGAGACTGATAAAGGCTCAACTGTGGTAAAAAGTCTGGAAAAAGTTTACGAGAATGAAACAGTTTTTTATTGTGTTCCTATCAGTGTTTTTGAAGAGGTAATAAAAACTCATCAGAAGTATTTTCAGGATAATCATTTATTAATTGATGTTTTGTCAGTAAAAATGCATCCTGCTAAAATTTTTAAAAAACACCTAAAAGGTAAAACTCAGGCATTACTTACCCATCCCATGTTTGGGCCAGATAGCAGCATGAGCGGTTTCGTCAATCTAACAATTGTTATTGATAAATTCATGAGCAGTGAAAAAAATTACGATTTTTGGAAAAAATATTTTCAAAGTAAAAGCTTGAATATTATAGAGATGAAAGCCTTAAATCATGACAGACTGGCTGCAAGCTCTCAAGGATTAACTCATTTTGTTGGCAGATTATTATCAGCATATCCGCTCAAAGCAACCCCGATTGATTCACAAGGAACAAAAAAACTTTTAGAAGTGACAAAACAAACCAGAAATGATACTTGGCAGTTGTTTGAAGATCTACAACAATACAATCCTTATACCAAAAGTATGCGTATTAGATTAGGTGATGCCTATGATGAACTTTATAATAGATTACTACCCAGACAAATTGATCCAGATTTTTTAACAATTGGTATTCAAGGAGGCAAGGGCTCTTTTAATGAAGAAGCAGTCCAGTTTTATTTAAAGAAAGCAGGAATTACTAAATATAAAATTGAGTATCTATATACATCTGAAAATGTATTAAAAGCTTTGCATTCAGGAAATATTGATCGGGGGCAATTTGCCATTCACAACTCTGTGGGAGGAATTGTGGGAGAGAGTATAGAAGCAATGGCAAATTATAATTTCAAAATCATTGAAGAATTTAGTATAAAGATTTCACATGCTTTAATGATAAGAAAAGATGCTAAATTTTCAGAAGTAACAACTATTATGACTCACCCGCAAGTTTTAGCACAGTGTAAACAAACGCTTGCTCAAAAATATCCCAACTTAAAACAAATATCTGGTGAAAAAGATTTGATTGATCATGCAATGGTGGCAAAATATTTATCTGAAAATAAACTTCCTAAAAATATAGCCACCATGGGCAGTAAAGTTTTGGCAGAAATTTATAATTTACGGATTATTGAGGATAACTTGCAAGATGCTAAAGAAAACTATACCAGCTTTTTACAAGTTGCCAGGAGTTGAGATTATTTGGTAAAATACTAAGTGTCATAAATGAACATTACTCCTCCAGAAAAGATTTTTAAAAGCTATGATATCCGGGGTATCTATCCTAATGAATTGAATGAAGACTTTGCAGTTCCAATCACCAAGGCTATTTATAAAGTAATTTCTGATCAATTAAAATCATCTCAGTCTTTAACTATTGCTGTAGGACGCGATATGAGATTATCCTCCCCTGCTATATTTGAAGCTGTAAGCAAAACTTTAATAGAACTCGGAGCAAAAGTGATAGATTTAGGCATTGTTTCTACCCCAACTTTCTACTTTGCTGTTTTCAAGGATAAGCATGATGGAGGAATACAAATTACAGCATCCCATAACACCAAAGAATATAACGGCATGAAAATAGTAAGAATTTCGGAAACAGGCTTGGTAAAAATTGGTAAAAGCACTGGTATGGAAGATGTCAAGAAAATGAGTATTGAGGGGGTAGATCTTCCTAAAATAGAAGGCGGAAATATGGTCGGAAAAGATGGGGTATTGAAAGAAGAAATAGAAAATTCTCTAAAGATTGCCGGAAACCCCAAGCTAAAAAATTTTAAAATTGTAGCTGATGCTGCTAATGCTTTAGGAGCTTTATATATTGAAGAATTATTTAAACATATTCCCGGGAACTTAATTAAGATGAACTTTGAACTGGATGGAACTTTTCCTGTTCATCAAGCAGATCCATTGCAAGCAGATACTTTAATAGAGTTACAAAAAAGGGTTATAGAAGAAAAAGCAGATTTAGGACTGGCTCCTGATGGAGATGGAGACAGATTATTTTTTATAGATGAAAAAGGTAAAATCATCCCTCCATCAATTATTACAGCTCTAGTTGCCAGGGAACTGCTGAAAAAACATAAAGGAGCCACAATTTTAGGAGATATCAGGTATATTATGACTCCTAAAACAATTGTTGAAGAGCTGGGAGGTACTTTTGTTATTACCAAAGTAGGTCATGCTTTTATCACAGAAAAAATGCATCAAACAGGGGGGATTTTTGCAGGAGAATCATCTGCACATTATTTTTTTAAAGAAACCGGAAATGCTGAATCACAACTGCCAATAATTTTAACTGTTCTTAAAATAATGACAGAGGAAGGAAAATTTTTATCCGAAATTGCTGCAGATGTAAAACAAGGACATGAATCAGGAGAAACAAATTTTAGAGTTAAAAATGCCCCTCAAATTATTGAAGCGATTAAAAAAGAATTTAGTAATGGTGAAGTAAGCGAACTAGATGGGGTAGCGATTACCTTTGCAGACTGGAGGTTATCTCTTAGAAGTTCTAATACAGAACCTTTGCTCAGGTTAAATATAGAAGCTGAGGCAGAAGGAATAGTTACAGAAAAGAAAAAGAAAGTAGTTGAACTTATCGAAAAGCATGCTGTTTTTGAAGAGGGAAAAACCCACTAAACTTTTTATGGCACTTATCCCTTGACAACAAGGAATAGATTTGATAATATGGTTGTATGGAACCTAAATTAACTCTCGCTTCTTTTCTTCAAAAGTATTCTTCAGACGATAAATGCTTAGAAAAGATTAAAGATATCCGCTTCCCCAACGGCATTACCTGTGTTAAGTGTAAAAAGGTTACCACTCATTACAAAATCAAAGGCAGAATGCAGTATGCCTGTAGTTACTGTGGAACTCACATAGCTCCTTTAGCAGGAACAGTATTCCAAAAGACTACTACATCACTTAGATTATGGTTCTATGCTATGTTTTTGATGATTAATACCCGTTCTGGAGTCTCAGCAAAACAATTACAAAGAGAATTGGGAGTTACTTATAAAACAGCCTGGAGAATGTTTAAGCAGATTAGAGTCTTAATGGCTGATGGAGATATCTCTCCTTTAGGCGGAAATGGTGAAACAGTAGAAATTGATGAGACATATGTTGGAGGTAAAGGAATTAATAGAATGAGAAGCTGGAGGCAAGGAGTGGAAGAAAAACAGAAAGAAGCTGTTATGGGATTTCTACAAAGAGATGGAAAAGTATATCTAAAGCATGTTCATGGTACTGGAAAATGGACTGTTATTGAACAAGTTAAAAACTATGTAGATCCAAAAGCAAGAGTTATGACTGACGAGTGGGTGTCATATATTCAACTGAAGAAACATGGCTACTTTCACCAATCCATTAATCACAAAGAAATGTTTGTAATGGGAGATATCCATACTCAAGGTATTGAAAATGTGTGGAGTCATCTTAAAAGAGGTATTTATGGAGTCTACAGACATGTATCAAAGAAATATTTACAAGCCTATGCAGATGAGTATGCTTTTAGATTCAACCACAGAAAATCTAGCGAGAAGATGTTTGACGCTTTGCTTTCCCAGATTTCTTTGGTGAGAATGGTAACTGTTTAGTTGCTTTTGTTAAGAGTTTTTCGAAGATTGATTCATCGATTATTAGATCTTTTTTGTTTTGTCCCACTTTCTTCTTTTTCATACTTAAGATTGTATCATGTTGGATTTAGAGATATATGTAGAGTAACCCACCTTCTTTTCCTCCCTTCATTATTAAAATTATGGAGGGATTTTAGTTTATTTACTTATATATAAGAATAGAGAGACTAAGAAATATTAATAAGTGAGGCTATTCATTAGATAAAACCAACCTAGATAGCTAGGATGGTTTTAGTAGATAAAGATATAAAAAATAATGAGAATTTTTATTTAAGATTCGCCAAGCGGAGGATCAAGTTTAACTCGATCGAACTTCTCATATACTGCACGTGGCTTTTCCTTTGTAGCAATGAATCCATAGCCAAAAGGAAGATTTCCATCCGAGAGAGGCATATAGTCATGGTTACCCCAAGAGCTCGCTGGAGTGGCTATGATTAATTCTTTTACCTTTCTCCTGCTGACTTGATGAGGATTGAGAAGCCCTGGGTACAGTTCGTTAAACAATTTACCGAGTAGAGATGGATCAGCTTTTACACGATCAAGAAATATATCAGAATCTTCATCTGTCAAACCAAACGCGAGATCTATCATATTCCCCTGTCTCCCATAGTGATCAGTATTGTTGAGAGGGTGATGATACAAAAGGTATGTTTTTAAGGTATCTATTGGATAATCTTCCCGTGTTTTCCCTTTAGGACGCCCTGCTTTTCTATGCTGTTCTATAATTTGCGCCTGTTCATGATTTAAGAATTTAGTTCTCTTATCATCAGGAAAACCGAAAAGTCGTATAGCATCCTCGTACCATTCTCTTTGACCGCTAAACCCATCATATTGATTTCCAGATAGAGGCTCGTTCCAAGCTCCCTCAGCACAAATTAATTTGGGGGTTGCAACTAAAACAGCTGCATGTTTTTGATTATTTGTATATTTAGTAGAACTAAGGTATGCGTCAGCTATTTTTGTCGCTGCAGGAAATGTTGTGCTTGAATCTAACTTGCTGAGTCCGGAGTTGTCAGTGATGAAATGCCAACCACCACCTCCGGTTTTTGGATATAAATCTCCTAATCGTTTGCCACCTATTAACCAATCTGTATGAAAGGAGCTCATTGCGATATCATATTCACCAGATGCTCTGAGTTTTTCAGCCCAATATGAAGCAGTGGATTCAGGATCAGCAACAACCTCAGGTTGCGCAGAAGATATCGCTAGCGTCGTCGGCTCTTTATCAAGCAGCCCACGCTTAGCTGTCCAGTAATCATATTTTCCTTGAGACAGATCGTGAACAGCCTTCCACTTTTTAACTTCCTCTAAGGTAACGAGTTGTTCTTTCTCCTCAGGCGCCATATCTGGTCCGCCATGTTTTCGGGAAAGGGCATGATCATGTGCGGTCACGATAGCAGCTAAAATCGTTGCAGAGCTTTTAGGAAGTTGATCTAATTGATTATATTTTTGAATAAGAGCATCTGCTAGCTTTACAGCCAATGTATCAGGCTTGGGCACTGTTTCATCCAGGGGTTCGCTTCGAGCTGCACGCCAGGCTCTGTATTCTTCAAAACTGTGTATTGGTGTATGTTCCTCAGGATCGTCAATGCCATCTCTAATATAAGTCGCATGATAATTCGCTCTCCTAATTGCCTTAATCAGCTCATAGGTGCCATCAGGATCTTCATTAATTCTCCCAAGAAAAGCATTGGTCAAATCCTCTAAGGGAGCTTCTGGACCAATATCTGCCTCAGAAATCTGTACAGGCGCAGTTACTGCAGGAAATGCAGTATCATTTGTAGAAGGTAAGACCGTGAATTCTCCTCCAGAAACTTCTGGAGGAGATGACAAATCGGCTTCTTTCTGTATTGTCTCAGGCTCACCAAGAAAAGTGATGAGTGGAAATTCTGCAGGACTACCTCCACTTTTTCTCATCAAAGCATTATTGCTCGCCTCACCCAATCTCCTTACAAGCCGCCCTGTCTCGCCATCAGGATCTTCATTCACCCTTCTAAGAAGAGCGTCTGCCAATTCACGCGGAGTAAGGCTATCAACCAGTTTCTGACGTTCAGTAGGAGGAAAACCCTTATCTTGTTCGCCCATAGCAACAGTATATCAAATATGAACCTTAAAAAGGTTTACTTGTTTTGAAGGTATATGTGCCC
>CAYMUB010000020.1:0-5017 GCA_964393545.1 uncultured Gammaproteobacteria bacterium | reverse complement strand
TCTTTCATAGGCTTTTTATAGTCAGTTACTCTAACGTCTGGAGCATCAAGTTGAAAAATAGGTTCATTAATTAGTTCAACTGTAGCTTCCATTCTTTGTGAAACAGCTGTGACAATACAAGGTCTGCCATACACCACAGCATGTTCTCCCAAAAGCATTAATTTCCCCGGTGCTGAAACAGTAATCTTCTTAGACATTTTCTTTTCTTAATCCTTCTACCCCTAGTTTAGCTTGAAAATAGGCCAAATTAAAAGATTTAGCAATACCCTTGATAGTAGAGGGAGTAGGATGGTAACAAAGCAATACTCCGGTTGGGCCATCAGTTGCTCCGGCACCACAGATTTTAGCAGCACCCCCAGCTTGTTCTATTTTCCTAATAATATTCTGAGAGAATTTAGAAGCAACCCCAATACTTTCTAAGTTTCTTTCTCCTTCTTTAATGATTCTAATAAACTCTTTTTCATTCCCTTCTTGAATAACAGGGAGTAATTCTTTGACTAATTTTTCTTGATCTTCTAAGAATCTATTTACTAGTTTTGGTTTTTTATCAGACAAATTTTTAACAAAGATTACCATCTCTTTGGTAGTTTGTTTTGGAGTACCAGTACTTAAAATCACAAAGTTTTTAGAAAGATTATTTGGAATAGAATAGGGGAGCTGATGAATAGTTTTTAAATCCCCGCCTGCAACGCTTGCGCTAGCATTGCGGGCAGGTGGTGTTTCTTTTCTAAACCAGATTAATCCTCCAAAAATAACTGTAGCTGGATCAGCTCCAGAAGGATTACCATGAAATACTTTTTCTGCCTCATAAGCTAATTTATTAATAAGATTTAGATCCCATTTTACTTTTAAAAATGAAAGCAATGCAGCAATAAAAGTGGCAGAAACTGCTCCAGATGATCCTAAACCTGCACCAATGGGGATTTGAGAGGCAACTGCTAATTTATAAGGTGGAATAACCTTAAGTTTAAGATATTTTTTAATAATGGGTTCAATGATTTTTTTTAATTGTTTGGATCCAAAATCAAGTTGGGGATGACTGGCAGGGGATATGGTCACAGTAATTCTTAAATCAACAGAGGTTAGTATGGCTGGTTTTCCATATACAACAGCATGTTCACCTAAGAGGTGAATTTTACAAGGAGCTGAAACTTTGATCATAATGGTTTGACCTTTACTCCATATTCAATTACATCTTCTGATTTTGCTTTACCAATTTTTCTGATCACTGTGATAACTTTTTTATTTGGCTTTAGATCTTTTTCCTCACAATCCACAATTTGTAAAGGTAATCTTTCACCTGCAAATTGAATAATTCCTACTAGATAAGGGGCTTCATGTTCAAACCCAGCAGGAGGGACCAATATCTTAGTCCAAACAATTAGCTTACCCACTTTATTTAGGTAATTATGCAAGGTCTTATGGGCCCGCCAAATAGTAACTGGACTGTTCATATTTAAGTTTAAAGTAAAAAATTCAAAGTAAAAAAATTTTTCCTTTTTACTTTTGCCTTTTAACTTTGTAATACATGTACAACCACTGTTGCTCCAGAACCTCCTACATTGTGAGTTAGTCCAATATTTGCACCCATAACCTGTCTTTTACCAGCCCTATTTTGCAGCTGGTGAGTAACTTCTATGATTTGTTTTACACCTGTGGCTGCGACAGGATGGCCACAAGCTTTTAAACCTCCTGAAGTATTAACTGGCATCCTTCCTCCTAATCTAGTTATACCCTTTGCTACAAAATCTCCGCCTTCTCCTTTTTTACAAAAACCTAAATCTTCCATAGCCAGTATTTCAGCAATAGTAAAACAATCATGTACTTCTGCTACTTTAATATCAGATGTTTCCACTCCTGCTTGTTTCAAAGCTTTTTGGGAGGCTTCTTTGGTGGCCACAATTTCTGTTAAACTTTTTCTTTGAGCCAGATCAACAGTATCTGTAGCCACAGCTGAACCTGTGATATAGACTCCTGGAGTAGAAATATCAGAAGTTAAGACAACAGCTCCTGCACCATCTGTAATAGGGGAAACATCAAATAAAGTAAAGGGTGTAGAAATAACAGGGCTTTCTAAAACTTTTTCTAAACTTACCTCATATGGGAATTGAGCCTTCTCGTTTAAAGAAGCATGAAAATGATTTTTTACTGCCACTTGGGCCATATGAACTCTGGTGGTGCCATATTTTGCAATGTGAGCTTTGGCCATTAAAGCATAAAGAGCCGGGAAAGTTAACCCGGCTTTTCTTTCTGCCTCTGATCCTGCTCCCATTAAGGCTGTTGAAATATCTGATGTTGGCACATCTGTCATTTTTTCCACACCAACTACTAAAACATTTTTATAAGTTCCAGCCAGGAGTGGTTGGATAGCCAGATGAACTGCTAATCCCCCTGAGGCGCAAGCACCTTCTATCCTGAATGAGGCGCCTTTAATACCCAAACTGGAAGCAATTAAAGCACCTAAGTGATCCTGACCTGATAATTTACCATGAATCATATTAGCCACAAATACAGCTTCTATCTTATCTGTAGATAGATTTGATTCTTTGATAGCCTCCATTGAGGCTTCTTGGGCTAAATCGAGTAAAGATTTATCCCAAAGTTCGCCGAATTTTGTTAAACCTGTGCCTAATACCTTAATCTTCATATTCTGTATTTTGTCAAAATATTTTTAGCAATTAATGAATAATCTATATAAATTTTGTTTTGGATTTGTTTTTTGACTGTATCTTTGTTTGCCTTTTGATGATTTAGAATCTGATCAGTTACTTCAAATACAAAAGCATCTGATCCTGCGCCAGAGCCATAAGAACACATAAAGATTTTATCTTTAGGTTTTGCAACATCTAGTGTGGCTGCCAAACCCACCATGGATGAAGCAGAGTAGGGGTTGCCTATTTGAGTGACTATAAAGCCCGGATTAAGTTGGTCTTCTGAAAATCCTAACTTTTTAGCTGCTTGCTTGGGAAATTTGGCATTTGGCATATGAAAGATGGCATAGTCAAAATCTTTGGCCTCCATCTTAACTTTTTTCAACATTAGATTAGAAGCTCCCAACACATGGGCAAAGTAAGCAGGTCCGCCGGTAAATCTGCCGGCATGGGAGGGGAATTTTTCCGTATCTTTTCTCCAAAAATCAGGAGTATCAGATGAGTAAGAAGTGAAATCCAAAATATTAGCAATAGTGTTTGTTTTTCCTAAAACAAAAGCAGCAGCAGCAGAGGAGGCTGTATATTCTAAAACATCTGATGGTTTGGATTGAGCTACATCAGAACCAATAGCCAAAACCAGTTTAGCTTTGTTTTGAGAAACTAAACCTGATAAAAGTTGGATTCCGGCAGTACCAGCTTTGCAGGCAAACTGCAAATCTGCAGCCAAATAATTAGTACCCATGCCCAAAATTTCTCCCACAATTGTTGAAGAAGGTTTAACCGCATAAGGATGGGATTCTGAGCCAATGGTAATGCCTGCTATATCTTTTGGGTTCATACCAACACTAAAAATAGCCCTGCTGGCTGCCTCAACTGCTAAAGTAACTGCATCTTCATCAACAGATGCTACTGCTTTTTCAAATACTCCTAAGGATTTTTCCACCTCATCTGCCACTTTGCCCCAGGCATGGGCAATCTGGGAGGGTTTTATTCTAAACATGGGAATATAGGCCCCATATGAAACAATGCCAATCATTTTCCCTTTCTTCCTAATCTCTGATGGGCTTTTGCTAGTGTGCCTTCAGATAAACTCGCGATTAAGGATAACTCACCAGCCAAAACTGCAGCACCTGCAACCTGGGCATATTCTAGCACACTTGATACATTCATAATTTTTAAAGCTTCTTTCTGGGTTGGCAGATGAGTCCCGCCTCCCACAGTACCTACTATTAAAGAGGGTAGGTAGATAGAAAAATGTAGATCTTCATTTTCTAAACTTTCAGCAGTGGTAACACCCAGGCTGCCTTCCACCACATGGGCCGGATCCTGACCTGTAGCTATAAACAGGGCAGCAATAATATTGGCAAAGTGAGCATTAAAGCCCAAAGATCCACTCATAATAGAGCCCAAAAGATTTTTTCTATAAACCACTTCTTGAATTTTTTGAGGAGTGGTTTTTAAAACTTCTTTAATTATCTGTTTTGATAAAATAACTTCTGCCCAGACTCTTTTACCCCGACCTTCGATAAAGTTTAACCAGGCAGGCTTTTTGTCTATATCAAAATTACCAGCTAAAGATACACATTTTGCTTTTGTTTTCTGCTCAATTAACTTTACAGCCTCAGTAGTAGCAATTGTGACCATATTCATACCCATTGCTTCATCTGTTGAATATTGGAAACGGACAAAAAGATTAATTCCAACTAAAGTAACTGTAGTTTTTAGAAGTTTTAAGTGGGCTGAAGTTTTGGAAGTTGTAGAAAGCAGAGCTGTAAAATTATTCTCAATCCAAGTTTTAGTTTTATTCCCATGTTCCAAATCCTTAATCTTAAATACTGGTCCGCGGGTTTGCCCCACATCTTCTATAAAAACTTTGGCTCCTCCTGCTTCTGTCACAGCCTTACATCCCCGGGAGATTGAAGCCACCAAAGCTCCCTCAGTAGTTGCTAAGGGAAGGTAATAGGTTGGTGGTTGGTGGTTGGTGGTTTGTAGAACGATTGGTCCGGCCACACCTAAGGGGATTTGGGTAGCGCCAATTAAATTCTCAATATTCCTACCAGTGACTTGTTCTTCTTCAAATGCAAAATTACCTATCTTTTCCAGATTAATATTTAACTCTTTTTCTAAATATTCCCGTCTGGTTGCAGCTTTAGAAAAGTCACGAAGACTGGTTTTGTTTGACATAGAAAGCAATTTTACCAGAAGAAGGATCAATAACCAAACATTGTGTGGGCTGACCACATAGGTAACACATTACTAAAGAAGTTTTTCTGAGCATACTCCAGTGGAGTATCATAATCAAGAGCTTCATGCGGTCGGTATGAGTTGTATTTAATTAACCATGTAGTTAAGTCTAAATTTCCTTG
>CAYMUB010000019.1:0-2533 GCA_964393545.1 uncultured Gammaproteobacteria bacterium | reverse complement strand
TTTTGGACAAGATGGCACATAACCCTATCTAATTGGATTAGAGACTATTTATATTATCCGCTAGCTTTAAAATGGGCAAAGGGTTCTAGAATAAAGCTATATATCAGCTTGTTTATTACTTTTGCTTTAATTGGTTTATGGCATGGTGCTAATTGGACTTATGTTGTATTTGGGGCAATTCAAGGAGTAGCATTAATTTTTGAAAGTATAAAAAACGGAAGTCTATTTAACCGGATACCCAGAGTATTAAAACATGTATATTTTCTCTTAGTACTGTTAGTAAGTTGGGTATTTTTCAGGTCAGAAAATTTAACGTATGCCCTCGGCTATTTAAAAGTCCTTTTTGGATTTCAAAACCAGGGGATAACATTTCTACCTACAGAATACTTTCTTAAGACGGACATTATGATTGTAATCGTTGTAGGTGTTGTTTGTTTAACTCCTATTTTTTATTATCTTGAAAGATTGGCTGGTAAGTTTGGAATTATAATAAAATTCGCCAAATTAATCAGACTGGTAGGATTATTTTTGTTGATAGCTCCAGCAATTGCAGCTCAGACATATAATCCCTTTTTATACTTTAGATTTTAAATAAATATGAAAAGTAGTATCTTTTTTAATTTAGTTTATTTAGTTATTTTTATTGTTTTTCTGAGCATGTCTTCTATTGGAATGTATTTGAGAATTACCTCGAATACAGAAGAGACCGAATGGCGGAAATTAACTGAATTTCCCAAAGTAAATGCTGAAATGGAAATTTCGAAATTTCCTAAAAAATTTGAACAGTTTTATAATGATAACTTTGGTTTTAGAGATTTTTTACTTCATATAGATGCTACGATAAAAAAGTCTTTACTTAAGGTACCGGTGCAAAATGAAATTGCAGGTAAAATGAATTGGTTTTTCTTTAATGAAGCTAAGGATTCCTATCATGATTTTAAATCGTTTTATTCTCACATAATATTTTCAAATCAAGAATTGAATCGTATAGCAAATGTTCTACAAGCCGATAAGGATTGGCTTGCCCAAAAAAATATACCTTATTTATTTGTTATAGTTCCTGACAAAGAAGTTGTTTACCCAGAATTTTACCCTTATCCTAATTATATTAATTCAAATATTCAGCTTGCTCAGATTTTAGATGTTCTTGATAGGAAAACCAGTGTTTCTTATTTGTATTTGGGTCCTCAGCTTATTGCAGCCAAAAAAATAGTTGATGCTCCTCTTTATTTTAAGTATGATAATCACTGGAATCACATGGGTGCTTTTTTTGGTTATCAGGCAGTAATAAATAAAATTAAAAAAGATTTTCCATATAATGAAAGTTTGCAGTTATCAGATTTTAATCTTTCAATTGTGAAACAAAGTGGAGCTGAAAAATTTGATCTGAATAGGCTCAGATCTTTATTAGAAGATAATGCTACTGGTGATGTAGATATTGATTTGCATATTAAAGATAGTGCAATTGAAGGAATAAATAAAATAAATAAAGCATTGATACTTGACGACTCTTTTTTTGGTAATGCTTCTTACGAAAATATCGGTGGCTCAATTCATTTCCTGAAATATAACTTTAATAAAATAATATCCATAGAGAATCCTTTCTCCGCCCTTGATAGATCACAAGTAGAGAAAGAGCAACCTGACATTGTTATCCGAGAGACTATTCAAAGAAATGCTTATAGACTTATAGTTTTATAAAACGAAATGGTGGATGCGAAATAAGAGGTGTCATGAGTGTATTCTGAAAGATGTCGACGATAAAAAATGGTAATAAGGGAATGGAATAATTTACGGCTAATAAAATTCAAATCTTTATTTATGATTGCTTGGTTTTTAGAAGACGGTTTTTAGGTTTGTAAACACAAAAAATTTGTTATATACTAACAAACTAAATGAATTTTTTTAAAGGATTTTTTATTTTAAAGTTTGGAAATTTTCTTTCCAGGCAGATTGAAGCTGAGGAACATCAATTAGTAGTTAATTGTCTAGAAGAAAATAAAAAAGCAGTTTATGTAGATTTAGGTTGTTTGGATGGTAATACCACAACTGTATATGCAAGAAAGATAAAGCCTGCCAAAATATTTGGACTTGATCTGTTTATACATTTTTTAAAAAGAGGTAGTAAAGAATTTCAAATCAATGGGAAAAAATGCAATTTAAATAAAACATTCCCTCTGGAGGATAATTCAATTGATGTAGTAACTACCTCTCATTCTATTGAACATCTAACAGATACAGATAATTTTCTTTCAGAAATAAAAAGAGTATTAAAACCTAAAGGTTATGTGGTAGTTTCTACAGATAATTTAGCTAGTTGGATTGATATTTTCTTTTTGATTTTGGGAAAACAGCCAAGAACAGGTCCAACCATTAGTACAAAATATTTAGTTACTACTAATCCCTTGTGGTGGGAGAGCGGTGAAGGAGGAATACAAAATATTGAATGGCCAATGCATCATAATGTTATGACTATGAAAACTTTGGAGTTGCTTTTAACAAGGTACGGATTTAAAGTAGAAAAAGTATTGGG
>CAYMUB010000018.1:0-11921 GCA_964393545.1 uncultured Gammaproteobacteria bacterium | reverse complement strand
GCTAGATCTGTTTTAACTTCAACTTGAGCATTGGGGAAAAATTTTAAGGCTTCATTTACAGCCAGTTCCCCATGGGTATAATCTATCTCTCCAATTAACAATTTAGGTTTGAACCCCAGGGGTTGCATCGTAGAAATTTGGGAGAATAGTTTTCTGTAAAGTCCAAACCCATCCTCACCACCATCTAAGGCTACAATAGGCTCAAAATCCTTCACTGAAGAGTCCAGATAGGGAATTCTAGCTGAGGGAATATATGGTAGGTTAGTGACTATTATATCCACGCTTGAATTAACTTTATCCAAAAGATTGCTTTCTAAAAAAGTGATTTGTTTTTCCACTCCATGAAATTTAGCATTTTGAGCTGCTATTTTCAGAGCTTTTGAAGAAACATCGGTGGCAATAATTTTTATACTTGGAGCATTTTTAGCAACAGAGATGGCAATATTACCTGAACCAGTGCCAAGATCTAGAATAGTAGTAAGTGGTTGGTAGTTAGTAGTTTGTAGAAAAGACAGAATCTCATCAACCAATAATTCAGTTTCTGGACGGGGGATTAACACATCCGGGGTAACTTTAAATTTAAGCTTGTAAAATTCAACAAAACCCTTAATGTATTGAGAGGGCTTGGATGATGTCATCTAAATCTCCTTCTAAGATTTTTTCTAAGTTGTGCCAGGATTTACCTATTCTATGATCTGTGACTCTATTCTGAGGAAAATTATAGGTTCTGATTTTTTCTGATCTTTCACCAGTCCCTATTTGCTCCTGTCTTTGAGCCTCAATATTACCAGATTTTTTCTGCTGGTCCATTTCCCAAAGCTTTGATCTGAGTAAACTCATGGCATTTTCCCTGTTTTGCAGTTGAGATCTTTCTGTTTGACAGGTGACTACAATTCCAGAGGGAGTATGTTTTAATCTAACAGCGGTTGAGACTTTATTAACATTTTGTCCTCCAGCGCCACCAGACCTGAAGGCTTCAAATTCTATCTCTCCCGGATTTATAGCAACTTCAGAAGGATCAACTTGTGGTAAAACAGCCACTGTTGAGGTGGAGGTATGGATTCTGCCTGATGACTCTGTTTCAGGTACTCTTTGAACTCTATGAACACCTGACTCGAACTTGAAACTATGATAGGCATTCTTGCCAGTTATTTTAAGCACAATTTCTTTAATCTGGCCTATTTTTCCCTCAGATCTATCCAGTTCTTCAATTCTCCATTTATTGTTTTGGGCATATCTGCTATACATTCTTAACAGCTCACTGGCAAAAAGTCCGGCTTCATCACCACCAGCAGCTGATCTTATTTCTAAGATAGCTATGTTAGGGTTGATGCCTGTTTTATCTGATTGAGCATCTGGTTTAGTGGATTGTTCTAATTGGCTTTTTTGCTTTTCAAGTTCGGCAATCTCTTCTTCTGCCAGTTGTTTCATTTCTAGATCCTCCAAAAAAGGTTTGATTTCCTCAATTCTTTGATTTATTTGATTTATCTGTTGTTGGAGATAATCCATCTAAGACGAAGCTTGTTTGCGGACGCTCATCAGCAGATCTTTTAAAGAAGGCCGGTCCTGTTTCTTTTTTTGTACTTTAGATTGTCTGGCTTCTAAGATTTTCTTGCGTTCTATTTGTTTAACTTTAGAAATTTCTGCTTTTTTGATAAATCTATCAACCTGACCTAAAGTATCAACAAATTTCTGTGCTCCTGTAAAAAAAGGATGACAAGCATTACAAAGCTCTACCTTGATTGCAGGTATAGTAGAACCGGTGGTAAAAGTATTACCACAAGCACAGCTTACTTTAGTTTCAGCATGCCAGGTTGGATGTAAATTAGCTTTCATAATGTAGGTAGTATAACAGCCTCAATTAAAATTTTCAATCAAACCCTGTGCGCTTTGTGGTAATGATGAATTTTTCTATTTCTTGAAAGAGTGCCTAAGAAAGCAGAAACAGCAATTAGAACTCCTCCTATTAAAAAAGAGCTGGAGATTCTTTCTCCCAAGATAGAAACAGCTAAAAAAGCTGCTACAAAAGGTTCAACATAATGGAGAAGGTCAGCTTTAAATACTGAGGTTTTAGATAGTCCCCATTCAAAAAGAAAATAAGCAGAAATAGAGGATAGCAGGGTCATGTAAACAACTCCCAGTAATCCTAAAATAGTAACTTGATTTACCCAGCCAGAGTTTTGAATATATTCTATTCCAGCTGGGATGAAAAAAGTTAAAGTGCCTACCATAAAAGCCACTGCTGTGACAATTATTGTTGGGTATTTATTTAAAATAGGCTTGGCAACAACCGCTCCAAAAACCCAGGAAATTGAGGCAAGAACAATTAAAATATTGCCAATAGTTGATTGGATAACAAAAGATCCAGCTACAAATTGAGGAAGACCTATTATAATTAAGGCTCCCAGCAAACCTAAAACAATTCCCATTAAATTAATCAGATTGATTTTTTCTTTTAAAACCCGCCAGCCAAGCAAGACTGAAAAAATAGGCACTGTTAAGGATAAAACAGAAGCATTGATGGCTGTTGTTTTTCTCATCCCTTCCAAAAAGAAGGCAATGTTTAAAGTGACAATTAATACCCCAACAGCTACCAGTCTGGGCAGGTCTTTTTTATCAATCTTAATCTTTTTGGTTTGACTGAGGAAAAATGGGGCTAAAAAAAGAGAAGCTAAGGTAAATCTTAAAAAAGCTAAACTCATGGGAGGGAATTCCTGTAAAGTAACTTTGGCAACTACAAAATTTGTTCCCCAGATTAGATGTGCAATTAGTAAGGCAAGGTAGGGTAAGGGTTTAGTAATTATCTGAGAGCTCATTTTGATATTAATCTTAGTGCTTCATCAATTGTAACAGTTTGCTGAAGTTTACTCTTTAAATCCTTGAGGGTGACAGTATTGTTTTTTGTTTCATCAGGGCCAATAATAACCACATAAGGAATCCCTTTTTGATCTGCATATTTTAATTGTTTCTCCAGTTTAGTATCAGCCTCTAACCAAAGCTCTGTGTTTATATTAGCTTCTCTTAACCTATTGGTAACTTTGATAGAATCAGCTCCCAGCTCTATGGAAAAAACTGTCACCAAAACTTTGGTAGTGGTTAAATCTTTGGGAAAAAGTTCAAATTGATCCATTGCCTCAATTATTCTGTCAAAACCAAAAGCACAACCTACTGCTGGAACTTGTTTTCCTGAAAACATGCCTATCAATTTGTCATATCTGCCTCCACCTAAAACTGATCCTGCTTCGTAACCTTCTATCTCAATTTCAAAAATCAATCCTGTGTAATAATTCAAACCTCTGGCTAAAGTAGGAGAAAATTGATATTTGTTTTTATCAACCCCTAAATCCTCTAAAGCCATCAAGATAGTTTCTAAATTTTTAGTAGGTTTAAAAGATTCAAATTTTTCTAAAAGTTTAGAGTCTAGTTCAGATTTACTCAATTCTTCTAGTACTTTTTCTCTTCCTATTTTTTTAAGTTTATCTAAAATTCTAATCGCTTCAGTAGGAACTTTTTCAAAAACCTGACGGTCATTTATTAATACTTTAAAATTCTTAAAACCCAAAGATTCTAAGCAAGATGTTGCACAAGCTACAATTTCTGCGTCAGCATAAAGTGAGTCCAGTCCTACAGTATCTATATCACACTGTAAAAACTCCCTAAACCTGCCTTTTTGGGTATTTTCTGCTCTCCAAACAGGTTGAATCTGAAATCTTTTAAAAGGAATAGGAAGCTGATTACCATATTGAGCGACTACTCTGGCTAGAGGGACTGTTTGGTCATATCTTAAAGCAACTTTTCTACCCCCATTATCCTCAAACCTGTACATTAACTTATCACCCTCGTCCCCATATTTACCAAGTAACACTCTCTCATATTCTAAAGCAGGAGTTTCCAAAGGTTCAAAGCCATAAGATTCAAATACCTTTTTCAAGGTATTAATAACATACTGTCTTTTTCTGGCTTCCCTGGGCAAAAAATCCCGAAAACCTTTTAATGTTTGTACTTTGATCATAAATCCTCCTTAAGATTACCACCTTTTAATTTGGCAGGGAAGGGGTGCACGCCCTAAACCTGCCATACTTTATCTGATGGAGTTATCTTTGACCCCATCCAGTAGCTTTCTCACCGCAGAAATTACACTCTGCAGCAATCACTATTGCACTGTGACCAAGAAATTGCTCACTTCTTTTTATGCCTTCAATCTTCCTGCATAACTCAGGTTTAGATTTAAAAGGACATTTTATCTCTGCTGCAAGCTGTTTCCATTCTTGTTCACGTTCTTGCATAATTTTTCACCTCCTTTCAAAACCACAAAAAACCTCTCGTTCTTTGCCCACTAAAACCCCAAAGGGGGCTAATGAACAAGGAACGAGAGGTATTAAAAAAGGACCTCCCGTGGTCCCATCCTGTTTTTCTTAAAAATTACTTTCTAAGAACTCTTGGTGGCGACTCCGGTTCTCCGACATCGTCTGTTATATTTTACAGTTTAACTTCTGTAGAACATTTTGGTTCTCAGCTATTGGATCGTGACTCCAATTAAAACGCTTTGTAATATTAAATTGTTAAGTAATTATAGCACAAGATCACGCAAAATCAAATTTAGAGAATATTTTGAAAGGTTATGGTATATTAATCCGTAATGAAGATTGTTGTATTTGCAGGTGGAGTAGGGACCAGGTTGTGGCCCCTTTCTCGCAAAAATACCCCTAAACAGTTTGAAAAAATAGTTGATGATCAGTCTATGCTTCAAGTTTCTGTTTCTAAACTATTTCCAGACTTTGGTTGGGAAGATATTCATATCTCAACAAACAAACAATACGAGGATATATTAAGAAAACAATTTCCCCAAATCCCTGAAGAAAACTTAATTTTTGAACCAGCTATGCGTGATGTAGGTCCGGCTGTTGGTTTGATGTTGGCAAACTTTATCAAAAAATATCCTGAAGAACCTGTGGCTATTTTGTGGGGAGATCACTTAATAAAAAAGGCAGAAATTTTTAGAAAAGCTTTAAAACTGGCTGAAAAATTAGTTGAAGAAAATCACAACCGGATTGTGTTTGTAGGACAAAAACCCAGATTTGCTAGTGTTAATTTAGGTTATATTGAGTTTGGAAAAGAAGTAAAAAAGGAGGGGGAAATAGCTGTTTTTGAATTTAAGGATTTAAAGTATAGACCAGACGAGGAGTTGGCGAAGCAGTTTGTAGCAGATGGGAAACATGCCTGGAATTTAGGTTATTTTGTGACCACTCCTAAATTTCTTTGGGCTCAATTTGAAAAAAGCGCCCCAGAGATTTTTGGAAAACTAAAAAAAATCAGTGAAGAGGTAGGAAAAGAGACTTATGAAAAAGTAGTGGAGGAAATTTACCCAACAATAGAGAAAATTTCCTTTGATAATGCTATTTTAGAAAAAATAGATCCCAAAGATGGACTGGTGGAGTCAGCTGATTTTGGTTGGAGTGACATTGGGGCCTGGGAGGCTTTGAAAGAAGCCTTGGCTTCATCTGAGGAGGAAAATGTAACTAAGGGTAATGTGGAGTTAATAGATACTAAAGATAGTTTAGTGTTTAACTATAATGAGCAGTTGGTGGTGGGGATTGATCTTGAAGGAATGTTAGTTATAAATACAGGAGATGTGTTACTTGTTTGTCCAAAAAATTCTGTGCCTAAAATTAAAAAATATGTGGAAGGGTTAGCAGGAACTCCTAATGAGAAGCTGGCTTAATAGGTGTAGCTGAGGGGGTAGCTACTTTTTTGGGTTTTAAAACTCCACCTTGAGGAATAATATAGACAAATTCTGCTTTAAAAATATCATTCTTTCCCAAAAATCCTGTTAAAAGAACAAAGTCAGATACTCTAGCTGTTGAATCAGAGAATAAAACAGCAACACTTTTAAGATTTTTATCTCTTAAAGTTACTAGCTTGTCAGAAATTGAGATAATTTGTCCCCAGAGAAAGGTTTTAACTTCAGGGTCTGGATTAGGAAGTAAGATAACTTTTCTAGCTGTTAAAACTCCAGTTTCATCCACATCGCCTAAAGAGGCCAAATAGTCTTCTTCAGAGATTATTTTTTGAGAATATTTCTTCTTTTTAACATTACTGTCAAACTCAGTGTCTTGGTTTAGATTAACAATCCTGGGCCCATTTTTGGTGGCTAAAGTTATAGCAGTATCAGATTTTGCCTTAATTTTTCCCACATAAGCTTTATCTTTTAATTTACGGTTAACCTCCTGTTTTAATTTAGCAGCTTTGGAGGCAATCTCCTTTTTCAATTCCTCAAGTTTAGATTTGATATCAGCTGATGGGGTGGAGTCAGCAGCAAGAATCGGAAGAGTAAAGTAAAAAGTAAAAAGTAAAAAAGAAGCCAAAACAAATAGTTTTTTCCTTTTTCCTTTGATTTTTTTACTTATAATCATATTTTTTCCTTTGAGTAATAAACAATTCTTTCAGCAGATCTGGTGTCTCCCAAAGCATCAAATACTACAGCTACAATCCTGTTTACTCCTTCATCTAAATTTAAAACAGTAGAAAAAGAACCATCTTTTTTAGAAGTTAGAACCAAGTCCCGGGTATCAGAAAAAATCAAAATTTCCCTTAAAGGAGCTGTTTTTCCAGAAACTATAATAGAGCTTTGGAAGCTTAAACTATCATCATCAGGATGATCTAAATCTATTCTTAGTGTTTTAGGAGTTGTGGTAACAGGCCCATTTGAAAAAGGATTGTCTGATCTTTTGTATTGAATATTTAAAATATAAAAAAGCCCAAAGAGAAAAGTTAAACCAGCAGCCAGTATTAGGAGCTGAGAGATGATAAATTGTTTTCCAGAAAGTTTTTTGTTTAATTTCATGAGGTAAATTCATTTTAGCATATTGTTAGATGCCAGACTTTTTGCTAGAGTAATGACCTACACATGGATATCTACTGGGGAGGGCAAGCTCTATTTAAAATAAAAGGGAAAAATGCTTCAGTAATTATTGATCCATTTGATGAAAACTTTACCGGACTCAAACTACCCAAAGACTTAACAGCAGATATAGTCTTAGCAACCCATGAGCATCAAGATCACAATAATACTAAAGCAGTTACTTCTCCAAATGGCAAACCAATGGTGTTTGATACCTTAGGAGAATATGAAGTAGCAGGAATTGTAGCTACTGCTATATCTTCTTTTCATGATAATTCCCAAGGGTCCCAAAAAGGGAAAAACATTATTTTCCATTTAATGATTGATGGATTAAATATTGCTCATTTGGGAGATTTAGGTCAATCTGAGTTAACAGAAGAACAAATATCACAAATAGGAGAAGTAGATATCTTACTGATTCCAGTAGGAGGAGTTTTTACAATCGATAGTAAAATTGCAACTGCTATTGTATCCCAACTTGAACCAAAAATTATTATACCAATGCATTATAAAATTGAGGGACTTAAGTTTGAACTGGATGGGGTTGAGAAATTCTTAAAAGAAATGGGAGCAGAAGGAATAATACCTCAAGCTAAGTTATCTATTACTAAAGATAAACTGCCTGAAGAACCACAAGTGATTGTGTTGAACCATGGCTAATGCAACTAAACTTCCTCCGCAGAATATAGAAGCAGAGCAATCCCTTTTGGGTAGTTTACTTATTGATAAAGATTCAATTGTCAGAGTTTCAGAGGTTTTACATCCGGCAAATTTCTATAGAACTCAACAGCATGCTCCCATATATGAGGCTGTACAATCCTTATTTGAAAAAAGACAGCCTATTGATTTTGTCACAGTTACCGAAGAACTAAAAAGAAAAGGTTTTTATGACAAAGTTGGGGGATCAGCTTATCTCACAACTTTAGTGAATGTTGTTCCAACCTCTGCCCATATTGAACATTATGCCAAAATTATTAAAGACCATGCTGTCAGAAGAAACTTAATTGTTCAAGCCACCCAGCTAATTGAGAAAGCTTATAATGAATCAAAAGAAGTAGATGAGCTACTGGAAGAAGCAGAAGCAGGAATATTTTCTATTTCTCAAGAGCATGTTACCAGGGATTTCAGGCCAATTAAAGATGCTCTAACTGAAAGTTTTGATAGATTAGATGAGTTACAAAAATCTTCAGGCAAACTCCGGGGTGTGCCAACTGGTTTTAGGGATTTAGACTCAAAGCTGGCTGGAATGCAAAATTCCAATCTAATAATTTTAGCAGCCAGACCAGGTATTGGAAAAACTTCCATGGCTTTAAATATTGCTCAACATGTAGCTGTCAATGCCGGATTGCCAGTGGGGATTTTTTCTTTGGAAATGAGCCAGGAAGAATTAGTAGACAGGTTACTGGTTGGGCAAGCAGATATTGATGCCTGGAAATTAAAAACCGGTAAACTGGATGAAAGAGATTTTGATAAATTATCCTTGGCTATGGGAGAGCTGGCTGAGGCTCCAATTTTTATTGATGATACTCCGGGTATTTCTATTTCTGAAATGAGAACTAAGGCCAGAAGATTACAAATTGAACATGGATTGAAATTTTTAATAGTTGATTATTTACAACTTATTAAGGGTAGGAATTTAGAAAACAGGGTCCAGGAGGTTTCAGAGATTTCCCAAAACTTAAAAAATCTAGCCAGGGAACTCAAGATTCCGGTTTTAGCAATCTCTCAACTTAATAGATCAGTTGAAGCCAGGGGAACCAGAAAACCACAACTGGCAGATCTAAGGGAATCAGGAGCCATTGAGCAGGATGCAGACGTGGTGATGTTTCTTTACAGGGAAGATCCGGAAAAAATGGAACAGATCACCCTGGATATTCAAAAACACAGGAATGGATCAACTGGAGAGATAGCTTTGATGTTTAGAGGAGAAAGAACCAAATTTTATGGCATGGAAAAAACCAGAACCAAGCCTCAGGAAAAAGAAGTTAAAGAAGCGGCTTAAAAATTATTAAAGTAGCCATCAATAGATAAACAGATAAGGAAATTAAATTCTGTAAAATAGTGGTAAATGGGCCTGCACCTAAAGCTGGATCTTCATGTTCTTTAAAAAGCACTTCAGGTACAATTAAGGCAACTATTGGAGCTATAATCCCATTGATAAACATAGCTATAGCAACTGTTATGGCTACAGTGGTAGATCCTAACCAAAATTTGGCAAATAGCCCAAGCAAAGTCCCAAAAATTACTCCAAAAGATATCCCAATCATCAGTTCCTTAATAAAATACTGGAAAAAATTATCCCTAAACTTGGATAAATTTCTAACATAAATATTTTCTGTTTGAGTGCCTATAGCATCAGACATATAAACAATTACAGGTAAGAAAAAAGCTAAAGAAATATTTGCAGATAAAATACTCTCAAACTTGGAAACTAAAATTGTGACAATTATTCCACCAATTAGTCCCACGATCAGCCAGGGGAGTCTTTCTTTAATTAATAAACCTACTTTTTCTTTAGCATCATCAGTGATGTGGTATAAAGCCATTAATTTGAGTATATCATTTACAAAAGATTGAGTTTCTCAATTTTTGTTTTAAATTCATCTTTGGTGCCATTATTTTCCAATTTTAAATCTGCAATTTTGGAAAGTTTGGGGATTTCTGATTCTGCTTTGGAGGATTCTTCTTTTAAAAATTGTTCAAATGTTAAACCCACTTCTCCCACTTTTTCAGATCTTGTTTTAAGTCTTTGATATCTTAAATCCTGCTGGGCAGTAATGTAAATTACCAGATTATTTTTCATCCCTTTAACTAATTTAAATTCTGCTTCTCTTCTGACCCCATCTAAGATAATTACATCAGCACTGTCTCCTTCTATGGAAAACTTAGCAGCATTTGCTAAAGCTTCTTTTCCAAAAGTTTTATTCATCACTATTGCTAAGTTTTGTAGGTTGGGACGGGTTAAAGGAATATCCCAAAGAATTAAAGTCTGAGCTAAAATATCAGAAAACCTAACTTGTCTGATATTTAAAACAGGTGCAATCTCTTTCAAAAAATTAACAAAGGTTTGTTTCCCAGACCCTTTTTCCCCAACCAGTCCTATTACTTTTGTCATGCTACTGTTTGTAACAGAAATCAAATAGAAGAGTCAATTATTATTTTGTTTGGTGCAGTATTTGGGATGATGTACGATTAACGATAGGTATAATCCTTTAAAGCCTATAAAAGATTACCTTGCAGGTTATGTTTTGCTAAAGACCACACCATCTTTAATTGGATATCAACCTTAATATCAACTATGAATTTTTTAGAACCATTTTTTTATATCTTTTACCTCAGAAGACATTCTTTCAAATCCCAACCCCAGGGGTTAAATAGCTTCAAACCCAAGGAATATTTCAGATCACAAGAAATTTTGTACCGGAGGAGGGAGTTGAACCCACACGATCTTGCGATCACGCGCTTTTGAGGCGCGCGCGTCTGCCATTCCGCCACTCCGGCATAAGTTGCATTATATCAGTTATTTCAGGTAAACTCAGCTCATGAAAAACACCCACAGACTTCCTGTACATGTTAGACCTGAGAGATATAAGATCATGTTAAAACCTGATCTGGAAAATTTCACATTCTATGGGGAAGAAACAATCTATCTTTCTTTAAATAAATCTACTAAAGAAATTACTTTGCACTCTGTCCAACTGGAGATAGAATGTGAGGGAGCAAAGATTGCTTATGATGAGAAGTCAGAGACAGTTAAATTAACTTTTGCAAAAATCATTCCGGTTGGTAAACACGAGCTAAAGCTTAAATTTAAAGGAACTTTGAATGACAAAATGAGAGGTTTTTATAGAAGTAAGTATACTCATCAAGGTCAAGATAAACACCTAGCCACAACTCAATTTGAATCAACAGATGCAAGGAGAGCTTTTCCCTCCTTTGATGAACCATCTCAAAAGGCTATTTTTGATGTAACTTTAATGATCCCTGCACACTTAACAGCTATTTCTAACACCATAGAATCAGAGATTTTAGAACATGAATCAGGATACAAGATAGTAAAATTTGCCCCAACTCCAAAGATGAGCACTTATCTTTTAGCCTTTATTGTAGGGGATTTTGAGTATATAGAAGTAAAAAGTAAAAAGGAAAAAGTGATAAGGGTGTTTACAACTCCTGGAAAAAAAGAACAAGCAAGGTTTGCCTTAGATGTAGCGGCCAAATGTCTGGATTTTTATGAAGATTATTTTGGGATTGATTATCCTTTACCGGTTTTAGACATGATTGCCATTCCTGATTTTTCTGCTGGCGCTATGGAAAATTGGGGAGCCATCACTTATAGAGAATCAGCACTTTTAGTTGATGAACAAAAAACTTCTACAGGAAATAAACAATGGGTGGCTTTGGTGATTGCTCATGAGATTGCCCACATGTGGTTTGGGGATTTGGTCACTATGGAATGGTGGACACACCTTTGGTTAAATGAAGGCTTTGCCTCATTTATAGAATATTTGGCAATTGATCATATTTTCCCAAAATGGGATATTTGGACTCAATTTGTGGCAAATGAAATGGGAGTTGCTTATTCTTTGGATGCTTTGGAAAACACTCACCCAATTGAGGTTGAAGTAGGACACCCTTCAGAGATTTCTGAGATTTTTGATAAGGTTTCTTATTCCAAAGGAGCATCAATTTTAAGAATGTTACATGAATATTTAGGGCCAAAAGATTTTCAAAAAGGTTTACAGCATTATTTAAAAAAGCATTCATATTCTAATACTGTGACTGAAGATTTGTGGGAATCTCTAGAAGAGGTATCTGGAAAACCAGTTGCTAAGTTGATGAAAAATTGGACTTCAAAGGCTGGACACCCGGTTATAAGTATAAAGGAAAAAGGAAAAAGTAAAAAATTGGAATTAACACAAAGTAGATTTTTCTCCAGCCCTATTTCAAAAAAGGAGAGTAAGGATAAAACCATCTGGAGTATTCCATTGAATGGTTTACTGATGGATAAAAAATCTAT
>CAYMUB010000017.1:0-7318 GCA_964393545.1 uncultured Gammaproteobacteria bacterium | reverse complement strand
AACGGAGTGTTCAAAATTCCCTTTCGATGTCGGACAATATTAAAAAATCAGTTTGGTCGGAGAAGACCCCTTGGCACTTTAAGGTTAATAAAATAATGATAGTAGTACAGGAGAATGGCAGATCTTATAGGTACCTATTTTAAGGAAATTCCCGACCAAAAATTTTCCTTTTAGAAATCCCAAATTATTTTTTATTGATATTTACTTTAGCCCTCTATAACAGTCTAAACTCTAGATGATGTTAGATAGCTCTCTTCCCCTGGTCAGCCGTTTTTAGGGCATTGTAGGTCGTCGTATCTAATCGTCCTATTAAGATAGTTTTTGTTCCACATAGGCAGTGCTTCTTGTCATTGCGAGCCAGTTTACCCTGAGCTTGTCGAAGGGTGGCAATCTATAGCACCAGCCTTTTAGGACTTGACAGTTTATAGGGCTGGATTTAATATAAATGCAATGTCGGTTAAGATACATTAATCGACATTAGGTATGAGAAATTCCGATACTACACTCAAAGAATACTTTCTTGATTATTTAGATTGGCTGGAGCTAGAAAAGGGGTTATCCTCTAAAAGTCAGGAAAATTATGCAAAGTTTTTGAAAAGATTCTTTGAATTTCTGGATGTAAACAAACTGGAGGAATTTAAACCTAGCGAGCTTACGCCGGATCTTGTTTGGAAATATAGGTTGTTCCTATCACGCCAATATAAGCAAAACAATACAAACACCTTAAAACGTTCTACACAAAATCATTATTTAGTTGCCTTAAGATCTTTATTGGGCTATTTATTAGAAAAGGATATCCCCTCTCTCGCCCCCGACAAAGTAAAAATTCCAAAAAATAAAGAAGAAAAATTGGTGAATTTTCTTACTTTAGAACAAGTTGAAAAACTTTTAAAAGCTCCGGAAATTTCCCAAACAGGTGGGTTAAGAGATAGAACTATTTTAGAGACTTTTTTCTCAACTGGCTTAAGGGTGGCAGAGCTAGTTGCTTTAAATAGAGAACAAATTAATATAAAGCCGGAAACTCAAGATTTGGAGGTAGGCATTATAGGTAAAGGTGGTTATCCAAGAACAGTTTATTTTTCAGGAAGGACTGTAGAATGGATACAAAAGTACTTAAAAACAAGGAATGATGATGAGAAGGCTTTATTTGTAAACTATGGAGGGAGGGCTCCTTTGACTAGGTTAACGATTAGAAGTATGGAGAGGATGATGAAGCACTATTCTATGCTGGCAGGTTTACCTTTAACTACTACTTGCCATACTATGCGTCATAGTTTTGCCACAGATTTATTAATGAAAGGTGTTGATTTAAGGGTAGTTCAGGAATTTTTAGGCCATAGAAATATAGCTACAACTCAAATCTATACCCATATTACAAAACCCCATCTAAGAGAAATTCACAAAAAACTTCATGGTATAAAAGATTAGGTAGTTATTTCTGTTGTCGTACAATATCAAACACTTCCCTTGACAAACAGCATCAAAAAATGTCAATCTGGATATGAGGCCTTTTTTAGAGGTTTTTCTCAAATGAACAAATTTTTAGATTACATTAAAAATGAAGTTGACTTTATAATTAGAAATAAAAAAAACCTTACCACCCTGCTCTTGTTGGCAATATCAGTATTAGTTCTTCAATTAACTATTCAAGGATTACGTAACCAGCAGATTATTAAATCCAGAGCTACGTCTGATCCAATTGTTTTTGTGCCAAGTTCTACTTTAGAACAAAAAGGGGGAAAATGGGTTACAACCAAGCCCCAGGTTGCTTTAGAGCTCACTTCCCCACTGGGAAATCCTGGTGATCCTGTTGCAGTCCAATCTCAACAAACTACAAGTGGAACTACTCAGAATCCAGATCTGGTTAGTTGTAATTCAAATGGGGGTAGTTTTGTAGCTACATTTAATTGGGCTTCTATAGCCAATGTCACCAGCTATGTGATTAGAATTAATCATGAACCAGCTGATTGGGGTCCTGAGGGGTTGCCATTTGATCAAAAGGATAATTATAATCCTGATACAGCCACAGGTAATGGAGACAGGTCTGTTTGGAATATCCCCACTAATACTGTTTCTTTAAAACTTAAATCAGGTAATTATATAAATTGGAGTATACAACCAGCTTTTGGTACCACAGCAGGAGCCCAAACAAACAAACCAGCTTTTAGTTGTAACACCACTACTACTCAAGGTCCTTCTAACTTCTCTAAAATAATGAGTGTTTTACCCAAAGGCTTAGCGGGAACAGCATATGCAGTTGATAAAAGTGCTTGTGTTGGATCTGGAAAGTCTAACGAAGGTGATCATAATCCACAACTACCTGCCAGCCAAAATTGTACGTGGCAATGTGTTTACCCGCTTGATGCAGAGGGAAAACCAGATAAGAATAGAGACCCTTATGGAGGAACTTGGGTAGGTGATTGTGTTTCAAATGCAGACAAAACATGCGATGTTACCAAAAGCGATAGTTTTAGCTATGGTGGTTCTAGTTGTCTTTCGTGTATTAAATCAACATATTCCCAACGTTCAAGTGGTAAGAATCTAATAACTGAGATAAAAAAATTAAATTTCAACGGCTTTGATATTTGTTCAGAAGAAAAACTTGTTAGGAATTGGTGTGGAGGAGGTGTTGGAGATCAAGCAGCTAATGATTGTAAGTCTATAATGACTACGTGTGGTAGTGCTTGTGCTCTTTTACCAAAACCAACAGGACTTAAAGTTACTTGTAGTGGTAATCAAGCCACTTTTACCTGGAATGCTATACCTGGAACTGGGAGTTATTTGCTAAGGTTTGGTAAACAAGGAAATAACTGGAAAGATGTTATTCATGGAGATGCAGGAAAAACTGTTACAGGAACGAGTTTTGCTTGGTCCACAACTGATTGTATAGCTGAAAAAGATGCCAGCGGGAATAATATAAATGTTTGTTTCTCCCCTACTGCAAGATATAATTGGACTATTCAACCCTTTGCTCCAGGAGAGCAATATCCAAGTACTAATCCTCAAAGTGATGGCGTAAGTTTTAACTGTTCAGAAAATCAGCCTTCCCCTCCTGCTCCAGGAGCACCTGGTGTCCCTACTCCTACAACCAAAAAATATAGAATTGCTGAAAGCAGAGCTGATTTAACAAAAGCTGAATGGACAGACTATGATAATGCATCCCATACCAATCCAGTCACCATAGCTTATTCTTTTAAAGATCAAAATCCTGGAGGGAAGTTTATTTTTGTGGAATTTCAAGATTCAGCTGGAAAAATGGGAGGTTGTGGTGAAAACAAGACTCAGCCTTGTAGTGTAGAAGTCAAGCTTCTGGGGGAAGGACCAACTATCACCAGCTGTTCTTTAATTTTTGAAAGCAACAATAGTACAGTATTAAATTTAACCGGGACAAATTTTGGCACATCTAAAGGAAAAATAATAAAAACTGGTGAAACAGCAGAACTTTCAACCAGGGAATGGAAAAACACTTCTGTGAAAGCTGTTTGGCCAAATGCTCCGGAAGGCCAGGTTTTGCCTGTTACTTTAACTAACTCAGATGGTCAGAGCGTTGAAGGACAATGTAGTTCTATTGCTACTCTGGCTTTAGGGGCCAAGGTTTTTTGCAGGGCTCCTTCAGCAAATGATACTGCTAATGTTGATTTAGTTTTGGTTGGTGATTTTCCTGGAGGAACTAAAATTAAACAAAAAGTTACTATTGATAAGGAAGGATTGATCCAGGGTTTAGCTGCTAAATTAGAAGCTGGTAAAAATTATATATTATCTCTTAAAGCCCCTAAATCTTTGAGAAAGACAATCAACTTTACAGCTGCAGAAGGTGTGACCACTGTTCCCAATTTTATTTTACCTGTTGGAGATATTTTCCCGGCTGATGGTGGGGATGGTGCAATTAATGCTCTGGATAAAGGAGAATTAAACCGCCAGTGGATTATTTCCGCTGATGCTACAGGCAGATCAGGGGATTTTAATAAAGATGGCAGGGTAAATTCTATTGATTGGGCTTGTATGAGATATGATTTTGGCACTTCTGATGGTTTGGAACCAATTGCGCCAATAACTGGAGGGGTTGGTGTTGGTTCATCTGCCAGACAATAGCTGGTAAAAGATTAAAAATTGTAGTACAAAATATATTATGGATAATCAATCTGCTCAAAATGAAAATATCTTAAAAAGATTACTTGGTCATCGAATTATTTTTGTAATTTTAGGAATTGTAATACTTATTGAGGGTGGTTACTTAATAAAAACTTTAGTTCTGTCTGGATCTGTTACTCCCCCATCAGCTTATAAAGCAAGTGTTAAAAATACTACTTCCAGGATTACCCTAACAGCTCTTCAGACAAAATATGCTGTAAAAGAAATAATACCGGTAAGTGTGATGATTGATACAGGCGGGCATCAAATTCAGGGAGTTGATCTGATAGTTCATTACGATCCAAAAATATTTGAGGTAACCCCGGGTGCAATAATTAAAGGGGGAATTTTTGATGATTATCCTCAAATGTCAGTTGATGCAAGTAAAGGTTTGATCACTATATCCGGGATAAGCGGAGTTAACAATTTTCAAGGATCAGGACAACTGGCCATAGTAGCTCTAAAAGCAAAGACTCCAGGTAATACTTCTTTAACAGTTGATTTTAAGAAAGGCTCAACCACAGCTTCTAATATGACAGAAGCCGGTTCAACTAAAAATATATTAGAAAATGTGGAAAATTTAGATTTAATAATCCAATGAAAAAGTTTTTTAGTTTGCTGATTGGAATTGTTTTATTTATAGTAGTTTCTCCGGTCAGGGTTTATGCCCAGGCAGCAACCCTATCTTTATCCCCGGCAACTGGCACTTTTAATCAAGGTTGTAATTTTTCTTTGGCTGTTAATCTAAATACTGGCGGAGCTCAAACAGACGGAACTGACGCCATCATAATTTATGATGCGACCAGGTTTACTGCTACCTCCATAGTCAGCGGTAATATTTACCCAGACTATCCAGGAAATAATATTGATGCTCAAAGTGGCAGGATTACGGTTTCTGGTTTAGCCTCAGTTAGTACTCCATTTTCCGGTCAGGGCTTATTTGCTACCATAAATTTTACAGTTCAAAGTACAGCTTCTGTTGGGTCAACTCAAATAAATTTTGATTTTGATCCTAATAATAAAGCTAAAACAACTGATTCAAATGTAGTGCAAAGAGTCACTATTGCAATTGCAGATGTGTTAAATTCTGTTACAAATGGTAGCTATATAGTAGGTTCAACAGGAACCTGTGGAGCTGTAGCCTCTGTTTTACCAGGTACTGGACAAGGGGCTGTTTCAACACCTTCTGCTCAAACTAAAAAAACTCTTGATCAATATGTAGATCAATCAGGAAAAGGAGCCGGTACTAAAGAGTTAACATTTACTGTGGCAATTTTGGGATCTGTTTTAACAATTTTGGGAATTCTGGGATTAGCTTTGTTATGACCCTATCCATTTTAATCACAGATTTTTTAGGATATCTTGAAAAGGAGCGTAATAGCTCACAACTTACAATTAAAAATTACGGTCATTATTTAAAAAGATTCCTGGATTTTGCTTTAGATATTGACCCCAAAGACATAGATTTACCTCTAATTAGAAAATATAGTCTATATTTATCACAGTATCAGGATCCTAAGACAAATAAATTCTTAAAAACAGTAACTCAAAACTATTTTATGATAGCTTTACGGGCATTTTTAAGGTATCTAGCCAAAATTGATGTGCAGAGCCTTTCTCCGGAAAAAGTAGAACTTGGTGAAACTGATCCAACACCCTTAAAAGTATTAGAAGATAATTATTTAAGACAATTACTGGATGCGCCGGATATAACAGAAAAAAGCGGTATAAGAGACCGGGCTATTCTGGAAACTCTTTTTTCAACAGGCTTACGGGTTTCAGAATTAGCTTCTTTAAATTGCAACACAATTAATCTAAACAGGCGTGAATTTGGTATTGTGGGTAAGGGAGGCAAAGAAAGAGTGGTGTTTATCTCAGATTCTGCAGCCAATTGGCTGGATAAATATCTTTCTATCAGATCAGATACTTTTAAGCCTTTATTCATCCGTTTCCAGGGCAAAGTTGAAACAGAAAACAATGGTGAATCTATGAGGCTGACAACCCGCTCTATTGAAAGAATTGTAGAAAAATATGTTAAAGTCTTAGGGCTGCCTGTTAAAGCCACTCCTCATACTTTAAGACACTCATTTGCCACAGACCTATTAATAAATGGAGCTGATATCAGATCAGTTCAGGAGATGTTGGGTCACAGCAATATCACAACCACCCAAAAGATGTTTACATGATTGGTTTAACTGCTTTCCAGGCTAATGATGCTTTAAAAGTTAATGGCCCTAATCTTTTACCCCAAAAAAGTGGAGCCTCTGCTTTAAAAATATTGCTTAGTCAATTGAAAAATCCTTTCTCTTTTGTACTTGTTGCTGCAGCTTTACTATCTTTTATAGCTGGAGACAGGATTGATGGAATTTTAATTGCCTCAATACTCATCTTAAATACTATCTTAGGTTTTTGGCAGGAATTTAAAGCCTCTAAAGAACTTGAGGCATTAAGAAGTTTTGAAGTTTTATCCTCAAGAGTACTAAGAGATGGTAAGGAAATTAAGTTACCAGCTGCTCAGATAGTGCCTCAAGATGTGGTAATACTGGAATCAGGAGATAAGATCCCGGCTGATGGTAAGATTTTAGAAAGTTTTTCACTCCAAGTTAATGAATCAATTCTAACCGGTGAGTCAATGCCAGTTACAAAAACTCCAAAACAGGATGAGAATCAACTTTTTTTTGGCACAACTGTTGTTTCCGGCAGAGCAAAATATTTAGTAACTAAAACTGGTATAAAAACCAGGTTTGGCAGTATTGCCCAAACTTTAACAGAAGTAGAAGAAGAGGAAACTCCCTTAGAAATTTCTTTATCAAAATTTATTAAAAGTGTCGGAATTTTAGTGGTATTTATTGCGGTAGGAGTATTAGTTATTCGTCTTCTCCAGGGTTTTGATTTTGTTGAAACATTGCTTACTAGCATAGCTTTACTTGTGGCAGCAGTTCCTGAGGGGTTACCAGCTGTTGTAACAATTGTTTTAGCCACAGGAGTGCATAAGATGTATCAGAAAAAAGCCTTGGTTAGAAAAATGATAGCTGTTGAATCTTTGGGAGCTGCAACAATTGTACTTTCAGATAAAACAGGTACTTTGACTAAAAATGAGATGAGGGTAAATAAGTTTGAATCATCAAAGGATGGCTTAAATGAGTTAATAAAATGTGCAGTGCTCTGTAATAGCGCCAGCTTAGTC
>CAYMUB010000016.1:0-24854 GCA_964393545.1 uncultured Gammaproteobacteria bacterium | reverse complement strand
AACATTAAAACTTGACCCTAAAGTACCTGTTGTCCCAATCCCTACATTCCCCCCAGCAAATATCCCAAACACAGAAGAACCTGAAGTGAGAGATGGGGTAGATCCAGTAAAGGATAAAGCAGCATTGTTGGCAGATAAAGTAGTTACACCTGTCACACCCAAAGTCCCAACAACATCCAGCTTGTTAGAAGGGGAAGAAGTGCCTATGCCTAAATTAGAAGAAGAGGTATTCCAGTATAAAGTGGAGTTGTAAGTTAAGGCAGTTGTTGAACTCCAGAATGCTAAAGATCCGGCTGAGCCTGATCCAGAAACAGATGATCCAGAAGCACATGTTACGATCTGGTTTGATGTATCTATACAAAGAGCTGATCCTGAACCTGATGAAGTGCTGCTTAAAGCAACAGTGGAAGCAAAAGAAGCAGCTCCGGTTTGAGTTAAAGCTCCAGTCACAGCCAGGGTTGAGGAAAGAGTGGTAGCTCCAGCTACAGTTAAAGTTCCTCCAATGGAAGGGGAAGATTTCAAGGACAGAGTGATTGAATCTCCCAGTGCGGCATCACCTCCGCCTGTTAAATTTGTCCCGGCTGTAACTGTTATTTTAGCATTAGTTAAAGCTGAGTTGGGGATGTTGGTTAAAGTATTTGATGAGCCTGAAATTGATTTGTTGGTTAAAGTGTCTGTGGTGTCTTTGCCTATCAAGGTGGTGTTGGCTGAGGGCAGGGTAAATTTATTGGTTCCGGAAAGCAGCTGCTCAGTGGTGGAAGATAAAGTTAAAGCTGAAAAACTTGGAAGGGCAGTTGTTGATACATCTTGATCCAGTTTGGCAGTCTTTGTTACTGTCAATGAAGTAGAACCTGAAGTTAAAACAAAACTTGAAGCAGAAGGAGTTGCCTCAAGACTCAGTCCATTAATGCTGTCACGCACAGATAAAGCACCGTTAATTTGGGTTTCTGCATTAATCTCTAAAAAACGGGAAGCGCTGGTCACAGCCAGCACATTGGAAGAGGGTATAGGGTATAGGGCATAGGGTATAGGAGGGGGTTCTTCAGGAGGAATAAATCCCAACTCCTGGGCTTTTCCGGGAGAAATAACAGTTACCATTTCCTCAGCCAGCATATTAAAGGGTTTGAGCAATGGAGCAGCTATATTGTGACTCATAAATTGTTGAGTTTCTAAAGGTGTAGTTAAGTATGAAGCTGTAATCCAGCTAGTTATGACTAAAGTAATTGCTGATAAAATAGCAGAGGAAATAAGCAATTTGGTGAAGATAGTTTTTTTGACTATAGCCGGTAAAGACTCGAATGATCTGTTTTCTGTTTCAAAACTCCATTTCTTCTCTGATATTTCTTTATTTTCAACTTTTTTTAACAATTCCTCAGTACTTAACCCTTTTACTTGAAAGTCTGCAAAAGAGGCAGGGTTAATTTTTTGTAATTCTTCCTGGGAGTAGAGTCTGGTTCCGCCTGGGGTTCTGATGGCTGAAATCTTGCCAGCTTTTTCCCATCTTCTTAAAGTGTCAATGGAAACGCCGAGTATTTTAGCAGCTTGACCTATTTTGACTAATGCAGACGGTTGTTTCATAAGTGAAAAGCGGCTCCGTCTGCCTGAAATCTATGCAAATCTGCTTATTATGCATAGATTCTTAATCCATCGTACATACATTTGCATAGATCTGTCAAGGGGTTATTATAATAGATATATATAATGTCTTGAATACTAGGGTAGCAATTAGAGGCAGGTTTTGCAAATTAACGATAAACTGAATATTGACAATTTGCAAAATAATAGTAAAATGTAAAGTATAACGTATGTTTAAACGTACTATTGAGGACAGAATAGAGGAATACTTAAAAGGGGAGGATTATAAAACCTTTTATATCTGGGGACCACGACGTTCCGGGAAAACAACCATCCTAAGAGAGTTTGGTCAAAAACTAGGAGTGAGAGTGTTTAATTTTGATTTTTCCTCTGATCATAGTTTATTTACTCAGGATAGAGATACACTTGATAAGCTCACAAAAGAAAATAAGGTGATTTTAATTGATGAAGTGCAAAATTACCCCCAAGCAACTGTTGCACTTAAGCTCTTATACGATGAGTATAAAGTGAAAGTGATTGCCACAGGCTCATCAGAACTTCGGCAAAAAGATGAAGAATTCGACACCCAAGCAGGCAGATTTACCGAACATTACTGTTTGCCTCTTTCTATAGCAGAGATTAAAGCAAATACTAACCTGCCTACCTATGAGGAGAAAAACCTTGAGAAAAGATTGGTAGAGCAGCTGCAGGTTTTCGGTTCATATCCTGAAGTATATACAGAGGCGAATCTCTCGGATGAGGCCAAAGCAAAGTTACTCGAGAATATAGTTCAGACCTATATTCTAAAAGACGTAATTGACATCTACGAGTTAAAGAACAAAAAATTGGCAGAGGATATTTTAACTAAAATTGCCTTACAGCTTGGAAGTGAGGTTTCTGTTAGGGAGATTGCAGTAAGTTTGGGATCAAATGGGGTAACAGTCTCAAACTATATTGAGATCTTTATTAAAAACTATATTTTGATTCCATTACCCTCCTTTAAGACTAATGCCAGAAGAGCTGTTTCTGAGAATAGGAAGCTCTACTTTTATGATTTAGGCATTAGAAATGCTCTGGTGAAAGATTTCCGGGAAACAAAACTGCGTCCTGATCAAGGCGGTTTGTTTGAGAATTTTATTGTTTTAGAAATTGAGAAGCAGCGTAGGAACACCGGGGCACTGTGTACCCTGTATTTTTACCGGGAGTATGGTGGAAAAGAGGTTGATTTAGTGATTGAAGATTATAAAAAGAACTATATAATTCTTGAGATTAAGGTTGACAGGGGAGGAGCAAAAGACGTTTTTCCCTTGCCCCACAGATCAGAGGTGGTTAATGCCCAAAACTATTTTGAGAAGATAACCAAATTGTTTTAATCTACACCTTTTTTATCTAACTGAGGTTGAATGTAGGTGTAGATATTGACAATGTTGCTAGTGACTAAAACTATGGCTAAAGGGAATTTAAAAACAAGCGGTTTTTGGTTGGCCATTCTTACCACAATAGGGGAATTTTCAATCATGGATATGAAATTGGCATGCTGGGGTAAGATATCAAAGGGTCCATCTAAATTTTTAGAAGAAACAGATTGAGCCTGGGTGTCAAGGATCAGTTGTTGAGGGGAGATAATTCTAACATGTAAGGTAGGATTAGTCATAGATTTAAGTATAAAGTAAAAAATTCAAAGTAAAAATATTTTTCCTTTTTACTTTTGACTTTTAACTTATTATTTTGGCGTCAGATAAAGACCCGATGTACATAAATTTATCAGCTGGAATGTTATCTAAGTTGCCAGAAAGGATCATTGTGATATCTTTTATAGCAGTATCTTTTTTAACGTAAACCCCTTTTCTGCCGCTTTGTTTTTCGGTCATAAAAAAAGGTTGGGTTAGATAATTAATAATCTTTTTAGTCCTGTTATACAGAATTCTATTTTCCGGAGATAGTTCTTCTTCTCCAACAATTGCTACAATATGTGCTAGTTTGTTATAGTTTTCCAGTAACTTTTGAAATTCTGTTAAAGCTTTAAAATGCACTTCACCTAAAAAAGCTTTGGATAAAGCAGAGGATGAAGATTGAAAAAGATCAATTGGCGGATAAATGCCTTTTTGGGCAATTAAACGGGATAAAACAATACTGGTATCCAGTAAAGACATGACAGCTGATACCCCGGCATCAGTTATTTCATCGGCTGGAACATAGACATTTTGAAATGAAGTAATTGAGCCATTTTCAGTTGGGATAAGTCTGTCTTCCAAACTGCTGATCTCAGTTTGCAAGGTTGCCTGATAAGCCTGTTCAGAGGGGATAGTGCCAAGCAGTGTTGCTACCTCATTTCCAGCCTGAACAAATCTAAAAATATTATCGATAAAAAATAACACATCTTTTTTTAGAGTATCCCGGAAATATTCAGCTTGAGCAACAGCTGCTAAGGCCACCCTAAACCTGATGGCCGGGTTTTCATTCATTTGACCCAGGATCAAAATAGTTTTTGGTAAAACCTGAGATTCTTTAAGTCTCTGGTGCAGTTCCTGTCCTTCCCTGATTCTTTCCCCCACCCCGGCAAAGACAGAAAAAACATTATTCTGTTCTCCCTGATTTGCAGCTTGTCCGGTGATGTTATGCATCAGTTCGGTTAAAAGAATGGTTTTTCCCACCCCTGCGCCGCCAATAAAGCCCACCTTTCCACCCTTTTGTACCGGAGTTAAAAAATCAATTGCTTTAATCCCGGTTTCCAGGATTGTGTAACTGCTTTTAACAATACTTAAAGTGGGGGCTGAGGCATAAATGGAGGATTTAGCAGTTGCTTTAATTGGTCCGGCATTGTCGCGGGGAGCGCCAAATAGATCTATAATTCTGCCCAACACTTCTTTACCAACCGGTACTTTTAAATCAGCACCAGTTCCCACAATAGGCATGCCTCTATAAAGCCTGTCAGGATTGGAAAGTATTTGGCAGTGAATACTTTGCTTAGTTTCAGAAAATACCTCTAAAATAACTTCCGGGTCTTTGGGGCAAACCAAAATTTCAGAAATCGCCGGATAGTTTTCTGTTTCAATTGAAACTTCAGCAGTCTGGCCAGTAACTGAGGTAATAGTTCCTTGGACCAGGGAAGTAGTATCAGACATAACCCTCCTTACTCAGAAGCGCCATGCTGGCAAAGTTTTCCAGAATTGTATTATTGCTGGTGTTTCTTTTAGCAAAGGCTTTTAATCTTTCATAATCCTTAATAAATTTATTGGCTTCATTTTCTGCCTGGTCCATAGAAACAAAACGGGAGGCAGTCCTGGATAGTTCTGATTCTAAAAAAGTACCCTCCAGCAGTAGAGTAATTATCTGACTGTCAAAAAACTGCAGGATTTTTCCGATTTCAGGTTCAAATATAAAATTAGTTAATTCTTTATCTGTTTGCTGGTTATTAATTAGCAGAGAACTGGAAGCAGTGATATCTGCCACCGTAGGTTTTTGTATTAACAAGCTTTTCATACTGGAGTAAATCACCAGCACTTGATTGTACTCTTTGATAATGTTGACTAACTGAACTAATTCTTCAGCATCAGGCTGATCTTTTTTTAGCAGAATCTCTTTATTATTGCTAAAGACTTTAGAGGTTTTGAAAAAGTCCACAGCTGCTTTGCCCAGTATAATTCTGTCTGTATCTAGTTTCCGGGTAGTTAGTATAAAAAAATCAATTAAATCAGAGTTAATACTGCCATAAAAACGGTAGTTGGAGGTGATAATGATACTGATTGTTTTTTTGGGTTTTGTGATATTGATCTTTTTTTTCAAAGCCACTTTTTTTATCAAGCCATATACTCTGGAGATCTCTTCAAAAAAGACTCTGTTTCTTTCTACCTCATTTCTAATTTTTTTGATTTTTAGATTAGCAATCTCAGTGTAAGACTGGGCAATTTGTTTTAAAGAATCTCCTTCCTCTAAAGCTGAATTAATTTCTTTTATTGTCATTTTTAATTAAGTTCAAAGTAAAAAATTCAAAGTAAAAATATTTTTCCTTTTTACTTTTGCCTTTTTACTTACTGACATATTTTTGTCAGTATTGGGCCTGCTTCTTCAAGCGCTTTAATCAAATCTGCTTCGGTTCTGAAACTATCTAATGATTTAGTGACAGTCATAAGTTGGGGACTGGTCAAAAAGGCATTAATTATTACTCTCCTGTACTTTTCAATAAACAAACGGTTCTTATCTTTAAAAAAGCCGGTAAAAATAAGGGCTAAAAGAATGATTTGAATCTGTTTTGGTACTGCCACTAAAGGATCTTGTTTTAATACTTCCAATATCTGATCCCGGCGCTTTAAAGTTAGCTGAGTTTCCGGGGGTAATTCTGTGCTAAAACGGGCTATAGTTTCCAAGTCAGCTGCTTCAGACAATACTTGTCTGATCTTAGTTGATAGCAGATTTGCCATCTGGCTTTGAGTTTGTCTGCCTACTCTGGAAACAGAAAGTGAGATATCAACTGCCGGTATCTGCCCCTGAGCTCTAAGTGAGGATTTAAAAAGCAAATGACCATCAGTCATGGACATTAAATTAGTTGGTATTAAAGTTGTAAAATCATTTAAATTAAGTTCAATTACAGGCAGGGCAGAGATTGATCCGCCTCCAAATAAGGGTAAGAAATTACCGGCCCGCTCCAGGAGATGAGCATGCTGATAAAAGATATCTCCAGGGTATGATTCTCTGCCTGGAGGTTTGTTGCCAAGCAGAGCAATTTCCCGGTAGATTTTGGCATGAGAGCCTAGATCATCCAAAATAAGCAGCACATCTTTGCCTTTTTTCTGAAAATATTCAGCTACTGTGAAAGCTGTTTTAGGAGTTAAAAAAATTAAAGGAGCTGTTTCAGAGGAGGTGGTGGCAATAATTACTGTATAATCCATGGCTTTATTGCTTCTTAATACATCAATCAAGTTCTTAACTGCCACAGAAGGTTTTCCAACTAAGGCCACAATACAGATAGTGCCGGTATTTTTTTGATTAATAATCACATCAATTAAAAAACCAGTTTTTCCTGAGTGAGCATCTCCCATAACTAATTCTCTCTGACCTTTTCCCAAAGGAATTAAGCTGTCAATCAGAGTAATTCCGGTTAGGAACTGTTTAGTGATAAATTCCCGGCTTTCTATACCTGGCGCAGTATTTTCCAGTTCCATAGTGGGATTGGATTTATCCCTGGAAAGCAGCCCTTTTCCGTCAATTGGAATTCCTAAAGGATTAATGCTGCGTCCAAGTAAAAAATCACCTACAGTAACACCTAAGCGGGCAGGTAGTTTTTTAAATAGCTGCTTAGGATAGATTTTTGCCTCATCCAGCATTAATACTTCAATAAAATCTGGGGTTATAGTATTAACCCAACCTCTGGCTCCCTGGTCACTTTCCACCAAATCATTCACCCTGATATTAGGAAAACCATCTAAATGGATTAGAAATTCTCTGGATGAGACAACATATCCTACTTCTTGTGTATTCATAATTAAGTTCAAAGTAAAAAATTCAAAGTAAAAATATTTTTCCTTTTTACTTTTACCTTTTGACTTTATCTCAAGTATTGTTTGAAACTTTCTAAAATGATGCTCTTTTTTTGTTCCAGGGTAGAGCGTAGAGAATAGTCTTTACGGATTCCTTTCCAAACAACCGCTGCTCCGGCAATTAGATTAGGGTCAAATTTAATGTCAAGTAACATTAAGCTGTTAAACGACTTTCTAACATGATCTCCAATCTGAGCTAATGTTTGGTCATCTGGATCAAAAGTTAAGTACAGAGTTAAAATTTTTAATCCATTTTTCTGTTTCTCGAGATTAGAAAAAATATCATAAATATTATTTTTGTTAAAATTTTGCAAGAAAGCAGCAGGTAAAGATTGCAGCCAAGTTAAATCTTGTTGCGCAAACTCTTTTTGTTCACCATTAAAAAGAGTTTGTAAAAGATAAGTTTTTAAGACACTTAATTTATGAGTTAAGGCTGTTAAAGAGTAGGTATCTTTTAAGATAGTATTTAATATTTCTTCCATTTGATTCAAATGATGAACTTTTCTACTTTAGCTTTTTCCAAAGCCTCATAAATTAACTCTAACTGATCTTTCAAAGATAATTTTTTACCTAAAACTATATTGATGGTTTTTTCCATCATAGCCACAATATTTTCATCTATTAGTTTTAATTGTTGGGTTTTGTATGTTTCAATCAATTCTCTGGAGGCTTTTAGCTCCAGCTCAATTGATGAGGTGGTAGAGGTTTCAGTTTTTATTAAAAAATCAGACAGCCTGGTTTCCAAGCGTTCAAAAGTCTGGCTAATTCTTTTTTCTGTGGCAGATCTGGAAGCTTCTTCAAACTCCACACTTCTTTTTTGTAAATCTCCCATAAATTTTATTAGTTGATCCTGGGATGAAGTGATTGAGGTTTGTGAAATGTTGATTAGGCTTTGTAGTTGAATCTTAAACTCCCCGGCAATCTTTTTAGAGGCAAAATGACTTTCTGAAAGTATATTGGTTTCCGCCATTTGAGCTGCATTTAGCAGTTCAATGCTTTTTTGTTTGGTTTCTAAAGAAACTTTTTGATTATCCTGAGAGATTTTTTTCCTTAAAAAATACTCACGGATATAAAGTAGAGAGGTGATAGAAGCAGATATTGCCAGTATTATTACTAAAGAAGGCAGTCCGGGCATAGGTAGATGATACGATAGAAGAGAGAATTTTACAATCTGATGATTAATATCGAAGCAACTATCCCTACTATTCCTGTGACAACCAGCAGGCCAATATTGATAATCATCGAAAGCTGAATAGTGCTTTTGGCCAATGGATTTCTGCCTAAAGCCTCAATGCTTTTGGCAATTGACCGGGAAAAAGTTAAGAATCCAAAAGTAAAACTTAGCAGGACAATTAATCCGGCAGCAATATAGCGGACCACATTGCCGAATTTTTTCGGATCATTGACATTTTCTAAAAAAGATGATCCGACAAAGCCAAATAAACGCCCGGCAAATCTGGGGTTAGTCAGCTCTGCATATTCAACTCTGATGGCAAGGGGAATCTTACCTAAAGCAACCTTACCATTTGGACCATCTACTTGTGAAGCATCCTGACCATCAAAGACTGCTAATGCAATGCCTATAATATAACCTGATTCAGAAGCTTTCTGGCCTTTCCCCTGTATAGAAGAAGAGGTGATATAGTCACCATACTTGATAGGTCCATTTAAACTAGTCACATTTACTGTAGCAGTTCCAGATCTGACTACTGGTTTACCATTTTTAACATCCTTATCCTGGTAAACCAAGATAGGCTGGTTAATAATTACTCCAAACATTTTGTTATCAAATCCTTTATTTGCCCGGACCAAACCTTGATCTGTAGCTGTCAGGATATCTCCCTCAACTGCATCTGCATCTGATATCTCATAAACAGAAGTAGCTTCAAGTCCGGTTATTTGAGCATAAGTAGGTAAAGTAAAAAGTAAAAAGTAAAAAGTAAAAAGTGACATGATTAATGTCATCCTGAACGGAGTGAAGGATCTCTTAACTAGTTTAAGAAACATTTTGGACATTAATTAAACAATACAACAAGTTAGGTAAAAGGTCAAAAAAATCCAGATAGAGGCATCCGTCTGCTGTACCCCTATCTGGATATTACTAAATGTAATTTTAGGAAAAGTTAGGTATATTTGTCAATAGTGCATTATATATCAGAATATCTCAACATAATTACCGCATAGGCATAGCAAGAGGTTACAGGGGACAGGTTACAGCTTACAGCAGATCAAAAAATATACAAAACATATCAAGATGAACATTATGGGAAGCTAGTTGAGCTTGTGAAAATAAGTGTGAAATTAATAATCAGTAACAGGTGACAAGTAATAAGTGACAAGTTGAAGATGGCTTTTCTCCTGTCACCTTTACTGTACTTGTTACTTTTGTTAAACTCTACCTATGAAAAAGTATCTACCCAATGAAATAGAGCCCAAATGGCAGAAGAAGTGGCAAGAGGATGGATTGTATCTTACTGATTTATCAAAATCCCAGGATAAATATTATGTTTTAGTAGAGCTGCCTTATACTTCTGGCGATCTGCATATGGGTCACTGGTTTACTTTCACCATGGGTGATATCTTAGCCAGATTTAAAAAAAGGCAAGGTTTTAATGTGCTTTTTCCTAACGGATTTGATGCTTTTGGGTTGCCAGCGGAAAATGCTGCTATTAAAAACGGAATTCACCCCAGAGATTGGACTTATCAAAATATGGAGAGGATGAGAGCTCAATTTGAAACTTTGGGTACCTCAATTGACTGGACTAAAACCATGGTGGCTTGTGATCCAAAGTATTACAAATGGAATCAATGGATTTTCCTCAAGATGTTTCAAAAAGGTTTAGCGTACAGGGGTAAACTACTATCAAACTGGTGCCCAAAAGATCAAACTGTCCTGGCTAATGAAAACGTTGAAGATGGAAAATGTTGGAGGTGCGGAACAACCGTTGTTCAAAAACAAATAGATCAGTGGCTTTTTAAGATTACTGAGTTTGCGGATCAATTAATTTGGCAAGATCCTCCTCAAGCAGACTGGCCAAAACACTTACGAGAAGGACAAAATAATTGGATTGGCAAGTCTGAGGGATTAATTTTAGATTTTGAGGGTATCAGAGTGTTTACTACTAAGCCGGAAACAACAGATGGCGCCACTTTTTTGGTATTGGCTCCGGAACATCCGCTGGTTAAAAAAATGACCGCAGATAAGAATAAAAATGATGTAGAAAGTTATATAAAATTAGTAAAAAGCAAAGGTGAATTGGAGAGAAAAGAAAATAAGCAAAAAACAGGAGTTTTCACCGGAGGTTTTGTCAAAAACCCTGTTTCTTTAAAGAAAATTCCTGTCTGGATAGCAGACTATGTTTTGATGGATTATGGAACCGGGGCAATCATGGCTGTGCCTTATGCTGATGAAAGAGATAAGGAGTTTGCTCAAAAATTTGATTTACCTATTATTAAAACAAGCTTTAAAGCTTCCCCAAAAGGTGAGAGGCAGATACAGTATCATCTTCATGACTGGTCAATTTCCAGGCAACGATATTGGGGGACGCCTATCCCTATTATTTATTGTGATAAATGCGGTATGGTTCCAGTTCCAGAAAAAGATTTACCAGTAGAGCTTCCCTACAAAGTTGATTATGCTCCGAAAGGTAAACCACCCTTGGCTACAGCAGAAGATTGGGTACAGGTCGGATGCCCCAGGTGCGGTGGCCCAGGAAGACGGGAAGTAGAAACCATGGATACTTTTGTAGATTCAGCCTGGTACTTTTTCCGTTATTTGGATCCTGAAAATGACAAACGGATTTTTGATAAAAAGATAGCTGCTAAATGGATGCCGCTGGATGTTTATATTGGTGGTCCGGAGCATACATTAGGTCATGCGCTATATTCCAGGTTTTTTAGTCTGGTATTCAAGAAGCTGGGTTTAATAGATTTCAATGAATATGCTAAAAAAAGAATTCACCACGGTACAATTTTAGGTCCAGATGGGTCCAGGATGAGCAAATCCAGGGGAAATGTTGTTAATCCTGATGCTGAGGTTAAAAGTTATGGAGCAGATGCAATTAGGCTGTACTTAATGTTTTTGGGGCCATTTGACATTGTGACTCCTTGGAACCCGGATGGAGTTAATGGTGCTTATCACTTTTTACAAAGAGTGTGGGGAATGCAGGAGAAGGTAATAGGTAATAGGCAACAGGCAACAGATAAAGATTTAAGAATGATGCATAAGACAATTAAAAAAGTGACTGAGGATTTGGGAGAGTTAAAATACAATACAGCTATTTCCTCTTTGATGGAGTGGTTGAATTATTTATCTAAATTGGAAAAAGGAATAAGTAAAAAAGAATATGAGACCTATCTTTTATTACTGGCCCCTTTTGCCCCACACATTACTGAGGAGTTATGGCATATAATCAATGGACAATTAAAAAACAAAAAATTGTCAATTCATCAGCAGTCTTGGCCAGAGTTTGATAACAAATATTTAGCAGAAGAACAAGTCAGTATAGTAGTTCAGATTAATGGTAAAGTTAGAGATGTGCTCATGATTTCAAAAGATATGGTAAGTAATAGAGAGGTCGTAGAAAAAATGGCATTAGAAAGTGGTAAGGTGCAAAAATATTTGGCTGAAGCTTCCGTGAAAAAAGTTGTTTATATTCCGGGAAAAGTTATCAGCCTGGTAATTTAAATAATCTGGCAGACCATTAATTAGACTGCTAAATCATAAGACCAGTTAGTTTAGATTGTTATGACAATAAATTTAAAGAGTATAGAAAAATACAAACTGCCAATAGGATTATCCATTCTGGGTTTGGTTTTAATAACCGGTGGGATCCTAACTTCAGGTAAAACCCTACAAAAAGCAAAACAATTTCCCAAAGAGAGCTTGGTTGAGTCTGTTAAATTAATCTCAGTTGATGTATCAGGCGCAGTAAAAAAGCCCGGAGTCTATCAACTTCAGGAAGGAAAGAGAATCGAAGATGTGATCAAGTTGGCTGAAGGATTTGCTGACAATGCAAATCAAGAATATATATCAAAGTATTTAAATCTAGCTCAAAAATTAGTAGATGGCAGTAAAGTCTATATACCTCAAGAAGGGGAGCAGTCAACTGTGGCAAATGTCCCAGCCGGGATTACAGCAGTTAATACTAAAGTTAATATAAATACAGCCTCTCAAGCTGAAATAGAAGCCTTGCCAGGTATTGGCCCTGTTACTGCTGCCAAGATAATATCATCCAGGCCTTATCAGAATATAGAAGAGTTAACTTCCAAAAAAGTAGTTGGTCAGGCAGTTTTTGAAAAGATCAAAGATCAGGTAGTAGTTTATTAAATTGAATAGATTACCTGTAGCTTTAGCAATACTTCTTTATATTTTGATATATTTGTTAAGGTCTCAACAAGCCATGCCTGCCGGCAGGCAGGGAGGGTGGGATTTAACCTGGGATATTTTAAAACCGCAACGGAATTTCCTGGACCAAAAAATTCAATCCTATTTACCTTCTCCTCAAGCAGAACTTTTATCCGGTATTTTGCTGGGGCAAAATAAAAATTTGCCTGGAAGTTTTAGATTAGCTTTAAGAGATACCTCAACTTTGCATATTGTGGTAGCTTCAGGACAAAATTTAAGCCTGGTAGCCGGGTTTTTCCTGGGGCTATCAGGATTAATTAAAAGAAGAAACGCTTTGATTTTGAGCCTGATGGCTTGTATTTTCTATACCATCTTAAGTGGCATGCAAATTCCCATCCTACGGGCAGCGATTATGTTTGGTTTAGCCAGTATTGCCCAGTTTTTTGGCAGACAAAGAAGCGGTTTTTGGATGTTAATTGTCACAGCCGGCTTAATGTTACTGATTAATCCTACATGGATTACCAGTCTATCTTTTCAATTATCTTTTTTAGCCACATTTGGAGTAATTGTAGTCTCACCAATCCTGCTTAAAATTTTTAACAAACTGCCTATCATAGGCTCAGATTTGGCTGTAACATTGGCTGCTCAAATAATGGTGACGCCGGTAATTGTCCAAAACTTCCATCAGTTTTCTTTGGTTTCCTTAATTACCAATATTTTTGTCCTTTGGACCATCTCTTTTATTATGATTTTAGGAGCAATGATGCTTATACTGGGTTCTGTTTGGTTATTCCTTGGCCAACTGATTGCCTTAGGAGTAAGTGCTCTGCTGACTTATTTTATTTATATTGTTTCCTTCTTTTCTTCCTTACCCTTTGCCTGGGAATATATCGGGCAGCAAGCCTGGGTAGTATGGGTAGGGTATTATATGTTTGTGGCCGGACTTGTGTTATCATTAAATAATGTTCAAAAGAAAGATTATTGAAGATTTAAAAACTGCTGTCAAGGAGTTAGGTTATCCAACAACTGATATAGTTTGCTCTATTCCCAAAAATCCCAGTTTTGGAGACTATAGTACGAATTTGGCCTTGCAGCTTGCTAAAGTAAACCTTGGTTCTAATAAGCAATCTTCACAAGATATTGCTAATGAAATTCTGACAGAGTTTGGTAAGCCAGATTATATAGAAAAAGCAGAAAGTAAAGGAGGGTTTATCAATTTTTTTATCAAAGACAAATCCCTTTTAAAGATGGAGTTTGACAAACTCCCGGTGCAAGATAAATTATCAAGGATTTTTGTGGAGTATGGACATACAAATCCTTTAAAAGAAATTCATATTGGTCATCTCAGGACATTTATTCTGGGAGAGAGCCTGGCAAGAATTTTAGGAGCTGCAGGTAACAAAGTATTCCGTGCTAACTATCAGGGGGATATCGGGTTACACATTGCCAAGGCTGTGTGGGGCATCAGGAAAATAGGTATACCAACTAATGAATTGAGCCTGGAGGAAAAAGCGAAGTTTATGGGTAAAGCCTATGCAGAGGGAAACAGAGTTTATGAAGAAGACTTAGAAACCAAGAAGGAAATAGATCAGATCAATATTGCTCTTTACCAAAAAGATCCTCTTTTAAAAGATATTTATGAGCTGGCAAGACAATGGAGTTTAGATTATTTTGAGCCCATATATAAGTTATTAGGCGTTAAATATGACAAATGTTTCTTTGAAAGCGAAGTATTTGAGAGAGGTAAAGAGATTGTTTTAGAGAATATTAATAAAGTTTTTGAAGAAAGTGAAAGGGCGGTGATTTTTCCGGGAGAAAAGTATGGTCTTCATAACCGGGTTTTTATCACTTCAGCTGGTAATCCAACCTACGAAGGAAAGGAGATGGGGCTAGCTGAGCTTGAATATGCCAAATTTGAGTATGACAAAGCAATCCATGTAGTAGCCCACGAACAAGCCGGTTATTTTCAAGTAGTTTTTAAAGCAATTGAAATGGTTTTTCCTTATCTTAAAGGTAAAAAGTATCATCTTTCTTATGGTCTGGTTGATCTTAAACAAGGTAAAATGTCTTCCCGTACAGGCAGTGTTATTACAGTTGATGATTTATATAAAGTAGTTTCCCAAAAAGTTAAAGAGGTTATGAAGCAAAACAGAGGGGGGAAGGATCCAGTGGTTGAACAGATAGTCATGGGAGCTATTAAATTTTCTTATTTGAAGTTTTCTCCCACCCCAAATATGGTTTTTGACCTTGATGAGTCAGTTTCCTTAGATGGAGATAATGGTCCTTATGTTCAATATGCCTATGCCAGGATCCAATCTGTTTTGAAAAAAGCTACTAAACAAACAGATACTACTGATCTAGCATTAGATAAACAAGAAAGGTTGCTCTTAAGGCAGCTGCTATATTTTTCTGATATTGTATCTGAGGTAGCTGCTTCTTACCATCCTAACTTGCTTGCCACCTATTTAATCGATTTAGCCAAGATTTATAATATGTTTTATCAGGGATGCAGAATCATTGGTTCAGAAAAGCAGCAATTTAGGCTTAAGTTATCAAGTGAAGTTGGAAAAGTATTGAAACTTGGACTTTATCTTTTAGGCATAGAAGCGCCTGAGAAAATGTAATAAAAAATCCTGCCATGTTTAAAAAACAACACCATAGAAGAGTTAGTAATCCTTTGTTTGTTATATTTAGACTTATTCTTAGTCTAACCATGTTTGCCCTGCTTTTAGGCGGGACTTATACAGCTTACAAACATTTTTCCGGACTGGATCCTCTAAAACTTGATCCCCAACAACTTCTCAAGAGCTTTATATCAGTTAAAAACCCGGAACAATTTACAGCAGTATTATCTTCCCTAAAGTTGCCTGCTCAAGTTGTAAAAAATAGTTCTGGCAGACCATCAGCAACTCCTCAAGCAAGCAACCCTGACTATCTTTTCCGATTTTTACTGGTGGCTGACTCGCATAATAATAATGATCAGTTACGAACAGCTATTTCTCAGGCAAAAGTAAGCTTTCCTGATATTAAATTTATCATTGGACTGGGTGATTATACTGATGTTGGAACTGTGGAAGAATTAAAAAATGCTAAAAAAGAGTTTGATTATTCCTCTTTAAGATATTTTTTAACAGCAGGGGATCATGATTTATGGGATTCCAGAAATAGAGACTTACCTGCAGATACAAATTTTAAACAAATCTTTGGTCCTACTTTTCAAAGCTTTAATTTTAACAACTTCAAATTTCTACTGCTGGATAATAGTGATAATTATCAGGGTATTACATCCGAGCAGAAGGTTTGGATTTCAGATCAACTGGAAAAATCTAAAACAGAAAGTAACTTAGGAATCCTGGTCTTTATTCATGAGCCTTTATATCATCCATCATCAGATCATGCTATGGGTAAGGCGCAAAATGAGTTAAAACAGCAAGCAGAGAGCTTAATTTTTCAACTTAAAGCAGCGGGAGTGAAAAAAATCTTTTCCGGAGATATCCACTATTTTTCTGAGTATGAAGAACCGGTGACTAAATTATCTATGTTAACTGTTGGAGCAGTGACAATAGAAAGAAATCCCCAAGCTCCCAGATTTGCCATAGTCTCAGTATTTTCAGATGGATCAACCAGGGTTGAAGACGTTGAGATTAAGTAAAAAGTAAAAAATACAAAGTAAAAAAGTTTTTTCCTTTTGCCTTTTTACTTCTAACTTGGTATCATACTCTGAATATGATACAGCAAACATTAATACTAATTAAGCCTGATGGGGTTTTAAAAGGCTTAACAACAGAGATTATTAGGAGATACGAGGCTGCAGGACTTAAAGTGGTCAAGAGAAAAGAGATGACTGCCCCTTTGAGTGTGGTGGAAAAGCATTATCCGATGGATCCGGAGTATTTAAAATCTATTGGGGAAAAAACCATAGCTGCAGGACAACAAGTCAAAAGTGCAGAAGATCAAGGTAGAAAAGTGGTTACCTGGTTAAGAAAGTTTATCACCTCTGGACCAATTGTAGCGCTAATTTTAGAAGGGGAGGATGCAGTAAAGGTGGCCAGGAAAACAACTGGTTTTACAGATCCTGCAACTGCTGAAAAAGGTACTATCAGAGGAGATTTAGGAACTGATAATATTTTAGATGCCAATCGTGACCAAAGACCTGTTTATAATTTAATTCATGCCTCAGGATCTGAGCAAGAAGCTGCCAAAGAAATTGAACTTTGGTTTGGGGATTAGAAATCCAATAATTTGATATCCTTCATAGGGAAGTGCTTTTTATTTAAAGATACAACAGTTAAGTCATTAAGATTTGCTGTTGCTGCTATAAGGCAATCGGCTATAGTTAGATTCTTTAATTTTTTTGAGTACTGCTGCCAATAAAGACCACCCATTTTAGCTGTTCTCTGATCAACTTCAAAAATTACGTGTTTATTTATCAAATTTTCAGTATTTGTTAGCTCAGAGGGGAAAACATTTTGATATATTTCAGCAATGGACATTACCGAGATACAAAGATCTGCTCTGTTATTTAGAGCAGTAATTTTATTAAGAATTTCTTGATTATTTCTTAAGATCCAAATCAATATATCTGTATCAAGAAGGTACATCTTTAAAAGATCTTTCATTTGCCAGACGTGTTTTTCTTAGCCAGGTAATAATCTTTTTCTTGGTTGCCCATTCAGGATGGTTTTCTGCAGTAAAGACCCCAGCTGCTCTCGTTAGTGCTTTTTGGTAAGCATCTTTATCAAAAGAATGGACTTTGCTAACTTGAGCAAGTGTAATTTTCTTTTTATCATCCTTTATAAACAGTCGATTGCCTTCATTAACTTTATCTAAATAGTCAGACATATTATTTCTGAATTCACTAATTGAAACTATAAGAGTCATGATTAAATATTAGTACATATTGTACAAATTATCAATACTCCGTTTAATCTTTAGCAATTATACCTCCTAAAATGTTAAAATATCCATTGAGCCGTCGTAGCTCACCGGATAGAGCAAGCCCGTCCTAAGGGTTAGGCAGTAGGTTCGACTCCTATCGGCGGTACTAAAAGTATGAGCAAACGTTATCAAACAATACTGGCTGTTAGGTTTTTTGGGTATTTAATTTTTTCTGGTGGTTTAATTGCTTTTATATTTATACTAGGTCCTCTAGTTCAAGCAGAAGTAGGATATAGAGTAGATAGAACTTTCGGGGTAAAAAGAACAATTGCCAGTGTCAAAATTTCTTCCAATTCTCCAAATCCTTCACCTTCTGATGTGGGAGGAGCAGATAATTTTGCTGCTATTAAAGCCCAGGAAAACGAGATTGTGCCTGTTTCTACTGATTTTGGTATAGTTATCGAGAAAATAAATGCTAATGCTAAAGTGATTCCTAATGTTAATCCTGGTAATGAAAAAGAATATGTTTCAGCTTTAACTAAAGGGGTTGCTCAAGCTTTAGGTTCAACTCCTCCTGGGGAAAAGGGTAATCTATATCTTTTTTCCCATTCTACAGATGCACCATGGAATATTGTCAGATTTAATGCCATATTCTATCTGCTAAAAGAGCTGGAGCAAGGAGATAGAGTAATTATTTTCTACCAGAATAAAAGATATGATTATATAGTTTATGATAAAGTTATTGCTTCTCCAGCTGATGTTTCATATCTTACTAATAAATATGACTCACCAGTTTTAACTTTACAAACCTGTGATCCTCCGGGGACCTTGCTTAATAGATTAATAGTCAGGGCGAGATTAGTTAACAGTTAGTGTATACTTATCATATGTCCAAAAGATTTATTATTACCATAACTACTTTGATTGTTATTGCACTCTCTGCTGGGGTAGCAATTTTTTTTGCCAAAGGTTATACAATCTCCACCCGCGAGAAAAGGATTGTAGGTACTGGTATTGTGACTATTAAATCAGAACCAGATGCCGCCTCAGTCTATATAGACGGGCACCTAACAACAGCTACTAATGCCACTATCTCTTCACTATCTCCAAAAGAATATACTATAAAAATAGTAAAAGAAGGTTTTATACCCTGGGAAAAGGTCGTCAAAGTTAAAGAAGGGTTAGTAAATGAACTTAAAGTAACTCTTTTTCCAGCAATTCCTACAATTTATCCTTTGACATTCACCGGAGTTTCAAGTCCTGTTTTATCACCTGACGGGTCAAAACTTGCCTATCTTGTATCTTTCTCATCTGCTAAAAAGAATGGTGTTTGGGTTTGGACTATGACCAATAATCAACCAATTGCTTTTATTAGATCGTCAGAACCACATCAAATATCATCAAACACTATTATTGATTTTTCTAAAGCTACTCTTAAATGGTCTCCTAATTCTAAACAAATTTTAGCAACGGTTGAAAAAACTAATTATCTTTTAGAAAGTGATACTTTAAACAATGAGCCAAGAGATGTTACCCCCATACTATCTGGAACTCTTAATGGATGGGAAGAAGATACCAAGGCTAAAAATGAAGCCAGTATCTTAGCAATAAAAGAGATTGATCTAAGAAAAATAGCTTCAAACTCTGCTAAAATTTATTGGTCACCAGATGAAACTAAGTTTATAGCAAGAAAGGACTCGGTTAATGAGAAAGAACTAGCTGTAAAAGAGGGAGTTTCAGGTTTTAAAGTTTATGATTTGGAGAGTAAGAAAGAGTATCCTCTGCCTCCTGCCAGAGCGCATCTTTGGCTACCTGATTCAAGACATATTATTTTAATAGAAAATGGGACTATTTCTCTTATAGAATATGATGGAACAAATAGAGCAGTAATCTATGCAGGCTCTTTTGCTGATAACTTTGTTTTTCCCTGGCCTGATTCATCGAGACTGGTTATTATTAGTTCATTCCCAACTCCAACAGCCTCTGAACCAAACCTCTACGGAATTAACTTAAAGTAAAAAATTCAAAGTAAAAAGGAAAAAATTTTTACTTTTGACTTTTTACTTTTGACTTATTCTGACCCATTTAGTGTATCTTGTGACATGTTTAAAGTTAAGTTATAGTTTGACGGAAGTCTATTCTATGTTTAATTTTTCAAAACGGGTTGGTATTGATTTAGGCACTGCTAATTCTCTAGTCTATCTGGCTGGACAAGGGATTGTATTAAATGAACCTACTGTAGTAGCTATCACTACTGATGATAACAGGGTATTGGCAGTTGGAAATGAAGCAAGAGAAATGTTAGGCAGAACTCCAGGAAACATTACTGCTTCCCGGCCAATGAGAGACGGGGTTATTGCCGATTATGTCATAACTGAGGCCATGATCCGCTATTTTTTAGATAAAGTTTGCGGTTCAAGCAGAATTTTTAAACCTGAAGTCATGGTCTGCGCACCAGCTGGTGTTACTTCTGTTGAAAGAAGAGCCATACTAGATGCAACATTATCTGCCGGAGCAAAGGTAGCATTTTTAATTGATGAGCCATTGGCTGCAGCAATTGGAGCTAAAATCCCCATAGCTAATCCATCAGGTAATATGATTGTTGATATTGGTGGCGGTACAACTGAGGCTGCTGTTATTTGTTTAGGGGGAGTAGTTGTGCATTCTTCAGTCAGAGTGGGGGGGAATAAAATTGATGAGGCTATTCAAAGTTATATCCGCAAAAAACATAATTTAATAATCGGAGATAGAATGGCTGAAGAAGTAAAAATTAAGATTGGCTCAGCTATTCAGTTAAAGCCAAGTGAGATTGCAAAAATTGAAGTAAGAGGCAGAGATGCTTTTTCTGGTTTACCTAAAACTGTGGAAGTTAATTCGGAAGAAGTAACTGAGGCTATCTCAGGAGTAATGCAAAAGATTGTAGGCGCAGTCAAAGGGGTTTTAGAACAAGTTCCTCCGGAGCTGGCATCAGACATTATTGATAAAGGAATTGTGATGAGCGGGGGCACCTCTTTGCTTAAGAATTTAGATAAACTCTTAACAGAAAGTTTGGGAGTTCCAGCTTCTTTGGCTGATAATCCATTGCTTTGTGTAGCCTTAGGAACAGGTATGGCTTTGGAAAATCTGGATCTATACAAAAGGTCAGTATCTAAAAGATAATAGATTAATGATCATTGGTTTTGATGGGTCCAGAGCATTTACTTCCAAAAGGACAGGTACAGAAAACTATTCTTATCAACTTCTTAAAGCCTTAGGCAAAATAGATAAAAAGAATAAGTATATTGTTTATTTGAATTCGCCAGAGGAGACCTTACCAGATTGGCCAAAGAACTTTAACTTTAAATTAATTAACTGGTCTAGGCTTTGGACTCAAGGGGGATTAGCCCTTAAAACCTTTACCGAAAAATTGGATTTACTTTTTGTTCCCTCGCATACAATACCGCTTATCAGAAAACCCGGATTAAAAACAATTGTGACAGTGCATGATTTAGGATCTGAGTATCTTCCTTCCTTGCACCAACTTAAACAAAGGCTATATTTGAGGCTAATGCAAAAGTATCAGCTAAAAACAGCCACTAAAATTATTGCCGTGTCAAAAGCAACAAAAGATGATTTAGTAAAAAAAATAGGAATCAAAAAAGAAAAAATAACAGTTATTTATGAGGGATTTGATAAAAATTTGTTTTCCGCCAAAGGCGGATCGTCCTCTGGACGAAAAAATGATCTATTAATTAATAGATTGAGATATTTTGGAATTGAAAAAGATAAATATTTTTTGTTTTTAGGAACAGTTCAACCAAGAAAAAATTTAGAAAGAATAATAGTAGCATTTAAGAAATTTGCTCATAACACAGATTTGAAATTAGCAATTGCAGGTCAGCGGGGTTGGATGAGTGATGAGATATATGATTTACCAACAAAATTAGGCATACAGGATAAAGTGAAATTTTTGGGATATGTTCCGGAAAAGGAACTGCCATTCCTTTATAGTGGAGCAAAAGCGCTGCTGTTTCCTTCCTTATTTGAAGGATTTGGACTGCCAATTATAGAAGCTCAAGCCTGTGGATGCCCGGTACTCACTTCTCAAATTTCCTCTATGAAAGAAATTGCCGGTGAGGCTGCAATCTTGGTGAATCCTTATGATGTTGATGATATAGTAAGGGGAATGGGTAGATTAGAGCAAACAGATATTAAAAAACAATTGATCAAAAAAGGATTGGAAAATGTCAAGAACTTCTCCTGGGAAAGATGTGCTAAAGAAACATTAAAAGTATTGGAAGATTCATGAAAAAAGAAATTTTAGGAGTAAAAATTGATGATGTTACTATTACTCAAACTGTACAAATAGTTAAGAACTGGCTCTCAAAAAAAGAAAAATACTATATCACAACCCCAAATCCTGAGCTGATAGTGCTTGCTCAAAGGGACGAAGAACTAAAAAGTATTATAAACAACTCAGATTTAGCTATCCCAGATGGCAATGGTTTAAAATTATCAGGTGATATAGTTTGTAATACTCCTGGGATTGATGTGATGGAAGAGTTAGTTAAGGTGCTTCCTAATTGGGGCTTTACAGCAGGATTTTTAGGAGGTAAAGATGAGGTAGCAAAAAAAACAGCAGAGTGCTTAAGGAAAAAATACCCAAAACTTAAAGTAACTTTTGCTGATTCTGGTGGAATAGTTGATGAACAGGGAGTGCAACTTAACAAAAATAGCCACTTTCCTCAAACAGATGTTTTATTCGTGGCATTTGGCCAGCCTAAACAGGAAAAATGGATTGCTAAAAACTTGGATAAATTACCAATTAAGGTGGCAATGGGAGTTGGGGGGTCGTTTGATTATATTACTGGTAATATTCCCAGAGCTCCTGGGTGGGTGAGGGATTTAGGGTTTGAATGGCTGTTTAGATTGATGATTCAACCCAGGAGGATTAAAAGGCAACTTAGATTATTAAAATTTGTCTGGTTATTGGCTAAGGGGAATTGATGTGTTAATCTAAAATAGTATGATAATTCCACACACAGACAAAGATTTAAAATCGGTTTTAATGAAGGGTGCTAAAGCAGGGATGAAAACTCCTTACTACTTTATTAAAGATGAGGAACAGTTAATATTTGTGGTTTCTCCTGGAAGAAACGGAATAGAGTTTAATAAAACTTTGGGTTATTTTAGCAACTTTCTTAGTATGCAAACCTATCAGTGTTTATATGGGCAAGGGGTATTTGTCATACAAAGAAATGATGAAATGGGAGAGGCGAAAGAGTTTAAGGTGGTGAGCTTAAATCCAGGTAGACAAGTTCTAGTTCCTGCTGGTTGGGGAATGGATATTGTTAATACTGGTATAAACTTTCTAGTAGTACTTAGAAATAGCTTTCTAGACGAAAAATATATTGATTCAAAGCCTGTCTTGAAAAAGCAAGGTTTTGCCTACTATATAGTTGAGAAAAAAGGGGAAATTAGTTTTGAACAAAACCCAAACTACAAAATACATCCCCAAATTGCTGCTGAGTAATTTTTTCAGCCAAAGGCTGATCATCCTATGGATGGGGCTCTAGGACAACATATTCTAGTCCAATTAGCAAAAACATTAGGTAAGTGCTGATGTTTTCTGAGTAATGCCTAATAACCAGAGGACTGCTTCTTTTTTATATCTACGGTCTCCTCTGGAATTAATTCTGATAGCAGGTAGCTTGCCTCTTTTACCCCATCTTTTGATGGTTAAGGGAGATACCCTAAGTACTTCAGCAACTTCTCTAACTGTTAAAAGGTCCGGGAGGTTTTCAAGTGATAACTTATCTGCCATTCTATCTCTTTGTATATCATAACAAAACAGATAGTGTCAATAGGTCGAAAGGGATCTAGGATCTAGGATCTAGGAACTAGGAGAAAAACTTATAGGGAATTATGTATACTTAAATAAATATGGATAGCTCAAATTATGAGAAACTTAACATATGGCAAGATGGGATGAGCTTAGTAAAAATAGTTTATCAACTAACAGTTTTATTTCCTAGAGAAGAAATACATGGTTTAACAAGCCAAATAAGAAGAGCAGCAGTTTCAGTTCCAGCTAATATCGCTGAAGGGCATGGAAGAGGAACTAAAAAGGAGTTTCGACAATTTCTGATAATCAGTAGAGGCTCGTTACAAGAATTGAATACGCTATTAGAACTCTCTAAGTTTATGAAGAATTTAATGATAGATACTAAAAACGAGACAGGAACTAAGACCTAGAAATTAGGAAAATTTCCTAGTTCCACCTAACCTAGCTCCTAGTTCCTAGTTCCACCTTCCTAGCTCTATTGTAATTCCACTGTTGCGCCTGCTGCTGTTAATTTGGTTTTTGCCTCCTCAGAGGTTGCCTTGTTAACACCTTCCAGTACTGGTTTTGGAGCTGCTTCTACTAAATCTTTAGCTTCTTTAAGTCCTAAAGTTGGAACCAGTCCTCTTACAGCTTTAATAACTGCAATTTTATTTGCTCCTGCTGAAGATAAAATAACATTAAAGGTAGTTTTTTCTTCTACTGGTTCAGCTGGGGATGCACCAACTGGTGCTGTCCCAACTGCTACCGGGGCTGAAGCTGACACACCAAATTTATCCTCTAGAGCATGTACTAAATCTGCCAATTCCAGCACAGTGAGAGTTTCTATTTGTGCAATAATCTTTCCTAGATTCTCAGAAACTGGTTTGAGAGTTGGTTTTTGATCATCTGCCATAATTTTTAAACACCTCCCTTCGATTTTTGGATTTCTGAAAGTGCATAGACTAGATTTCTTAAGTTCCCTTGTAAAACAGATAATATTCCTTGTAAGGGCGCAATTAATACTCCCACAGTTTGTCCTCTTAATTCATCTTTGGTGGGAAGAGCAGAGAGTTGTCTTATTTTTGCCTCATCTAAGGCCTCAGTTCCTAAAAAACCTGATTTTACTACGCCTTTACCAAAATCTTTGAGAGCTTTAACCAGGGTTTTGATAGGAGATATTTCATCATCATAGGCAAAAAGAGTAGCAACAGGGCCTTTAAAAGGAGTTCTAGAGGATTCTGGAAGAGCGCGCTCAAGTAGAGTATTTTTAGTGATATTAAATTCGGCATTTTGCTCTCTTAGTTTATTTCTAAGTTCAGAAAGCTGCTTCATGGTTAAACCTTTATAATCAGTAAAAACTAAAGCTTTGCTCCTGGCAAGCTTTTCTTGTAATTTGACTACTGTTTCCTCTTTCTGTATTCTTGTTTTTGGCATAAAAAAACTCCACTAAAGCGAGGAGTTTTTAACAAACGCCTCGGTGAGACTTACGATGCGACCCGCTCTGAGCGTAGTCGAAGGGCTCACTATCTTAAGCCTGATTATTTTAACACAGCGATCTAAAAAGTCAAACTACTGTGTGGGCTGACCACATAGGTAACACATTACTAAAGAAGTTTTTCTGAGCATACTCCAGTGGAGTATCATAATCAAGAGCTTCATGCGGTCGGTATGAGTTGTATTTAATTAACCATGTAGTTAAGTCTAAATTTCCTTG
>CAYMUB010000015.1:0-10014 GCA_964393545.1 uncultured Gammaproteobacteria bacterium | reverse complement strand
TAACTATAACCATTGGATCTTTTTTATCTTCACAAGAATATAAAGGTGGTAGTTTTGTTTGTAACTCCTTTGTTAGTAGCATCATGTTATTTCACCTCCTTCCTTTGCTTTCCTAGAAAATATTTTTCTGGAAGCAGCCTGCCTGCTACCAATACATGCTGAAAGCTATGCGGGGTGAGTTTTGCAAGGGCGAAGCAACGACTTCGTTCATCTTGACCCTTGCAAAATGAGGGGTGCAACCCTAAAACAAAGAATTCAAATTTACAAAAAGTAGAATAAAGAGATCTTTAGATCTACGAATTTTCGAAGGAAATTAATACTTCATACCGAACTCGTGCTTCATTAGTATAGAACTTACTGATATGATTAAATTAACCTTTTTATTGTTAATCACTGCCTATGGATCGAACTAATATAAGAATCAAGTTTGGGAAAAAGCTTAAAAAATTACGGAAAGATTCAAAACTCTCGCAAGAAGAATTGGGTAAAAAAGCGGATATCCATCGTACATATATAGGAGCTGTAGAGCGAGGCGAGCAAAACATTTCAATAGATAATGTTGGCAAGATTGCAAAAGCTTTGAAAGTATTCCCAAAAGACCTTTTTGATTTTTAATCTGATAACCAAAACCAGACTTGGTTTTTCAATTGTTGAGACAATTTGAATGAGTGAGCATGGGACAGATATCCAAGATATGAGTCAATTGTCTGCTGGAAAGCTTCAATAGACATCTTTTTGCTTTTCACTAATTGAACCTTCTGATAAATTTTCCTGAAGATTCTGCGTTTGGTTTTTGTTCTTGGCAAAACAAAATAAGGAAAAACAATATATCCTAAGAAGTCTATTCCTAAATAATAACTTCTAATAGTAATTTTATTTGGATGAATTGATAGTTTTAGAGTTTGACCTAGGAACTGTTCAATCTGAAGCAGGATATTTTCCAGATAATGCTTGTCATTGGATAAAATTACAAAGTCATCTGCATACCGGATGTAATATTTTATCTTCAATTGGTGTTTAATAAATTGATCAAACGGATCAAGGTAGATATTGGCAAATAATTGAGAAGTCAGATTGCCAATTGGCATCCCTTTTGCCGGAAATAAAGGCCCCAAAGAATGTTCAGAATTAAAACTTTCAATGATCTCTTTCAGTAACCACATAAAGTCTGAATCTTTGATCCTTGTTTTTAATAGATTTATTAAGATCTGTTGATCAACACTAGCGAAAAACTTTTTAATGTCACATTTCAAAACAAAAAGGGGTGAAGTATTATTATGGCTGGCTTTCCTGGCAAATTGGATAAAACTCTGAACTGCTTTGTGCGTACCCTTATTTGTACGACAAGAATAAGAATGAGCATAAAAGGTTTTCTCAAAGATTTTTTCTAAAATAGAACTGACTAAATGATGAATAACCCGATCTTTTACTAAGGCCTTGTGAATGTGTCGAAGCTTTGGGTCTCGAACATAAAATGATTGATATTCTCCATGCTGATATGTTTTATCTTGCAGATTCGAATAAAGAGAAAAGAGATTGTCTTCTAAAAAACGCTCAAACAAAAGCACATCTGCTCGCTTCCTTTTACCAATAAGGAATTTGTTCCACACCTCAAAAAGGTATTCAAGTGATATAATCCTGGAATAAATACTATGGTAGATTTTCATAATCAATTGGCAGCAGACATTCCTATTTTCCAAAAAACATACGAGACCTATAAAGTTTTTTACCTATATCTGGTTCACTTTCCGAAAAAAGACAGATATACACTAGGGCAGCGTGGGGAAAATGCTTTGTTGGATTTGTTAGAAGCAATTATTCAAGCTAGCCAGACTTCCAAAACAGATAAACTTCCTATACTACAAAAAGCCAGTATAAAACTAGATCAAATGAAAGTCTTTGTAAGACTATATAAAGATTTAAAAATCCTGGACAGTAAAAAATACCTATCACTTGAATCCAATCTTCAAGAAATAGGTAAAATGCTAGGCGGATGGATAAAAAGCACATCCACTTAAAGTAAAAAGACACTACCGCAACACGGAACCCCAAGTTGTCATTCTGATTGTCAGGATGATTCCAATTAGCGTTGGCAGCACCTCCGTTGTCAGAGTTGCCGACGATCAACCGATTAGAATCACCGGAGTCGCGCATATAATTGCTTACTCTCTTTTCTTACCACCAGAAATCATTGAATAACAATTCTTTCTTGTATTTAACTTGGCTTAAAAGCCTTCAAGAGCAAACAAGTAGTCTCTTTCTAGTTACACTCTTTTGACAGTATTAACCATCAAAAATCTGGTCAACTTTAAAAGAGCAATTTTGTTAAGACACAAGTAGTACCCGTATCTTCTTAAACCAAAATCTTTATGATTATAGATGCATATTAAACAAATATCAAGGCTATATGCTATTTATTGACATCATATAAATTGATCATTATACTGCAAGCATGCTTTATGAGGGTTTACTAAACAAAAAAAGCTTGGCTCGATCAGTGCGTTTGATCCTAAATAAAAATAAACAAAAGGATGAAAGAGTAAGGATTACTCAAGAACTCTGGGGATATATTTTGAGAGGGAATATTAAGCAGATATTTACTCAAGTTTCTTCAAAAGAAAAGGTACTTTTTTTAAGCGCCTTACACCAAGAAAGTTTGAAGGTAAAAATGGGCTTACTATACTTTGCCCCACACTATACAACTACCTATGAATTGTTTGATGCATATTATCAGTTTCAAAAAGCTGGCACTAAAAAAGACAAGAAGAAACTGATAAAAGATAAATACGCCAGAATATCTTCAAATATTTACTTTTTATTTTACAAGGCGCTCAACTTAAAAAGCTCCTACCATGTTAATTTAAATATCTTTTTAAGTGATATTTTAATAGAGGAAAAGCCTGTAAAGGTAGACATGTTAATCTGGAGACCTATGAGTCGAAGATTTAAACTTATTATCCAGCTTATCTCAAGTGTTAAACTCAATCCAGTCGAACTAAAAAAACATGGATATAAACTTATACAACTTGAAGAGTCACAAATAATCAGCAATCCTGATAATATTGCTCAAGAAATAATAAAAAGACTAATTTTCTAAAACGAAACTGGGCTCGCTTTGCTCGCAAGAACCAAGAAAACAAAAATCCAAAAGAGCCAAACGCTCAAGAGATCAAGGATCAATTACTACCGCAACACGGAACCCCAAGCGGTCATGCTGACCGTCAGGACGATCCCAACCAGCGAAGGCAGCACCCCCGTCGTCAGAGTAGCCGACGACCAACCGATCAGAACCACCGGAGTCGCGGTATTCATCATCTGTCCACTCATAGGTATTGGTTGCACCCCAGCCTTTACGGTTGGCAATTAAATTCCATTCTAAAGCAGTAGGCATCCTAAGGTGACCGTCCCTTGCAAACACTGAAGAAGCAATAAATGCAGCCCCTTCTCTGGCAATAGAGTTTTTTGCATCATTCCAGGAAACACTAAAGCGATTTGGATAACCTAACCGTTCTCCCATTTTAGTATGTTCATATTGATCTCCATATTTGGGCTTGGGCATTTTTTCAATTGCTACCCATTGACCTGGCAATTTAGGAAAATTAACTTTTCCATCTTTAACCAAATCCCAATACCACTCATTTAAGTTCCTGCTTTTGCTGTGATCTGCTTGTTCAGCGGCAGTCATCTTTTCATAGTGTTTCCAGTTTGGATAACGACGTTGTAATTCATCTAAAAATGCCTCAACTCCCAACCTTTTAAGATCAGCCAAGGTTCCGATGTCTAATTTCGGCAGATATAGCAATTCCAACCCAAAATCGGCTAATTTTTCTTTCGTTGTTAGTGAATCTACTGAGCTAGGGATAGGTTTTGTCTCTACATTAACACCCAGAGCCTTTCGCCATTCATCTTGTTCCCGTCTTGCTTCTACTGTGGTGGCTGAGGACGGAGTTGCTTCTGAAACTCTGGGCGCAATTGCAACGGGTGTTGCCTCAATTGGTATTCTTTGGGTATTTTGAATGGGAGCGATATATTCTACATGTGCGATTAGTTCTTCTAGTTTTGCTCTATCTACATCAGATTCCAGCTTGTTAGAGTAATAAAAACGTAGAGCTTTTTTGAAAGTTTCATTGGCGTCACCTCTATAAAAGTTAAGTAGAAAGCTTCTAATACGAATCCTTTCGCTTCGATCTCCGAAAGTGAATTGTTGTGGTTGATCAGCTGCAATCTGCCTTTCCTTAAGTAAGGCTTTAGCAGCTTCATGGAACTCATCATACTTTTCCAATATTTCTCCAATTCCTGGAATTTCAGGAAGCTGTTCAGGGAGTAAAACTTGATCTCTTGAGAACAAATATACATCATCATCCAGCATTTCTTCTGTTTGAGGAGCTAAACCAAATATAGCTTTACTAAAACGAGCGGCTGTTTCTTTTGGTAGTTCAGAGGGTGCTTTGTAATAGACCCAACGCCTTAACTGAGCTTGATCAAGTTGTTGTCGACCAATATAGCCTTTGCCAGGAGGGTTAGTGAAAGCAGCAATTTTAATCTTGTCTGGATCTATCCGAACTATTCCGTTTCCAAATTCTGACAGATCAACAGGTTCTCCACGTCCTATTGCATCTAAAATCTCATGGAGCATAATTAAATTCTCTGGCATCGCAGCACCAATTTCATCGATAATGATGAGCTTAATCTTTCCCTCTTCTGGAACAAGACCAGCTGAAACTTTACCCAACCAGTAAACATATTCAGGATCTTCTGGACTAGTTCTTTTTGTGTTGGGCATTGGCTTTCCCATGAGCTTTGTCTCGTCTGCACCATGATTTAGGTTTGCATAATGAACTTCCCAGCCCAGCTCTGCTGCCATCTTTCTTGCAGTCGTAGTTTTTCCAATCTCAGTACCACCTTCTATTAAGATGGGTTGACCCATAGAAAAAGCAGTTGCCAAATTTCTTTGCATTTCTAAAGAAAACTTATCGTCAATATAATCTGCATATGCTTCTTTTTTAGGCACAAATGGACTATCTGATCTCTCAGCTTTCGGTAAGCGAGTACCCAAATATGAGACTGATGTTTCAGTCTCTAAAATAGGCACGCGAGATATAGGAGATAACTCTTGTCTTTCAATCACAGGTTCTTCCATATTTTAGTTTACTTTAGGCAGAAATCAACTTCTGCTTAGCTTTGGTACGTCATGCCAACCTTTTCCAAAATTTGAAATTCTGATTTTTGAATATTTCCCAACGTTTCTTTAGTCATTAAGATGACTACTGCTACGTCCTTATAAATAGGTGATATTACAACCGCCTTCATCTTATTTTTATCAAATATTTCTACCTGTCCTGTAGGGTATTGCATGATAAAATCATATATCCTTTTTGGCATGTGATTTTGAATTACAAAGTAGATTTTGGAGGGGGTGCTAATATATCTAAAAAATTCTGGATGGTCTACCAACTGAGTAAAAGCTTTTTGATCAAGCACTGCTCTAAGTTCTTTTAATTCAGGTTCGTCTTGAGCAATAACTAACGAAACCTCTTTTTGTGAAGTTGTATGTTGAAGAAAATCTATAAATGAGTCTTGATTATTCATCCTTTAGAAAAATTATATCAGAAATTGCCACTGTCCATCATGACTTCTCTAATAACGTTTGCAAGTTGATCTGACATTTCCTCTACGCTTATGTTAGCGATACTATTTGGGTAATAGTTTTCGACATGTTCCGTTCCTTCACCAATACCCAAACCAATTAACTTCTGATTAGTATCTGTCATAACTTTTTTGACTATTTTACCTAATTCATATTTTGATCTGGCATGTTTTGGAGATTCTTCTGGTACACCATCTGATAAAACAAATAGAAACTTCTCATTAGCTCTTTGTCTGGCTAGTCGCTGTGAGGTTTGTTCAACTGCCCATCCATCATCATTCCATCTAGCTGCTGGTGTAACTACCTCTTGCAACATCCCTCCCATATGTTCCCTCACATCTCTTGACATATCTTGCCCAAAGGCTTGATAAACATATAATTTATCGTTAAAACCTAAAATTTCAGTATTAATAGATAATCTATTTAAAACTTCAGCCAAAACAATAGCTCCTTTAAAGGTTTCATTAATTTTGTTGCCTTGCATTGATCCCGAAAGGTCAACAAGAAGTGCAATAGCATAATCTTTTTCTTGCGGCAACTCACGTTTTTGCCAAGCTTCACTTTCTACTGCTGATATACCTTTGGCTTTTTCTTGAATTCGTCTTTTTAAATCAATTCTTTTTCCAGATTTATAACCACTTAACCAACGTTGTGCACGTCTGGCAACAAATAGTTCTCGTAAATCATTCTCGAGTTCGTCTATTATTGGAATAACTTCTCGACGTTTTTCTTCATAAACATTTTCATTTTTGTTAAGAGCTTGCTCAATTAAGTCTTGAAACTCTTTTAGACTACTAGAATCTCTAGGTTCAGTTGTATCTACTGGTTCCTCTGAAACATCTGTGGAAGTGTCTTTTTTCTCAGAGGCAATTTTTTCTTTGGGTTTTTCTACTAACTTGCCTTCCAAACCTTCACTTATTTTTTTCTCAAATTCTTCTAGTGCTTTAGCGGCCATTTCTCGGAGCTTTTCTTTTACTTCTTCTGGAAGTGCATCAATATAATCTTGGACCTTTTGTTTTAATCCATCTGAAAGTGAGTCTAGATCAATAATCGCTGGTTTACCGGTACTTTCTCCTGCTTCAGACGAAGGTTGACCACCTTTTCCTTCACCTGCTTTTTGTTGTGCTTTAGATATCGCATCCTTAAGCTCTTGCTGTTCTTCTGGGGTTAAACTACTTTCCAAACCTTGTGCACCTTCACCTTCTCCTCCTTCTTTCCCTTCACCTGATTGTTGCGTATCTTTTAAGGCTTCCTGTATCTCCTGGTTTTGTAGATCTTCCTCAACTAATTTTTTAAATTCAGGCCAAACTTTGTCACGGTTTATCTCATATGAAGCCTGGGAATACCTTCTAATTAAATCTTCACTTTGATCAGCCTCTGCTTTTAAAGGATAATGTAACCAGGAATCACGGGCTGCATCAATTGTTTTTTCAACCACTGCTCTTACATCATCGGGTAAATCTTTGCTGAAACCGCTTGGATCAGTAATTGCTTCTCTATACCACTGTTTTATATATTCATGTCCTGCTTGCATAAATTTTGGTGTATAGCCCAGTTGTGCCTTTGCTTCTTCTTTAGCCTTTATTTCCTCGACTTTTTGAGCCTCATATTCAAAAACCATATCTTGTCTTGATCTAGGATAGGCTTCTGTAAAGAAATTATTATTTCGGGGGTCTTCTATAACATTCATTAAAAATGAAAAACCAGTTTGATTCCATTCCTCTATGGGGATAATGTCAGCAAAACGGGTAATTCGGACATGGCTTGCTTCATGGCATGTTCTAAAACGCAGTCTTTCCATAGGCAAATTAAGTAAGTCAACCGCATTCATCTGGATATATCTTTCTGAAGGATTTCTTGAGTTTATGGTGAAGCGCCATCCTGAAGGATTTTCGGCAGAAGGTAATCCTGCATAAACTGGAATTTTAAAATCTTTCCCAATAAAGTACCCTAGAGAAGATAGAACTTGCTGATTATATTTAATTTTTGCTTGTTGTTCAGGAGTAAACTTAGATAGTACTTCTGTTTGTCTATCTCCAAATAAGTTAGCACTTACCACTAGCTCAGAGCGAGTAGGGGCTTGGCTTGCACCTATTGAAGATAAAGTATCGACTTCTGGCATAATTTTCCCTTAATATATCATAGCAAAAATACTTATCCTACAAGGCCAGGAAAAATTAAAATATATTAAACAGAATCAGACTGCTTTACTTTTGACTATTGATCTGCTATAAACTAGGTCAAAGTAAGTCAAATCATCTCTGCCCACTTTTTAAAGAAAGGAGGTAGAGTATGAAAAAAGCAATTATTTTTCAATCGGTATTATTAACTTCACTAATTGTTGCTTCTCCTGTTTATGCCCAATCAGCAGATGTAACTAAAATCCAAACATTTATTCAGAGCATTATTCAAATCGGAACAACACTAGCAGCTTTAGTTGCTACTGGATTTTTTATCTGGGGAGGATATGGATACATTACCAGTTCCGGTAATCCTGAAAATTTGGACAGATCTAAAAACACCATCAAGTACTCAGCAATAGGTTTGGCAATAGTATTGGGAGCTTTTGTGTTTTCTAATGTTGTGACCCAGCTTGCAACAGGTGCATTTGGCGGTGGCAATTAAATCTCCTGCCCTCTAACAGATGAATATGATGAAGTTGGTAGTAAGTATATTTGGTGTTTTTGTTTTTTCTCTTCTTTACGCTTCTCCTGTGCTCGCAGCCATTTCTACAAGTTCTGACATTACGAGTTACACAAACGATACCTTACAAATTATTACCCTTATTGGGACCGCTTCGGCGGTCTTTTTTTTAATCAAGGGTGGGTATCATTACATTACCTCCAGCGGTAATCCGGAAAACTTAATTCAAGCCAAGAAAACAATCAGAAATGCTCTCATTGGCCTAGTCCTCATTCTCGGAGCAGGTGTCATCATCTCAACTTTTCAAAATGCTTTAAACAATCCCTCTAGTAGTAATAATGCGGGTGCAGTCGACCTTACTCCACTTATCTCTACTACTCCAAGTGGTGGATTAACTCAAGTATTGATTGATGCTGTCACAGGCTTTATGCAAAACATAGTTGAGAGTGCAACTAAACCTACAGTGGACGCCATTATGAGTTTTTTAACCACAACCCCTAATTTAACGAATAACTCAGTTATCTTTAACTTCTGGTTAATCTCCTTGGGAATAGTTGACTCATTGTTTGTTGTAGTCGTTGCACTTCTCGGACTTCACTTTATGAGTGCCACAACTTTTGGATATGAAGAAGTAGAGCTAAAACAGTTACTTCCTAAGATTGGTCTTGCTTTTCTAGGAGCTAATGTCTCCTTGTTCCTGGCAGATTATGTCATCATCACCTGTAATGCGATGGTGAAGGCAGTACTCGGCGCTACAGGAGGTCTTAATCAAGCTTGGGTACTCAATACTATTAATCCTACCACTTTTATAACCGGAACGACTCCACTTATTACTTTAATCTTCCTGATTCTCTTTTTAATCGTCTCAATTGTTTTGCTTCTAATGTACATCACCAGATTAATCACTATTTCTCTGGGAGCAGTCTTGTCTCCTTTTATCTTTTTACTGTGGGTGATTCCTAAAACAGCAGATTTTGCTGAAATTGCAGTTAAAAGCTATATCGTTACTGTTTTTGTAGTCTTTGTCCATGTAGTTATTATCCAGCTTGCCTCCTCATTCTTAACCATTCCGGGTAATTCAAATAACTCGTTAATCTCAATTGCCGTAGGAATTGGATTATTCTTTACTCTCCTTAAAGCACCCGGATTTATGATGCAAATGGTTATGTATAACACCGGACGAGGACTGATGAGAAAAATTGGTGGACAGATTATGAATATTATCACAACAGACAATCCTTCATCTGGAAGTAGAGCAGAGGCAGTAAGTGGAGCAGTTAAAACACCCAGAAAGGTAGTTAATATATGAGATCACAACCAATACCAGCTCAAATTACAACAGTTGAAGATAAGATTGCAGGTAATTTAAACCTTACACAAATAATGTTGTTAATGGTTCCTGTTTTCTTTACCACCGCAGCTTACTCTATCTTTCCACCTAGAATGCATTTAGCAACGTATAAGTTCCCATTGGTTCTGATTGTCTTAGTAATCTCTTTAACGCTGTCTCTTAGAATTAAGGATAAGGTTGTTCTTAACTGGCTAGTGATCCTTCTTCGATATAGCCTAAGGCCTAGATATTATCTCTTCAATAAAAATGATGTATACCTTCGCACATTAGATTTACCTGTATTTGAAAAAAGACAAAGAAAACTTTTCAAAAAAGCGCCAGCGAAGCTGGAAAAAAGCGCTCCAATTCCAGCATTTACGCTCAGAGATTTAGC
>CAYMUB010000014.1:0-7785 GCA_964393545.1 uncultured Gammaproteobacteria bacterium | reverse complement strand
TGCCGGAGCAATCATGCTGGCAAAAACTATCCAAAATAAAGGGGAAGGCCAAAAAACACTAGAACTTATGGATATAGAGATAGACCGTAATGCTTATGGGAGGCAAGCCCAGTCATTTACTGAAGAAATAAAAACTAAGCTGGGTAAAGTAGTAGCAGTGTTTATCCGGGCGCCCAGAATAAAAGATGTTGGAAAAACTGTCAATGTTTTGGCTAAAAATGGCCAGAGGATAATAGCATGTGAGGAAAGGATAGGAAATAAGTTTTATCTAGCAGCCTGTTTTCATCCAGAACTTACCACAACTAAGTTTCATGAATATTTTTTAAAAAATGTGAGATAATTAGATAATATAAATAAGGCAGTAGACATGGCAAACAATTTTTCAGCAAAAGAAATACTAGTAGAAAATCTGGAAAATGTAAGACAGCGGATAGACCAGGCAGCGTTAATCTCAGGGAGAGATCCATCAGCAATTACTCTTATCGGGGCATCAAAAACAGTCTCAGTCGAATGGATGAGTATTTTATTCCAAGCCGGCCTTACGAACTTTGGAGAAAACTATGTACAGGAGGCAAGAGGAAAAAGAGTCTCATTAGATGAGCTTGGTGTCCACCCAATGTTACATCTGATTGGTCATCTGCAGAGAAATAAGGCAAAGGATGCGCTCACCACCTTCGATATTATTCAAACTGTTGATTCTATCCGTTTGGCAGAAGAGATTGCAAAAAGAGCTACAGAACCAATACCCATTATGCTTGAAGTGAATATAGGAGGAGAACCAAGCAAGTCTGGTTTTGCTCCAGAAGAGGTTGTTGATGCATATAGAAGAATCAGAATATTTCCGGAGCTTTCTATTGTTGGTCTGATGACAATTGCCCCAGAATTAGATGATCCTGAAGATATGCGTCCCTTTTTTCGTAGACTGAGAATGCTTGGAGATGAATTAGGATTGCCAAATCTCTCTATGGGTATGACAAAAGATTTTGAAGTTGCTATACAAGAAGGTGCCACTATGGTACGTATTGGTAGAGCACTCTTTGGTCCCCGGCCATAAAATTCATATCTTCCTACATAAGGGTGTTGACAGATTTAGCTTTTCCCCTTAGACTAAATTAACAATGGATTCTAGAAGCTCTTTTTTAACAACCCCTGCGGCAATTTTGTTAGGATCTTTTGTAATTTCAATTGCCATTTTAATGCATGGAGGGGTTATTAAAGTTGGTACACCTACTACTCAGCCTCAAGTTGCTCAAGCCTCTCCTCAACCTGCTGCTCCCCAAACCCCAAAAGTGACGCAGGATACTATTAAAGCTCTTTTTAATGACAAAAACATTACTTTTGGAGACAAGAACAGCAAGAATTTAATGGTTGAAGTAGCAGATCCCAGTTGTCCTTTCTGTCATGTAGCTGCCGGGCATAATCCATCACTTAATAAACAAATGGGAACCCAATTTACTGTAGTTGCAGATGGAGGAACATATATTCCTCCAGTTCCGGAAATGAAAAAATTAGTAGATTCAGGTAAAGCAGCTCTTGTTTATATTTATACCCCTGGCCATGGGAATGGGGAAATGGGCACCAAGGCTTTGTACTGTGCTAATGAGAAAGGCAAATTCTGGCCAGCTCATGATAAATTAATGTCACCTGAAGGCTATGATTTATTAAATACTCAAGTGAAAAATGATAAGAGTAAATCACAAGAGGTGGCGAGCTTTTTATCTGATGTAGTGAATTCAACTGATTTGAAAACCTGTTTAGACAGCGGCAAATATGATGCTAAGCTTACAGAAGATGTTGCCACAGCCAGATCATTAGGAGTAAGTGGTACACCAGGGTTTTTTATAAATACTACTAATTTTTCAGGCGCCTACTCTTGGAAAGATATGCAGTCCTCTGTCCAATGACGTGAAGAAACACTTTTTAATTATTGGAGCAGCAATATTAGTCTTTATAGTACTTCTGGCTTGGCTTTTTATAGAATCTTCAAAACCTTTACCTGGTACAAAAATTAATGATTTAGGCAGAGGGCATATACCAGTTGGAGAAAAAGTTGATTACAATTCTAACCCTCCTACCTCAGGTAAGCATTATGAAGATTGGGTTAGATCAGGAATTTATAATGAACCTAAAGATGATCGTAATCTAGTTCACTCTTTAGAACACGGCTATGTGATTTTGTCATATAACTGCGAAAGAAAGGGTGTAGGGTTTAAGGGACAGGGTATAGTTAAAACAGTTTATGCACATGGAATAGAAGAGGAAGCAACAACTTCATCTACTGTAGCTAGCTCCTCAGCTAAACTGTCTGAAAGTTTTAAATCAGAAGATTGTCATAAATTAGTTGATCAGCTAATCTCCATATACGAGAAAAAAGGCAAGACCAGATTAATTGTGGTACCCAGACCAAATTTAAATACCAGAATTGCTTTAACTGCCTGGAATTATATAGATAAATTTGATCAGTTTGATGTTGCCAGAATAGAGAAATTCATAGAAGTTCATATTAACATGGGTCCGGAAAAAACTATGGAGAAATGATGTCGCCCAAAGTTCAACTGGCTCTTATCTTAATTGCCATTTACCTTTCATCTTTAAAACAATATCCTTTACTTTCAAGTCTGAACATTCTTGTTGTTTCTGTTGGATTTACTATTTTTTTTGATTTACTATTTATTTTCTTAAAAAAGAGGATATTTCCCTTACCTTTATCTGCTTTAATTTCAGGATTGATTATTGGATTAATTATTAACCCCCAGGCTGTGTGGTATCAGATGGCAGTCATTTGTGCTTTAGCTATGGCTGCTAAAAATTTTCTCAGGATTGGGGAGAAACATATTTTTAATCCTGCTGCTGTTGGGTTATTCCTGGGAGGAATAATTTTTAATCTACCTGTCAGCTGGTGGGGCGCATCTTTTCAAAATAATCCTTTTACATTTTTGGTTTTATTAACTCCATCTTTTGTATCTTTCTATAAAATGAAAAGATTTGGTTCTATTTTATCTTTTTTAATTTTGTATAATTTGCTGTCTGGATTTAAGTTGTTACTAGATCCTACCACTATTTTCTTTGCCTTAGTAATGTTACCTGAACCTATAACTTCTCCTTTTGATTTGAAAAAACAGGTATTATATGGGGCAATTGTAGCAGTTGCTACTTCAATTCTTTCTTATTTTCCGATATTTCCGGATGTGCTGATACCTGCATTATTGCTGGGTAATCTGTTCCAATTCTTTTTTAAGTAAGAATTTAGTATTTTCTTTAGCCTGATCTACACTTTGGCCCCAGGCTTTGGCAGCTTTGACAAACATCTCTTTAATATGTACTTCATCAAGTACTTTTTGATCCTGGTTTTCCAAAGCATGAAGCAAAGTTAACCTGGTTTCATCAAAAGATTTATCCCAGTGTTCTGATAAATGTTTGATAGTAGAGTTAGTAATATTATCTGAATGACCCATATCATCATCTGCATTTTGACAACCACAGTTGTAGCACATATGTTAGTGTAATATAATCCTTTCATGGTAATTATACTTTCTCTTTTAACTTTTGTCTCTACCTTTTTAGGAGGATTAGTTGGTTTAAAGTATAAAGATAAGCTGCATTTAATTTTAGGGTTTACTGCCGGGGTGTTACTGGGAGTAGTTGCTTTTGATATTTTCCCAGAATTAATTGAGCTTTTGGAAAAAACTCAGACTCAATCTGTGGTGGCTATGGCAGCTTTAGTGGCTGGGTTTTTAATCTTTCATATCTTAGAAAAGTTGCTAATTATTCATCATGCTCAAGAAGAGGAGTATGGTAAGCATAAACACCCAACCGTGGGGGTTTTATCTGCTCTGGCCTTATCTGGCCATTCATTTTTGGATGGAGTAGGTATTGGTCTAGGATTTCAAATTTCATCAGCAGTTGGAATACTGGTGGCAATTGCTGTTATTTCTCATGATTTTTCAGATGGGTTGAATACAGTTTCTTTAATGCTGGCTCACAAAAATACTACTGCTAAAGCTAAGATAATGTTACTAATCGATGCTATAGCTCCTGTTTTAGGAGCTTTATCAACTCTGCTTTTTACTGTTCCAGAAAAGTTATTAGTTGTTTATCTGGGGTTTTTTGCTGGGTTTTTACTATATATTGGCTGTTCTGATATTTTGCCTGAAGCTCATGCTCAACATTCATCTAAGTGGACTATACTCATGACAGTTTTAGGTGTATTATTCATTTTCTTAATAACCCGGGCACTCTAATGGATAAACAAATTATCTTAGCTTGTGATGATGAAGGTAAATTTTTAGAATATATCCCAAAAGAAGTAGGACATACAGGTAAGGGGAGAAGGCATCTGGCTGTGACAGTTTTAGTCTATAATTCTCAAGGACAAATATTACTGCAAAGAAGAAAACACAAAGTCTTTGATAATATTTGGTGTTTTACAGCAGATACTCATTTATTACATTCAAAAAAAGGTGATGAGAGCTTTGAACAAGCAACTCAAAGGTGTTTAAAAGTTGAATACAATATTCAAGAGCAAGTCTCTTTTTCAAATCTAGGAATGTTTAATTATTTTCAAAAAATTGGATCTTTATGTGAGAATGAACATTGTGCCATGATGGTAGGGGGATATAATGGGGAGATTAATCTAAATCAAGAGGTTGGGTATGAATATAAATGGGTAAGTAAGGAAGAATTTTTAAAAGATTTTGAACAAAATCCTCAAAAATATGCTCCCTGGGTGTCCAGTGGATTAAATGTCTTAAAACAATCAGGATTTTTTAATGAATGAACTTGATGAACTTTTAGAAGTGGTGGACGAAAACAACCAAGTTATAAGTAAAGTAACCAGAGGAGAGTGTTACAAAAAAGGCTTACTTCATAGGGCAGTAAATATATTTATCTATAATTCAAAAGGAGAAGTTTTTCTACACAAAAGATCAGATAAAAAACTTAAGTATCCAAGCTTTTGGGATTTGAGTGGGATCAGGGAAACATTGAACATATTAAAAAACACAAGGTTAATTATAAAGAATGTGAAGAAGGATTTCTAAATAAACCACTGATTATAAATGAAGATGACACTCATTCACAAATAGAGGAAAGGTATAGAGTTTACGGACAAACAAATAGGAAAAGATTAATATTTATGATATTTACAATTAGAAGTAATAAAATAAGAGTAATATCAGCAAGAAATCAAAACAAAAGAGAACGAAAAGAATTTCAAGAAACTGGAGGTGATAATTTATGAAAAAGCTAAAATTAATACCTAGATTTAAAAACGAAGATGAAGAGGATAAGTTTTGGGCAACTCATGATAGTACTGAGTATTTTGATATCAGCAAAGCAATGATTAACCCATCTTTTCCAAACCTTAAGACTTCAACTAAAACTATTACTATTAGAGTGCCCCAAGCACTTCTTGACGATCTTAAAATGATTGCTAATAGAAAAGATGTGCCATATCAGTCACTTGTCAAAGTGTATTTAGATGAAAAGATAAGAGAAGAACATCAGATGAAATAGATAGATAATTTCAGAATAGGTGATTTCTTGAAAGTCTGGTTCCTTCTCCAGGAGAATTCACAATAATATTTTTTACTTCTTCAACTTCTTTTAATTTTGCTTTAACTTTTTTAACATCTTTTTGCTGACAAATTAAGTGAATATCTTGTCCAGTATTAATAGTGAAATAAACAGGAATTCCATCTGCTCTCCAGTGAGAGGTTAACTTCATAATCTTTAAAGTTCCAGGAGTCCAATAAATTAAAGGAGGGTATTGGGTTAACATAATAGTGTGTAATTCTAAGGCTTCTTGTTCAACCAGTTCTCCAAATTCTTTAAAGTTTTTTTCTTTAATAAGTTTTTTAACTTTCTGATTCTTCTCCCTCATATGAGATTGTCTTAATTTCATAAAAGGGGAGGATTGAGCGCTTTTTTGACCAACAGAGGTGGAAACTTCTTTTTTACCAATACTGACAACTGCCACCACATCTGCGATATCCCAATAATTTTGAGGAAAGATTTGTTTTGCATATGAAGTTTCAGAGGTATCACCATCTAACCATTCTACAAAGCCTGAGGGTATAGACCTGCAAGCAGAACCAGAGCCTTGTCTGGCAAGAATAGACAACTGCTTTTCTGACAGCTTAAGACCTGCTGCAAAGGCTGCAGAGAGGGTTAAAGCAGCAAAGCCAGAAGCAGAGGAGGATAACCCAGTCCCTGAAGGGAAATTATTACTGGAAACAACTTTAGCTTTTTCTTTTAGATTAGCTAATTTTCTAACTCTATCTAAATGTTTTATTATTCGTTGCTCTTCACCTTCTTCAATTCCACCTCCATTTATAATAATTTTATCCTTAATATATTTAGGAGAAAATTCTACAGTAGTAGTGGTTAAAAGATTACTTAAACACATTGATACAGATCCATTCTCAGGTAATCTTAAAACTTCATCTTTTCTGCCCCAGTACTTAGTAAAAGCTATATTTGATGGTGCTATAGCTGTTGTTTTCATGATTCAATTCTTACTCCTTCCACATTTGCCTCAACATCAATTACTTTTCCTCCAGCATCTGTAATACTTTTCCTAACTGCAGAAACTTTATCATCAGGAGCTATAGCAATCATACAATCACCAATACCTGCTCCGGACAGTTTTGCCCCATATGCTCCCTGTCCCCGAGCGTTATAAATCATATCAGCCAGTTTTTTACCCTCTACTCCTAACAGAGAAAGTAGTCCTTGGTTAAAATTCATCAGCTCACCCAGTGTTACCCAATCTTTATTCAATAAAGCTATTTTAGCTTGTTCCACCAACTTTTCTATCTGTGAATAAGTATTCTCAATTACTTGAGGATATTTTTCTGATTTTTTAGAAACTTCATTTACTATGGTTACTGTATCAACTTTTATTCCTGAATAACCTACAACTAAAGGCAAAGAATCAACATCCAAAACTTCAATTACTTTACCTGGAGTTATATAGTATAAAGTTCCTCCAAAAGTAGCTGCAGCTACATCAAATCCAGATCCTTTGCCTTGAATATCTAAGACTGTTTTATATGCTGAGTTAAAAATACCCTTTTTGTCTAGATTTGCCCCAGTAATTTCTGAAAGGGCTTTGATTACACAAACAGTAGAAGCAGAAGAAGAACCAAATCCAAATTCGGAAGAAAATTCAGAAGTTGTTGTGACTTTAATTCCAAACTTGTCATTCCCGCGAAAGCGGGAATCTATATTTATGGATCCCGTATCAAGTACGGGATGACTAATAAAGTTTTTGACAGCTACTTCTACAAACTTGGCTCCTTTAGGAATCTCACCTTGGCCTAATTGACTCATGGGTTTTTTATAATCAGTTACTTTAACATCAGGAGCTTGAAGTTCAAAGTTATTTTCTTCAGTTAGTTCAACTGTGACTTTCATTCTTTGCGAAACAGCAGTTACAATACAAGGCCTGCCATACACCACAGCATGTTCTCCAAAAAGCATTAATTTTCCTGGTGCTGAAACAGTAACCTTATTCATATAAAGTACCTTTTAAGTAACTTCTCATTCCTTGGTGCCAACTTATAGCCATTTGTCCTTGTGGTTGCCAATCTTTGACTAGTTCCTCTAACGGTTGTCTATGTCCACTTGAGAAATAACGAACTGCTTCCAAAGCAGATAAGGCTTGATCGGATCCAATGCTAGCTATAGCCTCAGGGGTTAAGCCACTTCTTAGGGCAATAAATTCTGCGAAATCTACCATATTATCCGGTGCTGTAAGTTTTCTTTTTCCTAAAATATTTCTTC
>CAYMUB010000013.1:0-9915 GCA_964393545.1 uncultured Gammaproteobacteria bacterium | reverse complement strand
CCATTATCTGAGGTTAAAAAACTTCATTAATAAGTTTTGCCTGCCGTTGTGTAAAAAGCAGCGGCAGGTTTTTTCGTTAATCTAAAGATTTTTCGTCTTCAGATGATCTTTTTTGATATAATTGATCTCTTATGGCAACACAGAGGATAAAAAAGTAATATTTAAGACAATCGGCTTGAACCCGATCTTACTAGATCAAAATTTACTATTTCAGCTTCGACTACCGTATTTATACTATAAAAAGGGTGTGGAGGGATCCAAAAAGGAAATTAGTCCGCTTGAACCTACAAACGGAGCTATAAATCAATCTAATCTCAATTTTTCTCAAAAAAGTTCTCTATGGTGCCCAGGAGAGGAGTTGAACCTCCACGCTCTTACGAGCAATAGATCCTAAATCTATCGTGTATGCCATTTCACCACCTGGGCTTATTCTGGTATTTTAACAGTTAATTTGACTTCTGGCTATAAAGGTGTAAAATACGCCTCACTATTATGGCTACCCCAAATTTCCCTATAACAACCAAAATAGAAAGTGGACCTGGTATTGTTAGACCAAAGGGTAAAGAACACGTTATAATTGTTGAGCCTCTTCTTTCCCCAGGACTGGGATCAAATTCTACTCCTGCCATACCTACAAGTATTGACCAAGTTAGATCTAATTTGGAACTACTCAAAAAAGATACTCCCGGCAGAACTTTAGCTGATTATGGGGTAATTGATACAAAACAAGCTGCTTAAACTTTTTAGACTTCTTTGGGTAAAAATGGTAAAATTAACCTTCAAATGAGCCCATTTACCAGCACCAAAAACAAAATAAATCCCAGAAACATTTTAGGTGGAATCTTGGGAGGGTTTGAGGATGATGGATATGAAAAAGAAAACAGTTTTTCTGTTGCTGGTGTTTTAAAAGATGTGGGAGATATTGTATTTGAAGGCCTAACTGAAATAACACAAACTGTAACAGAATCTAAACAGATTGCTCCTACTGGAACTATAGAATTTAAACAAAAACAAGCTAAAGCTGAAAAAGACCAAAAAGAAACAAATAGGAAACATGCCTTTATCCAGGCTCTAAAGGAAGATCAGCAAAGAGCAGAAAATGCTAAAAATAGAATGCTTTCAGAGGATGAAATAAATGACATAGTCTCAAACTTACCAACAGATGAGAAAAATAGAATGCTGCATTATCAGGCCAGTTATAAAGACAGAAGCATTTATCAAAAATCAGAACTTAGGAAAAAATTAATCGAAGAAAGTAAAAAAACAGAAAAACAGAAAAAAGATGCTTCTATCCCTTCTCCAGCCAAGAAAATTTCTGCTTTGGATGGGGCGTTTGAAGGATCCAGTGGTAGCGTTGGTTCTGGCACAGCCAACTTTGGTAAAGGTTCAGTTCAATAGTTACTTAAAAGATGGGAGGAATTTTTTGATAATGCTGACTAATTCATTAATTCTTTTTTGCAAATCAGATTGAGCCTGTCGTGACTCTGCCAGCAGATTTTGTAACATATCTACTTTTTTTTGTAAAATAGCTATTTTTTTATTTAATTCATCAACTTTAGAATCATTAGGGCTGGGAGTTATAGTTGCTGTTGGGGTAGGATTAGGTGTAATAACAGGTGGAATATTAATTTTAGGCAGGAAAGCTGATTTAGAGCTAACACACTTTGAACTTCCTGGTATACAAGTTTCCACTCTTATATACCAATCATTCTTAGCAGATAAATCTACAGTTGTACTTGGTCCATCCAGTAAATCAAGGGTAGATGCCCAACCACCTGTATGTAAAGGAGCGTCATTATCCGGGCGGAAATAAACAATATATTTTAAACTTTGGGTGGGTGGACTAATCCACTTTACCAAAACATGTCTCATTTTACCCATAGGACCCTCAAAAGGAGTTTGACCCAAGATATTTAAAGTTAAGTATTCAGGTAACTCAGGAACTCCTTTAGGAGGAAGAGGTTTTTGAGTGAATTTAGGAGTTGGCTGTTGAGTAGGTGTGGGAGCAGGAATAAAATCAGATGGTCCTTCCCAAGGCAAGAGTGGAAAACTACCATAATTTAATCCTGGGCCAAAACTTACAGCAATTGTCCTGCTGCCATCTCCGTTTGGACCTTTAAAGAAAATGTTTAATAATCTATTGTATTTTAATGTTGAGGAATAGACTTTGGCATAAGTTGAACATCTCAAATATTGAGTGCCATTTACAACTTCATTATGAGCATCCTCAGAAATGGTGCTGGAATTATCTCCATTTCCACCACTGATCTTATCTCCATCTTCTGTGTTGGCATAGTTAAAAGAAACCACCATTCCTTTACAGGTATATGCTTTTGGATCAAAATACACTCTTACAATATTCCAGTGAGAGTCATCTGTATAGGTAGTATCAGCATAAACCCCACCACCTCCAGCTAAAACAGGAGTTGATGAAAAAAGTATTAAAAAAAGAGTTGTTATGCTTGAGGCAAAAATTTTCAACTTTTTCATTGTTCATAGGGTATCTTTATCAAGGGTGATTGTCAAATATGGGGCAGGCAGCCGCCAAAAAAAATATTGCTACTTTGATATAATCCAATCTCTATGCCAGAGACTGCTTCTCCAGAAATAAAAAGTATAAGCGGTAAAGAAAAACCAATATTACCTCCTGCTTTAGAAATCCAATATTTAGAACAAAGAGATAGAATAAAACAGATATATAGGGAGGTTGAGTTATGGCATGGAACCGGAAGGTACGCGGATAGTGGTGCTGTTGATGTTTTAGTCGGAATCGTTGATACCCAAGAAATAAGACCACATCAAGATATATGGGATGGAACATTGAAAACTACTAAAACCATTTCAGCAACTAAAATAAGACCTTATGCTGTAACCTATGCTGATATTCATTTACAGCCAACAGAAGGAGAGTTGCTTTTTAAAGATCCCCGTAAATGGGGTGGACTTATAAAACGGTTAACAGCTCCACATATACTTAGTCTTATCCGGGATGCAAGATATTTTCTTCATCAAAGACAAGAAGCTATAAAATGGATGGAAAATAAAACTGGGCAACAAATAATTACAAGAAATGGAATCAAAGGGAAAGTGGATGCCTGGCGACAAGCTGCTAATTTTGGCAAGTTACGCTCTGCTATACCTGGAGATTACCCTATTCTGATTGGTCTACTTCCAAATGCGTTCGAACCAATAAAAACAGCAGGATATATTGGTGCAACTGAGAGGAGAACTAATCAACCTATTCAAATTACCAAAATTAATCATTTAGAAGTTCCGCTAAAATATATTGAACAAACAAAAGTCTTATTACAAGACAGAGGTATTTTCATACCTGTTCTTCCAAGAGAATTCGGCGAGAGGTATAGTACAGAATTTACTCAAAGAGAAATCGTAACCGGAGAAGGTTTTGCAAAAGCTACATAGCTATTGAACTATTACGTATTTACCCTATAGTTTGCTAAGTAGTGTCTTTTTTAGTATAATTTACTGCTTATGCCCACACCTGAAAGCATTGGGAAAATAATACCTGTATATGAGGGATTCGGAGACTTTGCTCCATCTTTATCCTGGAATCAATCAAGACTTGATAGAATTGCCAGAGGAGCTGACCTACGCACAACTATATCTATAAGAGAAGGGGGTGCAAGAGGACAATCTTTTTATGAAAACCTCGGTGAAATTTTAGCTTTAAAAACACTGGTTAATCCTGCAGATTTATTTAGAAGAGGATTAGGTAAAAATGGACATGCTGAAGTAAGTCCTATTTTTGCAGACGGAAGAGCAGATATTTATTTAAATCATCAACTTGTTATGCAAGAGGTGATGGAGAAAAGTAAAGGTAAATTTGATGAAAAGTTATATGCACAAACTTTAGATTCCTTAACCCGCCAAGGTGTAAATAATATATTAGCCAGTGAAAAATTGGCAATGGCAGTCAACAGTGGGATAGTAACTGGAGTCAATTTAGCCTTCTTAGGCATAGGTGTTGGACTGGTAAACTTATTCTTTCAAGGAACATTAACAGGATTACTTGTTAATCCCCCAACAGAACCATTAAGTTGGAATTATGATATAGTTCGATCGTATAGAAATTATTACACCACTCGCTTTTTGGAAACTTTTATAGCTATGCCTTTTGTACATTATGATGTTAAAATTATTTTTGATATGATGAAAGATGGCCGGGAAGCAAGAAGTTCAAATGATCCTTATCAAAGAGGCTTCAATGATATATATAATCCTTTTAAACCCATAAAAGATTATCTTTCCGGGTATGTTCTATTAAAAACTACGTCATCTTTAATTGAATATCAACCTTAATATGTTTAGAAGATCAAATTATGCAAAGCGTTCAAAACAGACTTGCTTTTCTTCAAAGGCTTAAACCTATATTAAGAACAATAGTTGATCCATTAACGTTTTCATCAATAGCAATCCTTAAGCATGATAACAATCATTGGATACAGGGAAGTAATCTAGTGGTACCTGAACTTCAAAGCCTGCTTGAATGACAAAAGTCACACATAAGGTAAAGTTAATGAGAAGAATATATTTTAAACTACTTTAATAATCCTGCAATCTTGGTATAGTACTTCCAATAACCCGAATTTAGCTGAGAAGGATCCTGCTGCCTATAATGTTGCAAGAACTGAATAAATGAAGTCTGCTCAGCTAAATTTTCAATTTCTGCTTCCGTATACGCTATTGTAAATTCATTTAAGTATTGTTTATATTTCCCTTTTTCCAACATAGCTTTACCTCCACCTTTTTTTATAAAATCATCCTGCAGAGCAGTTAAAAAAATGTCCACCCAAGAGGAAATAGATTTTTGTCCAACAAGCTGTAAGTTTTGTACTCTATCTTGGGAGATCTGGTAGGCATATTTAAGTAAAGGGTCAGCATCCATTACTGCTTTCAGGCTATTTATACCTTGACCTCTAAACTCTTCCCAAGTCATGAGTCTAGAATCCAAATCCACAGTTTCTTTAAAAAAGCGCGCATCAAGCTCTCTTGCGGTTGGCATGCTGATAAATGCATTTGACCAAAGGCTAGTAGGATAAACTTGACTCAAAGTTGCAATTTCATCATCTGTAATGGGAGAATTCTTACTATTTGCAAGAAGCCAGCCTTTAGCTGAAACTCTTTTACCTATATAACCTTTTACATCAACAACATCTCCTCTTATTTTCTTGTTATATAGTCCTTCTAAATCAATAGGATAAGCTTTTGCTTCAGCTTGATACCTTAGCAAACTTAGCTCTACAATCTGGTCTGGAGTCAAACGCTGCATCAATGTTGGATTAATCGTAATATCTAAAGAATGTGCTGCTTCATGAGTAATTTCTAAAATCTCTGCTTCACTTAGCTGGGCGGGTGATCCTAAAGGCCAAAGGAAGACTAATTCTGGAGTGTAACTCTTCCAAGGCTCATAACGAAAGCTTCCTCCAATTCCTGTTCCCGTTTCATAATAAACCTTGATTGCTACATCTGGAATAGTTAATCTGGATACTACTGACTGAATTTTATTTCTAGCAGCTTCTATTGCAAAAGCTCTTTCCTTCTCGTTTACTTCATCAAGAAATTCCACATCTGATTTCACAACTCCCTTACCTCTTCCAGATTGCGTTCCAATTAGGGCATAATTATGAGAAATCGTTTTTGGTGTTAATCGTCTTTCTGTTACTGGACTCTTTAACTCAGTTAAAGTAACAGGATGATCAGAAACAGCTATAATACCATCCAGTTCTGCTGAAGTTTTAATAGATCTACTATTCATTTTTACTTTATGTACTCCTTTTTCTAGGATTGTTTTGTCTCTAAGGAAGAATACTACGTCATCTGGATTAATATCAGGATTTGGATATCTTTGTCTAACTGCTGCTCTTATTTGATTAACTCCAGGATGATGAGCCAATATCTCTAGATTAGTCAAAGCAACTTGTGCTTCTTTAAGGAAACTGGTAACAACCTCAGATTCTCCAGGTTGCCTCTCTTTTAAACCAAAACCAAGAACCGCCCCTGAAACCACACCCGCAAGAGTAGCCCGAAGAAAGTTTCTCCTACTTAAAGTTGATCCTGTAGAGGGAGGGGAAGAACCAGGTTCTGTAGATTCCTTACGCTGAAACATATAAGTAATATTATAGTCTACCATATCATGTTTATCTTTAAAATATATTAAGGTTAAATTTGCTTTCTTTTAATCTGTAAGACTATACTAATTTTACATGGATAATAATAAGCCCAATGGTCCATCGGACGGGAATAGTAAACCTCCACTGTTTGGATCTAACTTTGATCCACACTCAAATCCCGTAGACCCAAACAATCCTTATGCAACCCCGCCTCAACCTCCTTCTCCAGCACCAAACCCTAACCCTCCCCAAGAACCTCCTCACCCTAAATCACATGCCCATATTTTAACTGAGGAAGAAAAACATCAATTATCAGAACTGGCAAAACACAGAGCCAGAGAACATGGACATTTTGTCTCAAATCCGCCTGATAACTCTACCGGAATGAATCTTCCTCCTTTGATTTCCACTAAACCAGCTGACAAAGATTCAAAAGAAGGTTACCCGCCTATTTTTCAGATAGCCAACCCTGTAACTTATTTAAAAATCTGGTGGAAAAAGGTTATGTCCAATGAAGGCATAGATTTTGGCTTTAAGTTTAAAATTAAACCAGTCACAGCAGTTATTATTACTACCCTTATTTTATCCAATGGAGTGACTTTTGGGGTAACTTACTCATTTGCTAAAATCTTCTTTCCCAACTCATCCCCAATATTACACAGACAAGTGGTTAATCAAGGCACAATTTCTAAAAATGATGCTGGAGTATATTACCTGATGGCTGCTGATTCATCACTTTGGAAGCTTAAAGTTAAACATACCAATATTAATCTGTCTGATTTAGCTGGTAAACAAGTGATTGTGACAGGAAACTTAAGCAAAGAGAAAAATCTAATTGAAGTATCTGAAGTTATTATATCTGAAACATCAGCCCCGATTGAATCGGGGTCAGCTGACCTTTCCACCCCAGATCCTAAACCCCCGGCCTCTCTTAATACCCCTGCCCCTTCTGGTGCGGGGCCAGTTATCCCAAACCAAGATTTACTTCCTAAATTATACTCCGGACTTCAATGGGATCTAACACAAAGAAAAGTATTGCTATTTACCTCAGGCAAAAGAAGGATAGAACAGGAAGGAGTGTATATGGAATCAGCTCAGGTTAATATTTATCCTCAAGACTTTGTTGGTTATTATACTGCTCAGTTAACAAATTCTGGTTTTAAAGAAACTTTAAATTCTAAGGACCCTGATGGAATCACCATGACCTATTCTAAAGAAGATTTATATTTAACCTTTGGTGTTAAAAATATCTTTTCAGGTTCAGGGGATAACAAAAAGACCCTGCCTGCGGGCAGGCAGGTTGTGGGGTACAAAGCATATATTGAACACAACTGATAAGCAAGTTCTTAGCTTTTAAGAATAGATTCTTCCGAATATCTTAAAATTCGCATTTTTGTTAAAATTGAGCCAGATTATATGAATTATCAAAAAGGTTCAGAAACAAAACCAGAATCAGAAAAAAGCTGGACATTAGAGAGAAAACAAATAGAAGAGAATAACTATATTCTCTCTACTAGAGCATATAAACCAGCAGGAACAGGATCAAAAACAACCCACCGAGATCCGAAGGAAATTTTGAAAGAAATAGAAACAGAAGGGGAAAACTTAAATCGGCGTTGGATAAAATTAAGCGTATAGTGTAACAATAAACTTATGTACCGAACTCCAGTAACATCATCGAATATTCATTCAGTTGGTTACGATCAGCAAGCAGCTGTTTTGGAAGTGGAATTTACTTCGGGCGACGTATACCAGTACTTTGATGTGCCGGAGCATTTGTGGCGTGGACTCATAAGCGCATCATCTTTATTAAACGGTCGTTGTTGCGTAAATATGAAGTATCGACGGTTGAATACCTAAACGAGCGTTTCAAGGATATGAATCGGAAAGGTGAGTATTATATAGAAGACAGAAAATGCAATTTTGACGTTGAAATAGGTGTTGATATGCTTCTTGATCTTCATTTGAAAAAAGTCGGAACGTTTGTACTTTGGAGCGGAGATAGCGATTTCGCCGATCCACTACAAAGAATACTCCGGGAAGGAAAACGGGCCATTCTGTTCGCAACGGCCGGACGTATTTCCCGTGAGCTAAGCGATCTTCCGCCATACCGGTTTGGAGATATTTGATATTCGGGACCTTAAAGAGTTTATTTGCTGGTTGAGAGAAATTCGTGCATAAAAGCACGAAGGACCCCATTATTGGAGCCCTCCAGCTCTAGAGTTAGTGATCTTTCGATCTTTTATATGATACAAAATATAGCTGATAAAGTCAATGTCAAGATCAGATATATATAAGAACGATTCCATTCTATCTGAATACATAGCGTTGAGAGATAATTTAGTTATCCTGGTTAAAAGTATTGGCTTGGATTATTATTTTGTTAAGATAGATGAAGATGAAGTTTCGAGTTTTAGAGTATGGCCAATCTTTTCAAAAAGTTTGTATACATTGGTTGACAAGATGTATACAAAGTGGTATACTTTGTATACATTCTAAAGAAGATGTAAACAAACTATGAAATTAAATATTGGTACACTCAAAGATCAACAGAAAGGGTTTAAAGCCTTTATCCCAGGTACATTCCCTCCACAAGAAGGCTTTGATTTTAATGCTCAAATACTGAAAAAAAATAACGAAGCAACCCGATTACTCGGAAAATTAGACGGTATTACTAAACTATTACCAGACTCTGACTTTTTTTTACTCATGTACCTTAGAAAAGATGCTGCTTCTTCAAGTCAAATTGAAGGAACAATGGCAACTATGGTTGATGCTATTGAGGCTGAGGTAAAGTCGAGTACTAATATCCCAGAAGATGTTGATGATATTTTGCATTATATAAAAGCTCTTAACTATGGTATTGAGAGAGTCACCACAGATAATTTTCCTTTAACCCTTCGTTTTATCCGGGAGCTTCATAAGCAGCTTATGAAAAGTGCAAGGGCAACTCATTTTAGTGATCCTGGAGAATTCCGTAAAACTCAAAACTGGATTCAGGGAACAAGACCTGATAACGCTCAATTCGTGCCACCTCCTGTTGAAGAAATGCAACAGGCATTAAATGACTTAGAGGCTTTTATACATGTTGATGATACAACACCAACAGTTATTAAGGCTGGTCTGATTCATTCACAATTTGAAACTATCCATCCGTTTCTAGACGGAAATGGTCGAACCGGAAGAATGGTTATTACTTTCTATCTTTGGAAAGAAGGGTATTTAGAAAAACCAGTACTTTTCTTATCTTCTTATTTTAAAAAACATCAAAAACTCTACTATGAAAAGCTCGCGGGTTATCATAATGGTGAAGCTGATGAATGGATTGAGTTCTTTTTGGATGGAGTTATAGAAATTGCAACTGAAGCTATCAATATTGTAGATAAAATCACTAAGTTAAGAGAGAAAGATATGATTAAGATTCAAAAGCTCGGTAAAAGGGCTTCGGAAAGTGCCGTGATGATTTTGCCTAAGTTATATGGACAACCAATTGCCAATGTATCCACTATCCGTGAATGGACTGGATTTACTAGGGCAGGCGCTCAACATGTAATTAATCGCTTTATCAAGATGGGAATACTTTCTCCTAAGGATAAGGATGTAAAATATGGACAATCTTATATCTATAATGAATATATCAAGATTTTTACAGACTAATTATAGAAAACGAAATTTATAAGATAAAAACTCAAAAGAGTTTTTTAGATTAAGGCGTGGTAAGGTAGTATTTGATACCATGTTTTGTGTACTTCTTTGTGGTAATATTGCCATACAAAAAAAGGGC
>CAYMUB010000012.1:0-6223 GCA_964393545.1 uncultured Gammaproteobacteria bacterium | reverse complement strand
ATGAAAATATTGTCTATGCAGCCTCTCCTCAGGGATTAATGGTAAGTACTGATAAGGGGGAGCAATGGAATACCTTAATGGATGGATTTGTTTCTGTAGTAGCAGTTAATCCTAAAAATTCTCAAAGTCTTATTTCATTTTCAGAAAAACAACGTTTAATAAAGAGTGAGGATGGTGGAAAAACCTGGACAAAGCTTAGTGAGAGTTTTAGTGGGGAAACACCATTATTTATCTCATTCAACAAGCAACAGCCTGAAGTTATTTACCTGCTTACAGAAAAAAATAGTATTTATAAGGGGACCTTGTCACCTTACGGTGATAAAACTAGCGATGGAGGAAATAACTGGAGCAAAATCCGTTGATTTATATCGCATTTTTAGGAGAATAATTATATGAAGAAAAAGGTTATTATATATTTTATACTTTTTGGGCTAGTGTTTGGAATAATAAATGAACTAGATACTACGGGTGGGGATATTCCTTATAGCAAAATGCTTAACTTTCCAACACTTTATACCCAAGGAATTGTTAATAGCATTTTCAATAGCTTAGAAAGAGGGAGGTTTGAAGAGTTAAAACAAGAGATAGGAACTACAGATTTTAACCCCTCCCTTTCAAGTGATGAATTTGAAAAACTAACTCCAAAAGAACAAGAGGAATTTGTTTCTAAAATGAAAAACCAGAAAAATACAGCCAGAAATGATACTTTTATTGGAGAAAATGGGAGTTTATACTTTATACGTAATCTTTTCTCGTTCCCTATTCTTTCAGCAATGACATGGGGGATCATTGGGTTTCTTTATTACCTTGTTAGAAAACGCGTGAACACATTGAAATTAACCAGTAATAAACCATGAATGATTTATTTTCTTACTGAGAAAAATAGTCTTTACAAAAGCATAGATGAGGGTAACTCATGGAGTAAAATTCGCTAGTTTATGAATGATTTAATTTTTCAATTACATACGCCGGAGGAGTTTCGCTATCTTTCAAGTGTAGGGCATTGGATTGCTGGATATATTTTTCTTAGCGTTTCTGCTATTGCTTTTCTTCAGACAATTGGTTTTCTCAAAACAAAAAAGTATCTATGGCCAGCAATTGTTGTTATTGCTAGCATCTTTACTATTCCCTACTTTTTACTCCATCATGGGATTGATCAGTTGGGACGTGTATGGCAGGTGATAACATTAGACCCGCAACAAAAACAGCATTTTATTATGTTCAATTTGCTCTTTATTGCTGGAGTGGTTGAGCTACTTGTCAGTTTGAAAAAAATAAAAGGGAAAATCTGGCAATCCGTCTGGCCGGGAATGTTTGTTATTATTGGCTACATGTTTCTTACGCACCCACAGCACGGGACTGCGCAAGCACAATCGTACACAGTGCCTTATCACACAACATTAGGAACACTTCTTATGATAACTGGCGTATTAAAAGCTGTCGAAGTAATATGGTCACAAAAGTATAAATTGATTACCTATGGATGGATTATTTTTCTCTTTATCGCCTCCGTAATGCTTATCACTTACAACGAGCCAGAAGGTTCATACCAGATTGATCACTCAACGAGCTTGGAAATCAACCATTCACCAGAAAGCAGCACAACTGATAAACCAGGTTTTATTGAAGGGCTACAAAAAAGAGAGTTTAAAGGTGGGGAAATTAATATAGAAGAAACACTTGCACAGAGCAACTCTTATAAAAGTTACATTTTCTCCTACCCTTCAGATAATCTAAAAATCTATGGCATGATGAATGTTCCTGATGGAGATGGGCCGTTTCCGGTTATTGTTTTAAATCATGGATATTTTAGCCAAACCTCATTTCAGTCCGGAGACGGAACACATTCCATAGCAGATATTTTAGCAGCTAAAGGTTATCTGACTCTGGCCTCAGATTACAGGGGATTTGGAAAATCGGAAAACGATCCCGGGGGATCACGAGGACACAATCCCAACTATGCGATAGATATATTAAATTTAATTGCATCAGTAAAAAGTTTGTCCATAGCTGATACGAATCGAATTGGTATGTGGGGACACAGTATGGGAGGAGAAGTTTCTTTAAGAACTGCTGAAGTAACGGATAAAGTGAAGGCAATAGTTTTATGGGCGCCAACGAGCGCAAATGCAACTGACAATGCAAACTTTTATAGCAGAAAACATGCTCCCGGAACCTCTCCCAATCCAAGTTCAGACAATACATCACCGATTAACTACTTAAAATATATTAATACTCCAATCAGTTTGCACCAGGGATTAACCGATACAGAGGTTAAGCCTGAATGGTCAAAAAGTCTCAATGAGGCATTAAAAAAAGAGGGAAAAACTGTTGAGTATTTTGAATATGAAGGTCAGGATCATAACTTTAGAAATTTAGGGTGGGACAGAATCTCTAAAAGAACTGTTGATTTTTACAATGAGTATTTAAAAGAGATATAAAAAAACTTACCTTTGGTATTTCTCGAGAGCGTTAACTTTATAATTTTTTAAAGATTCTTTATTTAAATCCAAGAGACACATATTATACAAATCAGTCTCCACATCTACGGCCATACTCCATTTTTCATCATTAAAGTAGGTTTCAGTTTTAGGAATAGTTCTAAGATAACTTTGTGCAAATTGCATACATAGAGTTTGTTTGCTTGCATAGGATTTGCCATTATCAGCCATATCATTTTCATAAAGGTAGAATCCTGCCGAAACTATTATTAGTAATGTAGCAATGATCAAAATAACTTTTTTATTTTTCATCCTGTCTTTCTTGAATATCAAAAATATCAAGAGCTACATAAGGCCCATAAATGTACTGACATTTACCAGCAATGCACTGAGTATCTTTGCGATTCTTGAATTCCCCTTTAATCTGGACATTCTTTCCTATAAATTGATCAAGGTTAATTTTGCTATTTCCTATCATGACACCTTTTATATCTTGGGAATTATCTTTATAAGCAATCGTATAAACGTTATTCTCACTCTTTTCTATTCTATACTGAGCTTTTGGGTTATTCAAAGGAAATAACTGTGGTGCAGGTTCATTGAATAGAAGAAGTAAAAAACCTCCTAAAAATATTAATATAATTAAAGAGGTTGTGATAAGGATACGTTTTTTATTTAATAGGGCAAATTGCATACGTGTATCATATCACCAATTAATTATTTACAGTATATTCAAACTCCTATTAGTTTACATCAAGGTTTAGCAGATACAGAAGTTAAACCAGAATGGTCAAAAAGTCTCAATGAGGCATTAAAAAAAGAGGGAAAAACTGTTGAGTATTTTGAATATGAAGGTCAGGATCATAACTTTAGAAATTTAGGATGGGATGAAATTTCCGAAAGAACAATAAGCTTTTTTGACAAATATCTAAAGAAATGAGCAAGCTCTTGCTTCGCAATAATATTGACTGATTCTTCATGATCTACTACTCTTATTAGTAGATCATATGAGATTTTTGTTTCTGTCCCTACTCATCTTAATTTTTGGATTATTGTCTTTAAATTTTTTCTTTAAACCTAACCAAAATTCTTATGAGACGCAAATTGCTAACTGGGGTGATGGAACCGATGCTTTCTATAAACAACTTCTAAAAAGTAATGGTGAGTTTTTAGATAATGCAGGAAATACCATTTTTGATAATAAGCCTGTACAAGCTATTTCCAAGGCCGAAACAGAAAGTATTTTAGCTCAAGCTAGAGAATCCCAAAATCAAGTCTTAGGTCTACATACAGCTTCAGATGGGACAGAAAAGTGGGTAGAAATTGATTTATCTGATCTTAAACTATATGCCTGGGAAGGAAACAGAAAAGTTTATGAGTTTTCTACCTCAACCGGTAGGCCGGGTTATGAAACACCAACAGGTGAGTATAAAGTTTGGATAAAGGTCAGATCCCAACGATATAAAGGCGGCATCCCCGGAACAAGTGGCTACTATAATTTACCGAATGTTCCCTACTCTCTCTTTTTTGGTGGAGGGAATGTCCCTAACTGGAAAGGTTATGCAATTCATGGAGCATATTGGCATAATGACTTTGGCATAAAGAATAGAAGCAGTGGTTGTATCAATCTAAAACCTGAAGAAGCAGGGCTTTTATACCAATGGGCTGGTCCTGTTATACCAGAAGGGGTTGGGGCTATTAATACTACAGAAGATAATCCCGGTATAAGAGTAGTAATTCGTGACTAAAATGCCCCTTGACATTCCAGCGACTGGAATGTTTATACTCTCAATATATGACTGCACAACTTACTATTGGACAAGTTTCTAAGCAGGTAGGAATTCCTACAAAAACCATCCGATACTACGAGGATATTAAGCTCTTACAGCCCGCAAAGCGGATGGATAATAAGTATCGAGAGTATGGTGTAGAAGATATTGCCAGACTGCGTTTAATTAAGCAAGCTAGAACATTAGGATTACCACTTAATGAAGTAAAACAATTAGTTGAAGAATGCCTAGATGGGAGCTGTGAGCACTTAAAAGGAAATTTGCTTACACACTTACCAAAGTACATTGAGTCAGTAAAACAACGAATAGGTGAACTGCAGGAGTTAGAAGCACAATTAGAAGACTTACAAAGTAATCTTACTTCCTTGAATCTCACCAATCCCCAGGAAAAGGTATCTAAAAAGGATTGCTGTGAAGTACTGGAGCAAATGGAAACAATTACAAAGAAAGGAGGTGTTAAAAATGGCAGACAACAAACGCAAAGTTGAGGTTTTTACCGCAGGATGTCCTGTCTGTGATCCAACAGTCAAAATGGTACAAGAGCTTGCTTGCCCAAGCTGTGATGTCCACATTCACGACTTAAATAAAGGTTGCGGGACTGACGAGTGTAGAGTAAAAGCAAAAGAATATGGCATTAAGAAAGTTCCAACAGTGGTTGTTGATGGTAAGGTCTGTTCCTGTTGCGAAAGCGAAGCAGTGATTAAGGAAGACTTACAAGTAGCTGGTATAGGAACACCTTTATAATGTTTGGAGCTGCTTTGTGCACGGGCAGCCTCCAACTGTTAAGCTGCAAATCAAATGAAAAATAGCCTTACTCAAATCATATTAACAATTAAAAAAGTTTTAAATAGCAGAGCCTATCTATTTGCTTTTCTTTTGCTTATCCCAACCATTGCTTTTTTGCTGTTTCTCATACCTGTTAAATTCATCCCTGGTAATAGTATAGATTTCCAAGCTACCTTATTTGGAGTAAGCGACTATTTTCTGCTTTTTACGCTTGCCCTTTTAGAAAGTCTTTTACTTGTAATGTTTTTTTACCTTTTCGCTTTAACAAGGCGAAAGGCTTATCTTAAGACTGCTGGACAAGGAGGTATAGGTTTATTTAGTGTAGTTCCTGCATTTCTATTTGGAACAAAGCTCTGTCCAATGTGTCTTGCTGGTATTTTTGGAGCATTAGGGATTAGTGCTGGGGTGGTATTTCCACTATTACAGTATCGTCAATGGGTTTTTATCGTTTCTATTATAATTTTACTGACTTCGCTTTATTTAGTCTCAAAAAAAATTAATGTCGTATGCGAGAAATGTATATGAGATTTTGAAACCAGAATTGAGTATTTAACTATTTATAGTTTCCTGTAATATTTGCCCACAGAATTTTTACAGTCTCTTCTTGTGTTAAATGAAGATCTTTATCTGATTGCCACCAATTATCTGCTTTCCAGGTTGAGTAATGAGATGGGCTGTTTTGCAGTTTAATTTCTGACCCTTTAAATACATTTTTAAATGTTTCATAAACTCTACGCTGATGATATGGTGAGGAAACCAGAATAATATTTTTCATCCCTTGCGAAAAACGATTTCTTTAGTATATAAAGCGTTTTCATAGGTGTTGTATGCTTTTTCTTCCAAGATCACAGCTTCATTAGGAATTCCTGATCTTGATGCTTCAATGTGCATGGCTAAAGCATTAGAAGTAAAACCATCCTTTGCAGCACCAGACAAAATAAGTTTGGGAGCAAAGCCTTGTCTATATAAATCAATTGCATGTTCCATACGGTCACCATCTCCACTTACAACCACAATTGCATCAGCTTGGGTTATTTGATCTGAAGGGGAGAGGTAAATACCTAGTAAAATATGTGGAATTTTAAGCTGATAAAGAAAAAATAATATAAAAGATATAGCTAAAAAGAAAATTATTTTCTTTTTCATAAAAATATTTGACTCAAATATAGTTTACTACTACAATTTGTAATATGAACAGTAACTCAG
>CAYMUB010000011.1:0-5398 GCA_964393545.1 uncultured Gammaproteobacteria bacterium | reverse complement strand
CTGTGCCTAATTTAATAGCAGCAAAACCCAGTATAAGGGGAGAAATTACTTTGGCCAAACCATTGGTAATTGCCCTGATGCCATATGCTTTTTTAGGGTTTTCAACATGCTCTAAAGAGGTTGCCACCATAGAAAGAGTGGCTGGATCAGTGCCTTCAGTGATAAATCCCAGCAGCAGAGCCAAAAACCCAGTTAGGACAAGTGAGGGTGAAATTGCTAAAAGCAAAGTAATTGCTGCCATTGTTACCTCAAGCATGATAAATATTTTAGTATTACCTATTTTATCTATTAATCTGCCAAATACTAACCTGCTGGCAGTATTTCCCACATAATAAAGGGCGGTAAAAATCCCTAACCAGGTTAAAGGTACACCTTTATATACAAGCAGGAATGGTAAGAAAGCATATAAAGGAACATTAACAGCCATGTCCAGTGCATTTGCTGCCAAAGCTAAGATAAATCTTTTTTGCTTTAGAAAGTAGCTATAAGAAACAGGTAAATTCTTTTGAAAGATAATTTCCTCTTTTTCCTGTAACCCAATATATTTTTGATAAAGATAAAAAAAGATTAGAAAAACAAAGGCTGTGAATATTCCAATAGAAAAGGCGGTCATTCTCCAACCTATAAACCCTACAAAAACTCCAATCAAAACAGACATAATTGCTTTAGCCACATCCCCTGTTGCCATCAAATTACCCATTTCTTTTCCTTGAGTTTTCTTATTTGACAAACTAGTTAATAAGTGAGGTGAAATAACTGAGTAAAAGGAAAATCCTGTTCCTGCAATGAAAAATAAAAAAAGCAAAAACTGATAGGAGTTTGAAAAATTTATGCCTAAAAAAGCTATCGAATATAAAGATAGAGAAAAAAGCAGAATTTTTAATCCCCCAAATTTAGTAGAAAAAAAAGTGCCCGGGATTGCTAAAATTATTGCCAGAATACTGATAACTGTTTGCAAAGAACCTACCTGAAAAAGATTTAGATGAAGATCTTTTGCTAAATATGGGAGCAATAAAAAAATCCCAACATAATATCCATCCCTTAAAAATTCAAACACATAAAGAAAAAGTAGTTTTATCTTCACTAATCAGACATTGTAACAGAAGTATTTAACTTAACTAGCAGTCTTTTTATTAAATAGGGATGGACTTGGCATTTGCTTTTTTTCCCAATATTAATCTAAACTAACTACAATGATTATCTTAGGCATTGATCCTGGAATTGGTAAAGTAGGCTGGGGGGTAATCAAGGATGAATCAGGGTTGCAAAAAGCTATAGATTATGGTTGTTTTGAGACTTCATCAAAGATGAATCTGGCAGACAGACTAACCAAAATTTATGATTTTATTATCAGACTTATTCACAAATTCTCCCCTGAGGTTTTAGCAATAGAGCAATTGTACTTTGCTGCCAATTCCAAAACAGCCCTTACAGTTGGGCAAGCCAGAGGAGTAATTTTGCTGGCAGCTTCAAAATCCAATATCCCCACTGAATCCTATACCCCCCTTCAGGTAAAACAAGCCTTAACTGGTTTTGGCAGGGCAGATAAAAATCAGATTCAAAGTATGGTAGGAGCAATTCTGCATCTGTCTAAAAAAGTAGTGCAGGATGATACAGCAGATGCTTTAGCTATTGCCATAACTCACAGCTTTTCGTATAAACTACGTAAGATCTCAGGATATAAATTAAAATAATGACATGATTGGTTATCTTTCAGGCTCTATAATTTACAAATCAACAGAACAGATTATCCTGCTTGTGGGTGGAGTAGGCTATTTAGTAACAGTTCCTCAAAGCTATATAAATTTACTTAAAGTATCTGTACAAACAGAACTGTTTATCTATCCTCATATCAGAGAAGATGCTTTTGCCTTGTATGGATTTTTTACCCCTGATGAACTGGAACTGTTTAAGCTGATGTTAACTGTTTCAGGTATTGGTCCTAAAACTGCTCTTTTGGTAATGGATAAAGGAGTTAATAGAGTCGAGCAAGCGATTAAAAATGCTGACACTGATTTTTTTACAACTGTGCCCAGATTGGGTCATAAAAACGCCCAAAAAATTATTATTGAGCTTAAAAATAAGCTGGGAGGATTAAAGGATTTAGATTTAACTGAAGGTAATCAGGAAAATTCTCAAGCAATTGAGGCTTTGGTTAACTTAGGCTATTCAAAACAAGAAGCTGTAAAATCTATTGGGGCTGTACCAGACTCTGAAAAAACCCTCGAACAAAAGATCGGTTTTGCTTTGAGGGCCTTAGGCAAAAAACTATGAACAAGACTAAGCCTGACCTGCCTGCCGACAGGCAGGATCTAAAAGTACCTGAAGTAGTAGAGGAGGAGAAACTTTTTAGCTCTCTAAGGGCTGCTGACTGGGAAGAGTTTATCGGCCAAAAAAAGATTAAGGAGTCACTGCACATTGCCATCACTGCTGCCAAAAAAAGAGCCGAGGCCATGGAACATACCCTGCTATATGGTCCGCCTGGTTTGGGTAAAACTACTTTAGCTCATTTAATAGCCAAGGGCATGGGCAGTAATATAAGAGTCACTTCTGGTCCAGCCATTGAAAGAGCAGGGGATCTGGCTGCTATTTTAACTAGCTTAGAACCTCATGATATCTTGTTTATAGATGAGATCCACAGATTAAGTAAAGTAGTAGAGGAAACCCTTTATCCTGCTATGGAGGATTTTGCTTTAGATATGGTGATTGGTAAAGGCCCTTCTGCCAGGACTTTAAGGTTAGAATTGCCACACATTACAATTATTGGAGCAACTACCAGAATTGGTATGATCTCTTCTCCTTTGAGGGACCGTTTTGGAGTTATCCATAGATTATCTTTCTATAAGAGTGAGGAACTGTCTCAAATCATCAAAAGAGCTGCCAAAAAGCTTAAAATTCCCATAGACTTGGAAGAAGTTTCAGAGCTTGCCAAACGGGCCAGGGGTACTCCCAGAATTGCCTTAAGACTTTTAAAAAGAGTTAGAGATGTCACTGAAGTCCATGGACAAGGAAAAGTTACCAAAGATCTTCTTATTCAAACTCTGGATTTGTTGGAAGTTGATCCTTTAGGACTGGATGATTCAGACAGAAGATTACTTTTAACTATAATTGATAAATTTAATGGGGGGCCAGTTGGAATAGAAACTCTGGCTGCCACTATTTCTGAAGATATTGGTACTATTGAGGAAGTGATTGAACCATACCTGATGCAGGTAGGCTTTTTAAAACGTACTCAAAGAGGTAGAGTAGTTACTGAGTCTGCTTATATACATCTAGGCAAAATGGTTCCTCTCTCAACCCAACAAAAGTCTTTATTTGAAAAATCATAGCAGGGTAAATATGCTGCCCGACATATAAACAGTTCGTACTCCAATTAGCCTGGCTAGACGAGTTAAGACAAGTATATCAGAACACAAAGGAGGAGAATGTTTAGCTTTTTCCGCTCAACTCCTTCTGATCTCTTAACTTCTCAGTTGCATGACGAAAAGACCTTTTATAAAGCCTTCATTGAGGATTTGAGAAAATCTAAAGAAGAAGTGATTATAGAATCTCCCTATATCACCAATTCCAGAGCCCAATTGCTCCGCCCAGTATTCCAACAATTAATTGATCAGGGAGTCAAAGTGTATATTATTACCCGTCATCCTAATGAGCATAGTGAGAACTTAATGGTGCAAGCAGAAGGAGAGCTTGCTGAATTTGAAATGATGGGCGTACAAGTTTTATTATGTTTGGGTAATCATCATCGAAAATTAGCTATTTTAGACAGAAAAATACTTTGGGAAGGTTCATTGAACATTTTAAGCCAAGGTCGTAGTCGAGAAATCATGAGAAGAATAGAATCTAAAGAATTAACCATGCAAATGTTCAATTTCTTAAAGTTAGGAAGATTTATATAAATATATGCTATATTATAAACTCGATGAAAAGAAAGATTAAAATACTTGGTATTATACTTTTCGGTCTTATTTTCATTTATTTATACTCCCGATCATCATTAGGTTTTCCGTTCTATCCATATATTGATACTATTTTTGCCAAAAACTTTACCTTTGAGAAGTTTGACAGTGTTAAGATGGGGATGAGCAAAGAAGAGGTGTTAGAGATAATGGAAGAACCAATGTTAAAATCTAATCCTGGAAATGAGTGCTGGTGGTACTCAGGAGATGGAAAGTTATGGCCATATGTAGATTTTTCCTGGTACCAATATCTTATTTGTTTTAAGGAAGATAAGGTAATTGCCAAACCAATAAATAACTTTAACGATTAAAAGTTAAATTTGATACAATACGACTATGAGCAACGGATATCAGATCAACGAGAAAGATATAGACACAGTTTTGAATTATCTAAAAACTCATGACCCGGAAAATGCTACACCAGATATGGCCATGGCTTTGCTTGAATTCTACAAAATAAAATTTCATGAACTTGCGCACACTGATTTGAGTAAATTGGAAGAAATATACGAAGAGTTCAAAAAAGAGAAAACAAAATCAGAAAACTGAAGTTCTCTATTTCGCTATTTATAATCTATTTACATAATGCGAAAATTTGAATCTGGGAGTTGTATTTGATATATTTCGGTACTATGAGTTTTTTACGAGAGGCCGATGCAATTGCCCACGACCCCTACAGTGTTTATCCTAATGCAATAGGACACGGACTTTCGTACGGCGAGATAGGTGATTTTAATAGATTCCAAGCATGGATGAGAGTTTCCATCAGGAAGTTTTCAAGAATTCCAGGAGGACATCGAGGACACTTTGGAGATGAAACTGGAGTCGCAGAGATTAGATCAGTTCCTGATTCGATAGATTCTGACAGGCAATTACTACAGATTGTCGTAACCCCAGGAGGTTTAGTAGAAACAACTTACACATTAACGGGTGAAGGTCTTGTACGACAAACTAGATTACCTGGAGAAGCAACACCAATAATTGAAACAATTAGAGGAAAAGGTGCATCAAAGTTATTTTCAGCTCTTCAACAAAACCTCCGTCCATAAATTAAACTGGCAAGATATCTGAAGATTTGACTCCGAGGGCTCTGATTATTTTTACGAGTGTTACTCCATAAGGTCTTGATTCTCCACGCTCGACTTTGGCATAAGAATTACTATCAATTCCGGCTTTTTTTGCAAGCTCTTCCTGTTCAAAAGACACTTGTTTCTCACTTTGCTGAGTTTGGAATCTCGCTTTTGTTATACAAAAGCTCGAGCTGCCCGACATATAAACAGTTCGTACTCCAATTAGCCTGGCTAGACGAGTTAAGACAAGTATATCAGAACACAAAGGAGGAGAATGTTTAGCTTTTTCCGCTCAACTCCTTCTGATCTACTAACTTCTCATCTCCATGATGAAAAGACATTCTATGACGCATTTATCAAGGATTTAAA
>CAYMUB010000010.1:0-14500 GCA_964393545.1 uncultured Gammaproteobacteria bacterium | reverse complement strand
TTTTTACAGACTAATTATAGAAAACGAAATTTATAAGATAAAAACTCAAAAGAGTTTTTTAGATTAAGGCGTGGTAAGGTAGTATTTGATACCATGTTTTGTGTACTTCTTTGTGGTAATATTGCCATACAAAAAAAGGGCCAGCCCGACACGCAACCTGCCCGCTATGCTTGCGTGGCAGGCGGGGACGAGCCTGCGAGTCGTTGCGGGCGGGCAGTTAGCTCAGCTGGTAGAGCGTCCGATTGACGTTCGGAAGGTTCATAGGTTCGATCCCTATACTGCCCACAGTTTAACAGTCCTATAACACTTGACAAAGGAATATAAGTATGGTAATATAATCCTTTGAAATATGAAAACTAACAGGTTCTCAAACAAAACAAGTAAAGTTTTGGCCCTTGTTCTTACAGGGTACTTATCATTAACTTCAATAGTCACACCTGTTACTGTTTTGTCCGGTTGTGAATATCCTTGTTACCCAGTTTCTGCACCTATTACAATTCCAGTTATAATCCCAAGTCCTACACCAACCCCTTCTTCAGTACCTTTCCCTTCTTCAGTACCTACAGCTACACCTAGTGCGACCGAACAACCTAGACCAACTCCTATTCCTGCTAATATAGTTATAATTAATCCTGGAAAAGGACGTTTTAGCACAGAAGTAACTTTGAATGGATCTGAATTTGGATCTAAACAAGGCAGTATAATTTTCTATAATCAAGTGGGCCAGGCTTCTGCCGGCGCTCCAATTGTATTCTGGAGTAATAACAGAGTGAGATTTCTTGTTCCCGCAGTAGCCAAAGGCATATATCAAATTGAAGTTAAAAGATTTGATGGCCGAAAAAGTAATAGAGTTAATTTCGAAGTTACAGCCGGACAGCCTCAAATCAACAGTATTTTACCAATCAAACTAAAAATCGGGCAGTATTTTATCATTACCGGATCTGAACTTGGAAAACCAGGTAAGGTTAATTTCTATAAACCCGGATCATCTGTAATTGCTGGCAGCGCAGAAAATGTTTCATGGTTGAATTCTTTAATCATTGCCAAAATCCCACAGATTAAAGGCAATCTTGATTATGGCATTCAAGTCCGGACTGCTGATGACAGAAATAGTGCTTTAACATACCGCTTTATAAATAAATAATCTCCAAATAAGATCTCAAATAGGTTAAGATAGATTTATGCCTGCTATTAGCTGGTTATTCCTATCTTTGTTTTTTACCTTACCCTTAATCTTTTTCCCCTTTACTTATCTGGCTTTTGAATTACCCAAAGTGTTTTTGTTATATGCTTTCTCTACTGTAATTGTTTATCTGTTGCTCAAATCCGGCTATAGATTAGGCAATTTAACCAAAATTCATTATTTATTTTTAGTTTTTCTGGTTTGGATTTTAATCTCTGCTGTCTTTGGCTTATCTTTTCCCCAAAGTTTTCAAGGCAGCTATTTTAGGATGCAGGGGATAGTGTCATGGATCTGTTATAGCATCTTGTTTCTTACCTCTTCCAAGGCCCTGGAGGAGCCTCACAACAGGCTAAACTTAAGTTGGGCTATTCTGGTTAGCAGTGTTGTAGTTTCTGGTGTAGCCTTGGCTCAGTTTATCTCTTTATGGTTTCTGGGAAATACCTCTCAACTTCTATATAGTGGCAGGGTAATTTCCACTTTTGGCCAGCCTAATTTCTTGGGTGCATACCTGGTTATGTCCTTACCTTTTTCCTGGTATCTTCTCAAACAAGTAAACAAAAAAAAGAAAATCTTGATTGGTTTTTTAATGGTTACTGTAGTCTTGGGTATCTTCTCAACTCTTTCCAGAAGCGCCTATTTGGGACTTTTCATATTAAGTTGTATCTGGGGCTTTTATCATTACCGCCTCTTTCTTGTAGGGATAACTTGTTCTGTAGTGCTTTTTGGCTTACTGGCAACTCTTTTTCCAAATTTGATTTATAACGAATGGTATCGATTCAAAATTGATACGGTCTCTAAATGGACCGCAGAAAACAGACTGACTATTGTTCAAAAATCAGTGGACCTTGTTAAACTTAGTCCGATCACCGGATACGGCATAGAGAATTTTTCCTTAGCCTTCCCCAAAGTAGTAAGTGAAAAGGATTTGGGACTCAAAGATATAGTAGTTGATTCATCTCACAATTTATTCTTGGATTTAATAGTGGAAACAGGAGTATTGGGACTGGGATTATTCTTAACTCTGATAATTTCCTCGATCATCTTTGGACTAAGACAGTTTAAATCTGTTGATAAAAACAAGCAGGATTTTATTAAAGCTGCAATTTGTGTAGTAATTGCCTTTTTAGTTATCCATCAATTTTCTATTATCTCTGTTGTACCCATGACCTTTTTGTGGTTATCTTTGGGTATATTAGCTGGAACAAGCTTAAAACATTTTGTTTTACCCAAAAAAACTAGAATTGTTATAAATTTTATTGGAATAGCATTCCTTACTTTAACTTCTTTTTATATCATCCAAACAATCAAAGCAGAGGGGTACTTCAGACAAGCCAGCGCTTATGAGGTGTCAGATATTCGAAGAGCCATTAATTTAGATAATGAAGCCATAAAACTGGCTCCCTGGATTGAATTTTATAAAGTCAGAAGAAACTTTTTACTAAAACAGCTGGGTTATTAATTTTTTTACAAGCTGGTTTTACCAAAACCTACTTGTTTATTCAATGATTCCTGCCACTCTCTTTCCACCTCTTGTGTAAACTGGGGAAGACTTCTTAATCTTTCAATGATTTCTCTTATCTCTCTCTTAATATCAACAGCTGAATATATAATTTCTTCAGGTATATTTTTATAACCCCCATCAAAATACTCTTCTAAATCATACCTAGTTATCCTAAGGCCTTCACCTCTCATTAAAGCTAAATATTGCTCAGTTGTGAGTGGAAACAAATAAAGAGCATGCTTTCTGTCATTTGATCCCTTAATGCAGGTAACTGGTCTGGCTGTGTCTGATAGATAATATTGGTAATCTACCAAACGCAGATTATAGGCATGAGGAGTTGTAACACCTGCAGGAATCTGACAATGAAGAGAGGAGACAAGCAAGCTCTCCTCTCCTAAAACTGCTGCTAGATTTTGTGCAACCGCAGCATGCTCCATACACATGCCAATTTTTTTCTCTCTTACTTGAGTAAGCGGAAGCAAGGATCCTGCAAAATCTGCTGACCGCATATACTCTTCAGCTTTTTCTTTGTAGGTTCGTGATCGATTTTCATCTATATTACCTGGGGCATATTCTGACCCAAAATATCTCCAGACAGCATCAAAAACTATATAAGGAATTGATTGTCTTAAACTCAAACCATGAGGCATCATGATTTGAGAATTAGGTATACTCCCTTTATTTAGAAACCGACTAACTGACCAAATCAATGATCGGTATATTTCAGGATCATCTACTTTAAAACCTACAGTTGCTCCACTTATTCGCACTGCTGATTCAGGATGAATAAAACCCTGGTACAGTCCCAGTGGATTTGGAATTGTTTCAGGCCTAGATTGCCGTTGCAATACCCCAACTCTTTGACTAACCAGTTGGAAAGCTTGGTCTTCATCAAGCAAAATTCTCCTATCTTGGATTAGGCCTCCCAGTCTACTTAAGAATGCTGCTTGATCAAAACTATTTCCTGGTGAATTTTCTGCTCTTGAGTCAACCATTTTTATAATAATAGTATAGCAGTAATAAGATCTATTTTCAAACTATAGGACTTAATTTTACGGAGGTCTTGACAAAGAGAATTGAGATGTTTAGATTAGTACTTATGGAAACTCCGCATCCTACAGAAAAAAACCTAGGACCTACAGCTATTGAACGCTTTGGTCACCCATTAGGCGATGCTTTCGAAAACTATATGAGAGCCTATGATAATCGATACAGTCGCGGAGTTCCTGATCAAACACAAATAGATCAACTTGAAAGAACTAGGACTATTTTTGTATATGAGGTTGACCTTGGTTTAAGTGACTCTGACCCTATTAGGCGACAAAGAAGTATCAGTGCCCTACTTCAAAGTAACGAGGAAATTGCAAGAAAAGTTTTAATTGAAGCAGATCGTCGTTTCACGGTAAGAAACAATACTCGTTATCGTCCACAGTATTAAAGTATTAACATTATTAACAAGAATCCTAGCTGTCTTTAACATTTCAAGTACAGAAAGTTTTCTGGTATATTGATGAACCCAAATGAAAATCAGTCTGACTAAAAAACAGTATGAAAGGATTTCAGAAATATTGGGAAATCTAGGGCTTGTAAGTTTAACTTCAATAGTTATACCTTATTGGTTGGGGAATTTGAATATTAGTTTAGTAATTTCGGGTCTAGTTCTGACTTTTATTTCATGGTATACTAGTGTGGTATTTGCTAGAAAATCTTAACATGATAAACATACAAATAGACAATTTCATAATCTTTTATCTGATTTTAGCTATAGCCATGCTAAGCTTAGTTCTCACGGGGTTTATTTCCAGCTGGAATGAACGCAAAACTACTAAAAGAAAAGGTCTATGAAATTGAATTTAAACAACCAAACTACAACTACTTCTTCCTAAACAAGGGGTAGTTTTAGTGCTTAAAACATACCCCGTCAAAGCGGGGTTTTTTAATGCGATGTGGTTTGGACAAGTGGATTTGCATGTGATCATTACCCATGGAAAGAAGACTGGGATAAAATGTATGCACTGCGGGATCGAGAACCTATTAGGGTTTTAGACGGACGCTAGCTGTCTTTAGCCCTATTCAACTGTATAGGTATTTCTGGTATATTGAACGCATATGAAAAATAAAGATGAAAATTTAAATAATTTAAGGCACTCTTGTGCCCATCTTTTAGCTGCTGCTGTCATGGAACTTTGGCCAGAAACCAAAAGAGCAATTGGTCCTGCTATAGAAAATGGTTTCTATTTTGATTTTGACTTTTCAAAACCTATAACCGAGGAGGATTTTCCCAAAATTGAAGAAAAAATGAAGCAACTTTTATCAACTTGGTTAGGTTTTGAAAGACATGAGTTAACTGGAGAAGAAGCTAAAAAAGAGTATCCTGATAACCCTTATAAACATGAATTAATTGCCGAGTTTTCAGAAAATGGGAAAAAGAAAGTAAGCTTTTATAAATCAGGGGATTATTGGGATCTTTGTGCTGGAGGACATAGTGAAAATCCTAGCAAAGATATTGGAGCTTTTAAATTATTATCTGTTGCTGGTGCTTATTGGAGAGGATCTGAAAAAAATAAAATGTTAACCAGAATCTATGGAACTTGCTTCCCGACTCAGCAGGAATTAGATAACTATTTGAATATGCTTGAGGAGGCTAAAAAAAGAGATCACAGAAAATTAGGGGTAGAATTGGATTTATTTACTTTTTCTGATTTAGTTGGTAAAGGTTTACCACTTTTTACCCCCAAAGGTGCTTTGCTTAGAGAACTATTAAACAATTTTTCTCAAGAATTAAGATTAAAAAGAGGATACCAAAGAGTCTGGACACCTCATATAGCCAAAACTGATCTTTATAAAAAATCCGGTCACTGGGATAAATTTGGTGATGAACTATTACAAGTAAAAAGCCAGGAAACTGAAGATGAACTTGTTTTAAAACCTATGAATTGCCCTCATCATCAACAAATTTATGCTTCCAAAATGAGAAGTTACAGAGATTTGCCCATAAAATATATGGAAACTACTACTATCTATAGAGATGAAAAAGCAGGAGAGTTGATCGGACTAAGCAGGGTCAGATCAGCAACTCAAGATGACAGCCATACTTTTTGTACACCAGATCAGATAAAAGAGGTTTATCAGCTGCTTATTGAAGTAACTCAAGAATTTTATGACGCTATAGGTATGAAATTTAAAGCCAGATTATCATTTAGAGATCCTAAACTGCCTGAAAAATATTTGGGAGAAGAGTCTCTTTGGGAAAAAGCTCAAGGTATTATCTTAGAGGTAGCCAAGGAACAAAAATTGGATTATTTTGTGGCAGAAGGAGAAGCTGCTTTTTATGGTCCAAAGATTGACTTTATGGTGATGGATGCTTTGGGCAGACAGTGGCAATTGGCCACCCCTCAACTTGATTTTGTCCAACCTAAAAGATTTGGATTAACTTATACAGATGAAACAGGTAAACTCCAGACCCCTGTAATGATTCATTTTGCTCTAATGGGTTCATTGGAAAGATTTTTATCAGTTTATATAGAACATACAGGGGGAGCATTCCCTGTTTGGCTCTCACCAATTCAAGTAATGATTGTGCCTATTGCAGATAGACATTTAAACTATGCACAAAAAGTACTCGAACAATTAAAGAGTACAGACTTAAGAGTTGAGGTTGATTCCCGTGCAGAGAAAATGCAGGGCAAGATCAGAGATGCTCAAATACAAAAAATCCCATACATGTTAATTGTGGGAGACAGGGAAGAGGTAGATGGAAAAGTAGCTGTCAGAGCCAGAAACAATCAAGACATAGGAGCAATATCAGTTGAAGAATTTATAGGTAAAATTAAATCGGAGATTGAATCTAAAACATGAGTGTGTTAGAATTTCTTAAACCTAAGGAGGGTTTGTTTTAACTGGCCAAATTTTATCGTATTAATGGAAATATTCAGGCTCTAAATCTTAGAGTTATGGATTCCAAAAATGAACAATTAGGAATCTTAACACGGCTGGAAGCTTTACAGAAAGCGAAAGAATTAGGGGTTGATTTAATCGAGATTGCCCCAAATGCAGATCCTCCTGTTGCTAAACTGGCTAATTTCCAAAAATTCAGATACGAAGAAGGGAAGAAGGAAAGGGCTTCGAAAAAAGGTGATTCTGCTGGTAGCTTAAAAGAACTTTGGTTATCACCAAGAATAGCTGAACATGATTTAAAGGTCAGACTAAACAGGACAGAGGAGTTTTTAAAAGCAGGACATAAAGTTAAACTGACAGTCAAGTTTAAAGGTAGGGAAATGGCTCATCAGGAACTGGGCCATAAAGTCTTACAAGAAGCCTTAGCATTACTTGGAGATAAAGCAGGAGTTGAAAGACCAGCCAAGTTTGAAGGAAGAAAGTTGTCAATGATAGTTGGAAAAACAAAAGGGGAGAAGAGTCCAGTGGACTCTTCGGGTAAATATGCCAAAACAAAAAACTAAAAAAAGTATACAAAAAAGAGTCAAAATTACCTCAACAGGTAAGATTCTGCGAAAGCATCAATTTGGTGCTGGACATTTAAAGAGAAATAAATCAAGAACTGCACTGGAAAGACAAAGAAAAACATCTGAATATTTTAAAGGTGAATCTAAAAAGTTTAAAAATATGATTGGAGGATAAGAAATAAAGTAGAAAGGCAAAAGTAAAAAGGAAAAATATTTTTTACTTTGAATTTTTTACTTTTAACTTAATTAAAAATGGCCAGAGTAAAAAGAGGACTAGTATCACATAGAAGACATAAAAAATTACATGACCTTACCAAAGGATATCGGGGAGGACGTGGTAAATTAGTCAGGGAGGCAAAATCCGCTCTTTTACATGCCGGAGAATATGCTTTTGCCGGAAGAAAGCTTAGAAAAAGAAATATGAGAAGTCTGTGGATAATCCAACTTGGTAATGCAGTTAGGGCAGAAGGTTTAAGTTATTCAAAGTTTATTGCAGCTTTAAAAGCTAAAAAGATTAACTTAGATAGAAAAATTTTGGCAGAGTTGGCAGTAAATCATATAGAAGATTTTAAAAAGATTGTCTCCCAAGTCCGCACATAATCTTTCAAACCATACCTTAAGCCTGGGGAACATCTGACATAAGGGGCAGATTAAGGTGTTCTTTGATTTCATCAATTTCTCTTTTGTCCCTTTGATGCCAAAGGCCTATTTCGTCATGAGTAGCTTTTACTTCTGAAAGTACCTGCTCCATATCCCCTGATAAAGCTTCCAATCTGCTAGTGTGACCTTCAAGTGTTTTACTGTGACCTTCAAGTATTTTACTATGACTTTCAAGTATTCTAGTATGATCTCCAAGTATTCTAGTATGATTCTTCAAAGTTTCTTTAATAGGATCAACAGCTTTATTAACTACTTCCTCAACAATCGCTTTTAGCCTTTTCTCATTCATGAATATATATTACATCCATAAATTCGAAAAGAAAAGGGATCATCTGCCATCTGTTTAACTTACCTCAACTATTATGCTAGAATCAGGGCTGTGGAAGAAAGAATTAAAAAAGTTCTACAAGATTATCAAGATAAAATTTCAAGCTCATCATCTTTAAAGGATTTGGATGAGATTTTTTTAAAGCTGTTTGGGAAAAAAGGGGAGATAACCTTACTTCCTAAAGACTTTTCCAAACAATCTAGCGATGAACTAAAAATTGTTGGACCCTTGTTTAACTTAGCAAAGCAGGATTTGGAAAAAGCTGTTGGACAAAGAAGACAAGAAATCAGAGAGAAAAATTACCAAGTTTTAGAAAAAGAAAAGTTTACATTCAAACCCCAGGGGTTGGAAGCCAAAAAAAGGCAGGGACACTTACATCTGGCTACTCAATTTAAAAAAGAAATTGTGGATCTTTTTGGAAACTTGGGCTTTCAACAATTTGATGCTCCACATATTGAACTGGATAAATATAATTTTGAAGATTTAAATATTCCCCAAAATCATCCGTCAAGAGATATGTGGGACACATTGTACATAGATACTGGAAACTTGAAGCTAGAACCTGGATCATTGTTACTTAGAACCCATACCTCAAACTTCTGGCCCAGGTTGATGGAAAAAAATAATACCCCTATCAGAGCTATGAGTTTTGACAGATGTTTTAGATATGAGGCAGTTGATGCCAGACACTCACATACCTTTAATCAATTTGAAATTGCGGTTGTTTCTCAAAAAGTGAGTATGGCTAATTTAAAATATTTATCAGATTACTTTTTGAGAGCCATTTTAGGTAAAGAAGCCAAGTCCAGATTTAGACCTAAGTTCTATCCATTTGTAGAACCAGGAGTGGGAATTGATTCTTTATGTGTGTTCTGTCATGGAAAGGGCTGTAAAATCTGTTCTGGCACTGGCTGGTTTGAGATAGCCGGGGCAGGACTGATACATCCAAATGTTTTTAAAGCAACAGGGTTAGATCCAGCAAAATATACAGGTTTAGCTTGGGGATTTGGACCGGATAGAATGTTAATGTTAAAACATGGCATATCAGATATTAGATATTTCCTGGAAGGAGATCTTAAATTTTTAGAAAAATTCTAAAAATAAGTAAAAAAATCAAAGTAAAAAGGAAAAAAACTTTTTTTACTTTAAACTTTTTACTTTTAACTTAATTATGAAGGTATCTTTAAGCTGGTTAAAAGAATTTGTAGACTACAATCTTTCAGCAGATGATTTAGCTAGTGAACTATCTTTAAATTCCATTGGAGTAAACATGCAAACTGAAGATTATTTAGAACTGGATTTAACTTATAACAGAGGCGATCTACTATCTATGAGAGGAGTTGCTTATGAGGTGGCAGCCATTACAGAAAGTCCTTTAAGATTTTTATCTCAAACTCCCCAAGACTTTGTTTGGGTTGGGCAAAATCTATCTAAAACTCCTGTTGAGATTGAAACACCAGAGCTCTCTCAAGTACAGTGTGTGGCAAGAATTGAAAACCTTAAGGTAAGTAAATCATCCCAAGAAGTAGTCAGAAAGTTAGAAGAATGTGGAATGAGATCTGTTGATAATATTACTGACATTACTAACTTAGTAATGCTGGAATTTGGTCAACCGCTTCACTCATTTGATGCAACAACTGTAGATGCAGAAACAATTAAGGTAAGAAGAGCTAAGACAGATGAAGAAATTACCACTTTGGACAATAAGCTAAGAAAATTAACCTCAGAAGATATGGTTTTAGCAGATACCCAAGAACCTTTAGATGTAGCCGGAGTTATGGGAGGAAAAAATACAGAGATTAGTGAGTCAACTAATAAAATTTTACTATCTGCTTCTATGTTTAATGAAGTTATGGTCAGAAAAACTTCCAAAAGATTAGGACTTTATTCAGAGGCTTCTAAAAGATTTCAGCATGGGTTATCTCCCATAAGACTTTTACAAGCATTAGATGCAGCAATCAGGATGTATCAGAATTTAGGAGGGAAACTAACTGCAATAAATTTAGTTGGTGATTTTAATCATTCTAAAAGAGTTGTTAATCTAAGCATTAAAAGATTCAACGATTTATTGGGATTAAAATTGGATGAAGAAACTATTACTTCTTGTTTGAAAAAACTTAACTTTGTTGTAAAAAAGTTAGATGAAGATACTCTGGGGGCGATTCCTCCATATTTTAGATTAGACATTAACATAGAAGAAGATTTAGTAGAAGAAGTGGCCAGAATGTATGGATATGGAAAGATTGATGGAATAAAACTGATTGATGAAAAAATCCCAAATTTGGATGAAACTTTACCAAATTATATTTATGATTTAAAAACCAAATTAAAAGAAATAGGACTCACAGAAGTACAAAGCTATTCTTTTTATTCTACCTCTGTTTTGAGAGTCTTAGGATTTAATGAGGAGAACAAGAAACCACTGATTAAAATTGCTAACCCCATTTCATCTGAAACTGAATATTTAAAAGCAGATCTTTGGCCAAATTTACTAGAAATAGTAGGGAAAAATATTAAAAAAGGATTTAAAGATATAGCAATATTTGAGATTGGAAAAGTTTATTGCAACAAAGATGGACAACCTCAGGAAACCTACAGATTATCTATTGCTTTGATGAATAATACAGATAATCCTTTAGAAGAACTTTACCAGCTGGTTCAAAAAGTAGATTTTAAAAAAAATACCATGGTAAAAATTGATGAAAATTTTTTACATCCAAAAAGACAACTTGCTCCATTTGCTGAGATTCATTTAAAACTATTAAATAATTTGGGTATAGATAAAAGAGTAGCAGTACTGGAAATTCAGTTGTAGTTGTCCTCAACTGCTGTAACTCTTAGTTTATCCCCATTATAATCAAAGACAAATTTTATATCTGAAGCTCTGTTATTAGTAATGTATAAGTTTTGTTGGGCATGAGATCCTTTAGAATAAGGGTTACTGTAAATAGATACCCCGAACTGCCTCTCAATTTCAGGTATAACCATAAAATCATGGTTAGTAGGAGCTTTGGCATCCAAGTCTGCATCTTTAGCCACCCAATATATTAAGGAGGCTAAATGACATACTCCGTCTCCATATAAATACCCATCAGTCTTAAAACCCTCAGAAGCATTAAAATGAGCCTGGGTTGTTTTAACTAAAGAATCTTTATATTCAGCTAATATATCGTCATGATAAGCAAAAGTTTTATTAGGATCTAACCTAAATTCGTAGTGGAAAGGCTGTTTAACCTCATCCCAGGTAATTTTGTTATTTGCCTGAACCAACCCTCTCATATAAGCTAAATTTAGCAATATGTTATCTTTGAATACTTCACTGACAGATTTTACCTCATACCTTTTTTCCAGAGAGATTTCATGAGATGAGAGTATAGCAGTTGTGGAAAGTATAGCTAAAAATGAAGTTATCATATAATAAATACAGGCCCTAAACTTGAGCCTGTTTATAAAGTAATTATACCATACTATGAGTCTGAATTCAAAATGCAAAAGTATGATACCTAACCAGTGGGTATATACGGCCACGTCGCACAAAGTGCTATGCGGCGTGCGACCAATAGTTGCAAAATCAAAGCAGAGTGGTATAGATTAAGTTAGTTATAATTATATGAGTAACCAAAAATTCCGAAGGAACAAACAGAATTTTAAAATTCCTAAAGGGATTATACTTCCTGTTAAGCGACATATGATGGTAAAGGAAAAAGATCAACAGGTAGATCATGATTTTGCTTTATCTGAAACTGAAAGAATAAGATACATTTATACCCGAAATTCGAGAAATAAGATTACAAACATTGTTAGTGTAACCTATGACATTTTTATAAATAGTGAGTGGGTTACAGTAATTTATTATGATTGTGAACATGGATATCTGCATAGACATGAAACAATATCTATTCAGAACAGAGATGATGTGGCAACCGAAGAAAACGTTAAGAAAAAAGGGGCTAAAGAAGATTGGTTAACATGGTGTATAAAAGACATAATGAAAAGACACGTTTATTATAAGAGCCTTTTTCTGAAGAGAAGTAATTTTTAACATTGACAAATTTTCGTAATTGACTGCCCCTCATTAAGAGAGTATCATTTGTTTTATATGACAAAACAAATTCAAGTATCTAAAAATCTAAAACTTTCTGCAAAAGTCGCCGAGTATATCGCCAAAAATCCTGATTCTGTTAAGGATTTCCCTAGGAATTTATCTTTTGTGGTTTTTTCTGCAGATGATGATTCATTAAATAAGATTAATACCAGTTTGGTGAAAAAATTGAAAACAGAAGGTAAAAATGTAGTAAAAGTACAGGAAACAAAAGACAAAAACTATCCCTGGAAATTCAGCTCTCTTTCAATATAATTTTATAGTGCTACTGTTACCCCAATTGAAGAGGAGAAATTACCACCATTATTGTCTTCTAAGGTCACTGTGATAGTGTGTGAGCCTTTGTCTCCTGAAGGAAATTCTACATGTAAGGCATAAGGCTCTTGAGTTTGAGTTGATTTTGAAGAACCATCTATTGACCAGGTTACTTTTTTAACCCCGGCAGGGGAGTTAACCCTGGCCAGTACATCAAATACTCTGGGTACATTTGCTCCATTTCCCACATTTACTATTTCAATCACTCCACCTGTTCCAGTTGTAAACCCAGGCACTCCGGAACAGCCTTTGGTGGCCCCAACCAGCCTGGCATCAGGGGCTGTAATCACCCAACTATCAATTCCAATCTGCCACTTATTTGCTCCAGTTGGATCATCTTCTTTCAAAACCACCACATCTTTTTCCTCGTTGTCTTCATTATCATTTGCTAACCTGTGAGGATTACTCTTACAAACCTTCAGATGTTGGTAAACAGAAGATTCTCCCTTAGGTTCAGTACCACCTATAAAATATTCAATTCTTTTGGGGGAACCTCCATGAGGCTTACCCAGCATTAATCCATCAACTTCTGTTTGCAAAACTTTAGAGGGCTTGTCAAAAGGCTCATTTGGTTTTCCTTTCAAAACCTCTTTCATGATTGAGGACCAGACTGGGGAAGCACCAGTTACACCTGAGGCAATTTTGGGATCCAGGGGGGTGTTATCATTATTGCCAACCCAGACTCCCACCACCACAGATGGGGTATAACCAATGGTCCAGTTATCCCGTTTTTGATCTGTGGTGCCGGTTTTTACTGCCACAGTTTTGCCCGGAATATTTAAAAAAGAGGTGGAACCGAATGCAGCAGTCCTGGCGCCATTATCTGACAAAATATCAGAAATAATAAAAGATATCCCATCATCTAGTACTTTTCTGCCATCTCCTTTTTTATATTCAAATACAGTTTTTCCTTTAGAATCTTCAACTTTTAAGATGGATACCGGATCAACCTGTTCTCCTTTATTGGCAAGCACTCCGAAAGCTGAAGTTAGATCCAAAAGTCTCACTTCTCTTCCTCCTAATACTAAAGATAATCCAACTGATGAAATATTTTCTGCCGATGGCTCCCAGGAGGTGATACCCATTCTGTAACCCAAATCCAAAACATCTTTTACCCCCACCAAAGCTAACATTTTTACAGCCGGAATATTATATGAATTACCCAAAGCAGATCTAACTTGAACAGGGCCATGAAATTGCCCATCATAATTTACAGGGTTATAGTTTTCCTGTCCTGCCCCTCCTGGAAATTCTGTTTTTACATCCATCAGGGTAAAGTTTGCCGTATAGCCTTTTTCCAAAGCTTTGGCATAGGTAATGGGTTTGGTGGCAGATCCCGGTTGTCTTAAAGACAGCACTGCATTGACATTTGGTTCAAATACGCAATTTACTCCTTCTTTGCAACCCTCTGGCACAGATTTACCAAAATAATCCTTACTGCCTACAAAAGCTAAAATCTGCCCTGTTTTTGGATCCAAAACAACAGCAGCCCCATTTCCAATTTTGGAGCTGTTTAATTTCTCCACTTCATTTTTAACAATGTTTTGAGCTTTTTCCTGAAACTTATAATCTAAAGTGGTGGTAACTTTTAAACCACCTTGCTCTACTAATTTATCCCCAAACTGCTCAATTAACTTTTGTTTTACATACAGTACAAAATGAGGCGCTTTAAAACCCAGTTCGTTTTGTCTGGTCCGATAAGTTAATTCAACCTTTTCTGCATCTGCTTCCTGATCCTTGGTAATGTATCCATCCTCAACCATTCTTCTTAAAACTTCTTTTTGTCTCACCTTTGATAATTCCGGGCGTGTTCCATATGGTGAGTAGACAGAAGGCCTTTGAGGAAGTCCAGCCAGTAAGGAGGCCTCAGCCAGATTCAAATCCTTAGCATTTTTGCCAAAGTATAAATTAGCAGCAGCTTCTATTCCATAAGCTGTACCACCATAAG
>CAYMUB010000009.1:0-39838 GCA_964393545.1 uncultured Gammaproteobacteria bacterium | reverse complement strand
GAGTCCAATTGGGGTATTTGATTCTGGTATTGGTGGTTTAACTGTTGTATCTGAAATTCTAAAAGAACTGCCTGATGAAAGTATTATTTATTTAGGTGATACAGCCAGAGTGCCTTATGGAACAAGAGGTAAAGAAACTATCAAAAAATTTGCTTTGGAGTTAACTAATTTTCTATTAAAAAGGAAAGTTAAATTTTTAGTGGTTGCTTGTAATACTATTTCTGCAACCTGCTTAAAAGAAATTGAACAAATATCACCAGTTCCAGTAATAGGAGTTATAGAAGGTGCTGTCTCTGATGCTACTAAAGCCACTATCTCTGGAGTAATTGGTGTGATTGGTACTCCTGCCACAATAAATTCTAAAGTTTATGATCAAGCTATTAAGAAATTAAATCCAAAAGCTAAAATTATCACTCAAGCTTGTCCACTTTTTGTCCCCTTAGTTGAAGAAGGTTTAGTTGATGAAAAAGCTACTGAGTTAATAGCTGAAGGGTATTTAAAAAAATTTAGAGATACTAATATAGATACTTTGATTTTGGGTTGCACACATTATCCTCTCCTTAAAAAGGTTATTCAAAAGATAGTAGGTAGAAAGGTTAAACTAATTGATTCAGCTCAACCTACAATTAAATACTTAAAAGATATTTTAAAAGAGAAAAATTTATTAAGTAAGAACAAAAAAGCAAAACATGAATTTTTTGTAACTGATTCACCAGAAAGAGTCTATAAGGTGGGGACTCAATTCTTTGGGGATCAATTAAATAAAAAATTGAAAAAAATTAAACTTTAACGTAGCCAGTCAATAGCACAGCTGTAGGAAAAAACTAATTGTGGATTGAATCTAAAGTTTAAACAATTTTCTTAAAAGCATTATAAAAAGTTTTGAAACTTGTATTGGACATATAAAGCTTTCTTAAATTCAATATTCCGGCAATTTCAGAATAGATCTCCCTGGGTGTCACCGTAATATCTTTATTATTATCATCAATAATTCTGTTCAATCTTTCTTTAGGTGTCATTTGATCGTATGGTAATCTTGTGCTTCCAGATAATGAAAAGATTTGTTTAATTGCGTTTTCCTCATCGAGATACCATTGTTCTAATTCTGGGTCAGGACAACCTGTGATATAAGGCGAGGAAAGATTAATCCGTTTACAATATTTAGAGACTAAGGCTTTAATTCTTTTACATTTAGAATCCTTACCATCAGTATCGCTTACGAAAACGGCTAGATCACAACCGTATGTATCGTAGAAAAGAACAGCAGCGATTCTGATTTGACCTTCTATACCACCATGAGCTTCCTTAAGGACAAAATTGATATCTTGTAAATCAGATTTTATTTCTAGCAGTATCCTTTTAATGATAATTTGTAGAGGTTTTTCGTCAAGACTACCCTCATAAAGAAGTCCAATCTTCATAATTTAGAACCTTAATATTTGCTTGTATATAGGTAATCAGTTAAATGTCCACCTTCCTGTAAATACCTTTTAATTTTCGTAATCTGCTCACTTTCCTCTAATAAGGTAAATTGAGTACCTTGATCCATCCCTCTTCCGGTTAATACTACTTCTGAAGGCGATATCTTATTTATCACAATTGGACTATGAGTTGTGAATAAAATTTGCATATTCTTTATTTTTGATATTGTCTCCAAATGCTCAATAAGATCAATAATTCTCTTTGGGTGCATACCATTTTCGATTTCCTCAATAATAAGAGTCGAATAATCATCCATATTGAGTGTTGTTGCAATCAGGAATAAAGTTTTTAAATCACCCGATGAAACAGATTGCATAGAGAGCTTTTGATTAAGATTCTGTTCCTCTAATACTATTAAATAGCTTTCTTTCTCTGGAGATTCTGATACCTCGTTACTTTTAGAAGGAATTTCAATTAAGGAGGAAAAATGGGGCATGATTTTCTTTATTATGATCTGAAACTTATCATACGTTTGGGGATGATTATGATGTAGGTTTACAATAATACTTGCAAGATTTCCATATTCAGAATCAACGCTTTCTGTGGCTATAGACTCTATGTTGTTTACTATCTCAACATTAGGAATTACAGTTTTCACGAAGGCATCTTTTACTAATTCCGTACTCGGGTTTTTATAAACGGCAAGTGCCAATTTATTCAAATCTACAGCTAAGGGGATAATGTTATTATCTTTATCTTTAATATTATCCTCGCCTCGAATATAAACTACTTCTTTTTCACCATCTTCATTAAGTTTATATAATGTTTCTTGATTTATTATTAACACAGCAGGTCTAACCGACCCATTAATCAATCTGGCCCTTACGCAGAAAAGGTATTCGTTATCATCTTTTAATTTTATTGTCATATCTACACCGAATTCCCTATCTCCTTGATTAAAGTTAAACAATTCATTAGGTATAAGACTTATCGACTTTTGGGCTTCTGTAGTAGTTTTACCTACTGCTAAATCACGAATAAATTGAATTGATTGAATCAGGTTGGTCTTACCAGCAGCATTTCTACCCACGACAGCACCAAATTGCGGAAGTTTAGCTGTAGCTCTTTTAATACTTTTAAAATTTGTTATATCAATTGCGAGATACATATTATTTAAAATTGTTGTCTATATATTAATACCTAGTTCTACTGAGTACAAGCAATAAGATTTTTTATACAAAAGATTCAATACTAATGCAGCTAAAAGCTTTCTTGGGCAAGCTGCTTAGCCAGTTTGTCAGTGTCTCCTGCACTCATAAAAAAAATAATATCTTCATTCTTAATTTCTGGCTTAAGTTTTTCCAAAACTTGTGAGGTATTACCAATGTATGTCACAGTATCTTTTGCAACAGCCTTAACTAGTTGTTTGCTATTTACAAGTCCAGTATCTACTTCCCTGGACGGGTATATGTCCATGATAAAAGTTTTATCAACAGGTAAGTTTTGAAAAACCTTTACAAAGTCATCAAATAAAACTTTAGTTCTGGAAAACATATGAGGTTGATAAATCAAAAGAATTCTAGACTCAGGAAATTTTTCTCTGGCTGCTTCCATAGTAACTTTTATTTCTGTTGGATGATGTCCAAAATCAGAATAAACTTTTGCATTATTATAGTTTCCAATATATTCAAATCTCCTGCCAATTCCATTGTAATTTTCCAGACTGTTTTTTATAACTTGAGTATCTATTCCAAGTAATAAACCCACTTGTAAAACTGCCATGGAATTTAATTTATTAAACTCTCCAGGAATCTTAAGTTTTATATCCATTTGGTTTTTTGAGTAATCAATACAAGTTACTCCGCTTTCTTTCATTAAAACTTTTAATACTTCTGCAACAGCAATATTAGATAGATTTGCCACAATAGTTCCTTTAGTTTGCAGTAAAAACTTTTTAAAACTCATCTTTACTGCTTCAAAATTTTTAAAATACTCTGGATGATCCATCTCAATATTGGTAACTACAGTAATATCTGGTTTGAAATGCAAGAAATTATCATTAAACTCATCTGCCTCTATTACAAAATACTGCCCCTTCCCCACTCTGTAGTTTGTTTTCCAGGAAGGAATAATCGCTCCCAGCTCAACAGTAGGATCTAAATTAGCATCCACCAATATTTTAGCAATCATAGCAGTGGTAGTAGATTTACCATGAGTTCCACAAACAGCTATAACAAATTTATCTTTAGTTAAATATTCTCCTAAAAATTGCTGCCAGGTTAGAACTGGAATTTTTTTTTCTTTAGCAGCTAAAAGTTCTGGGTTGTGAGGGTCTAAAGAAAAAATAGCAGGGGTTACAGCTAAAATATCTACATTTTCCAAATGTGTAGGACTATGATCTTTAAAAAGTTGTGAATCCTTAAACCCCTTTGTAAATTCATTAAATGGTTCTTTATCACAACCTGTTATTTCAAAGCCCTGTGCCTTTGCTAAAGCTGCAGCAGCTGACGCTCCACTCCCCCCTATTCCTAAAAAATGAATTCTTCTGGCCATATTTACTATATTATATGGTTTCCAGAATCTAATTGTTCAGCTATCATATAACCATTGGCAAAGTGAGTCTTTGGATTAGCTCTCATTACCACTCTTGCTTGTGGATTTATTCCTTGACAAATATTTTGTAGTTCATCAGGAGAATAAAAAGTTGTGTAGGAAGTTTGATTCTTTTGAGGATGGGAATCCATATGGAAGTTAAAGGCTAGTCCTATTCTGGTTAAGCTCCAAGCAGATGCTAATATGCTATAAGCTCCATTTAATCTGTTGGGTGTAAATACTGTTGTTAAAGGTCCACAAAGAAAGACCAAGTCATACTGTTTTGTAATAGGAGGAGCTATTAAATCAGCCAGAACAAATTTCTCTCCAGGATGCTTCCATATAGCTACCTTCAATACCTCCTCAACTAAATCTACTCCTAAATAGTCACTTATCCCTTTTCGTCTTAAGAAGGGTGCCATATCCCCGGAGCCGCAACCTAGATCCAGAGTTGTTGCGCCTGCTAAGGGAATCCCAGTAAAAGCTGCAATTCCAGCAAGATTCTGAAAGTTTCTATACTTTTCTAGTGTAGTCCAACCATCAATTTTCCCAATATTCTTGTAACCTGTATAAAACCATTCATTTAGATGACGGCTATGATTATTAAATCTTTCTACGCCAATACTGTTCATGAGTAAGGAGTATATAAAATATAGGAAGAAAAGTCAAAAACTATAGGATTATATATCCAGAATAGCCATTTTGTATGGATTCCCACTTGTCTAATACAAAATGATCTAACTATTTCCTTATGTCTCAAGGAAGTTGTGATTATTAAGTAAGTTAAATATCAGCTAAGGGAGCAAGCAGGAACTCAGGCGGAACTTGTATACCTTCTTTTTCCTCTATAGTTTCTAATCTCTCTTCCATTTTCCTAATGTTAGCATCATTAATTTTATATGAATCTGCATAACCTTTAACAGTTTTCTCAAGTTCCATAACAGCTGTTGTGTTAGCATCAACTCGTTCATTTAGCCTTTTTAACCCTGTATCTGGATCATTTAGTTGATCTATAATTGGTTTAACAGCCTCTTTAACTATTGCTTTAAGTTTATTTTCATCCATGAATCTATATTATCCCCCTTACTATTAAAATACAAGGTAGATTTTATTCCTCACTCACAAGCTACCTGTCAAAGAAGAGGTGAATTCAGATGTCCAAAGTAGCCATTTTGGCATGGGTTTGGATGAAGCGTTTTCTGGGAGGAACTTCATCTCCCATCAGCATGGTAAATACTTCATCAGCCCCTACTGCATCCTCACTTATAACTTGTTTCAATATTCTATTTTCCGGGTTTAAAGTAGTTTCCCAGAGTTGATCAGCATTCATTTCTCCTAAACCTTTGTACCTTTGGATATTTAAGGCAGCTTTATCTTTAAATTGTTCTAAGAGTTTGATTTGTTCCTCTTCTGTATAGGCATAGTGAATCTCTTTCCCTTTTTGAATTTTGTATAAAGGAGGTTGAGCAATATACAAATAACCCCTATTTATAATTTCCGGCAAATACCTGAAGAAAAATGTTAAAAGCAATGTTCTGATGTGCTCACCATCAACATCAGCATCTGACATCAGAATAACTCTGTGATATCTAATTTTGTCATAGTTTACTGTATCGCCTATTCCTGTTCCCAAAGCAATAACTAAAGCTTTGATTTCTTCAAACTCTAAAATTTTATCCAATCTGGCTCTTTCTGTATTTAAAATTTTGCCCTTTAAAGGCAAAATAGCCTGGAATTTTCTATCCCTGCCCTGCTTGGCTGATCCACCAGCACTATCTCCCTCAACTATATAAAGTTCTGCCTCAGCAGCATCTCTGTTTTGACAATCTGCCAATTTTCCTGGTAGAGTCATCCCTTCCAAAGCACCTTTTCTAATAACTGCATCTTTGGCCGCCCTGGCTGCAGCCCTGGCTCTGGCAGCCAGCATGACTTTTTCAAGAATTGCTCTACTGTCTTGAGGGTTTTCCTCAAAAAACATATCTAGGCCATCTTTAACAATTTGGGAAACAATGGGTTGAATATCTGCATTGCCTAACTTTTCTTTAGTTTGGGATTCAAATTGAATTCTTTCTGAATCCATTTTGATAGAAATAACAGCAGTTAATCCTTCTTTAACATCCTCACCAGTTAAATTTTCATCCTTTTCTTTTAAGGCCTCAGTCTTTCTGGCATAATCATTGATGGCCCTGGTTAAAGCAATTCTAAAACCAGTTAAATGCGAGCCACCTTGGGTTGTAGGAACTACATTGGCAAAACTTTCTACATTTTCCACAAAGCTATTATTGTATTGAATAGCCACATCTACATCTATTCCATCAACTTCTTTTTTAATTAAGATTGGATCAGGATGAATTAAAGATTTGTTTCTGTTTAAGTGTTTAATTAAGGTTGCTAAACCTGATTGGAAGTAAAAATGACGTTCATTCCCGTCCCGCTCATCATAAAGATGGAAAAATATTCCTCCAACCAAATAAGCTACTTGTTTAATCTGCTTTTCTAATCTGTCAAACTCTGGTTTAACTACCGAAAAAATAGTTTTATCAGCTAAAAAACTGATTTTGGTACCATTCCTATTTGCTGGCCATTTAAAGCTGGTTTTAAATGGTAAAGTGGGATTTTTTTCCATGGGAGATACTTTTGCTTTGGGTTTTCCAAGGGAATACTCCTGGAAATATTCTTTGCCATCTCTTCTCACCTCAGCTCTCATATAATCTGAAAGAGCATTAACAGCAGAAACTCCTACTCCATGTAAGCCAGTTGAGACTTTATATCCTCCTTCACCAAATTTTCCCCCGGCATGAAGAGTGGTCATGATAACTTCTAAGGCAGAGACTCCCACCTTGGGGTGAATATCTATTGGAATCCCCCGTCCATCATCTGCCACAGTCATATAGTCATTCTCATGTAAAATAACCCAGATATTTTTAGCATATCCAGCTAAAGCTTCATCAATTGAGTTATCAACTACCTCTTTGATTAAATGATGTAAACCCCGGAGGTCTGTAGAACCAATATACATTCCCGGGCGTTTCCGTACTGGTTCCAAACCTTCTAAAACTTGAATTTGTTCTGCGGAGTATTTATTTGAAGCTGTCATCTGCTTATTCTATCACAGTTTTGGCAGGCATACTCAACATCAGATATTCCAAAATTGCCCTGATATTAACATTTTGATTCACCCACTCTTCTGCTTGCAAAAGTTCTTTGGTAAAATTTGAATTCCTGGGTAACTTAGAATGAAAATATTTAATTAAAGAAGCTAAAAACTGCTCTTTTTCTTTTAGTTTTTCAATATATTCAAATTTCTCTTCCGTTGTGCTTAATAAAAGTTGTTCAATTTCTTTAGTGTAATCTTTTTCCTGTTCCCTGTAACCTGTATACTGTAACCTAGTGATTTGGCATCGGGATACAATAGTAGGTAAAAAAGGGGCATCTGAGGAAGCGCCTAATATAAAAATTGCCTCTGTAGGCAGTTCCTCCAGTATTTTTAACAGAGCATTCTGGGCTTCAGCTGTTAAGCTGGAGGCATCTTCCAAAACTACTGCCCGCCCCTTGGCTGAGTAGGGCTTTAAAGAGAAGTGTTGTTTAATTATTCTGGCTTGCTCAATTCCTAATTTGAGAGCAGATGAAAAATACAGACAGTCAACATGATTTTTTCCTAAGCCAGCTTGTGATAAGATTTTTTGAGTTTCTTCTAATCGTTGGTCAACAGATTGGGAAATTAACAGTCTTGCAATCACTTCCAAATTCTAACATAATGAAGATATGCCCCAAACTGCTCAAAATGTCCAAAGCTTAACAATTGAAGATATTCTCTTTAAACAAGGTTTGATTAGCCCTGATCAGCTGGCAGCTTTAAAGTTAGAAAGTATTAATTCAGGTCAGGCTATTGATAGGCTGCTGACTCAACACAATATTGTTCCTGTGGATAAAATTACTGAAGCAAAAGCCCAGATTCTAAATGTCCCATTTGTTAAGCTTGAGGGTAAAGCAATATCTTCTGATGTATTAAACCTGATTCCTGAACCAGCTGCCAGGCGCTATAAAATTATCCCCTTTGAGAAGTCAAAAGATGAGCTTTCTGTAGCAATGGAAGATCCATTAGATATTCAAATTATCCAATTTGTAGAGAAAAGAAGCGGGATGAGGGTAAAGCCATTCCTGGCTTTAGATGAGGACATTATAAAATCAATTAATGATCAATACTCTCAAAATCTAACTACAGATGTAACCTCTGCTTTAAACGAAGTTCAGGCTGTAAAACCTGAAGAAGTTTCATCTGGTGCCGAGATTATCCGGGAAGCTCCTGTGTCAAATATCGTTAACCAGCTTTTGGAATATGCTGTTAAAACCAGGGCTTCAGATATTCATATTGAACCTCAGGAAGATAGAACCAGGGTCAGGTACAGGATAGACGGGATTTTACAGGAGAAAATCTTACTTCCAAAAGGAGTGCATGATGCTTTAATTTCCAGAATTAAGATCTTATCCTTGCTAAAAATTGATGAAAAAAGGCTTCCCCAAGATGGCCGTTTTACTTTTACATTTGGCCAAAATGTAGTTGACCTCCGTATTTCTACTGTTCCTACAGTGTACGGGGAGAAAGTAGTGATGAGGCTTTTACCTAAGTCAGCAGGTGCTCCTACTCTTTTAGAATTAGGACTGCGGGGGGTATCTTTTAAAGCCTTAGAGAGTCAGCTTCTAAGAACCCATGGAATTATTTTAATCTGTGGTCCAACAGGATCAGGCAAGACTACTACTCTTTACTCTATTTTAACTAAAGTTTCTACCACCAAAGTAAATGTAGTTACTATTGAAGACCCTGTTGAGTACCAGATTTCCGGAGTAAATCAAGTTCAAGTAAATCCTCAAGTGGGTTTGACTTTTGCTGCAGCTTTGCGGAATTTCCTAAGACAAGATCCTAATATAATAATGGTAGGTGAGATCCGTGATACTGAGACTGCAGATTTAGCAATACAAGCTGCGCTAACAGGTCACCAGGTTTTTTCCACAATTCACACCAATTCAGCTGCCGGTGTTCCACCCAGACTTTTGGATATGGGTGTTGAGCCATTTTTACTTTCCTCTGCTTTAAATGCTGTTTTAGGGCAAAGAGTGGTGAGAAAAATTTGTCAGCGTTGCAAAACAGAATTTAATGCTCCTTCTGAAGTTTGTGAGAATATTAAACAGGTTTTAGGCAATATTATTCCAGGAAGTGTGACAGCTGGAAATATGAAACTTTTTAAAGGCCAGGGTTGTAGTTTCTGTGGTAATACTGGATATTTAGGAAGAGTTGGGATTTATGAGGTTTTAGTTATAACTGATGCAATCTCTAAATTAATATTAGATCATGCTTCATCAGGAGCAATTGAGAAAGCTGGGGTTGCGGCAGGTATGGTTACCATGAAACAAGATGGATATATGAAGGTTTTAGAGGGTAAAACAACTTTGGAAGAAGTATTAAGGGTAGCCCAGGATTAAGTATAAAGGCAAAAGTAAAAAGGAAAAATATTTTTACTTTGAATTTTTTACTTTAAACTTAAATTATGAACATACAACAACTACTGGATTTAACAATTCAAAGAAATGCCTCTGACTTGCATTTGTCTGTAGGTTATCCTCCAATTCTCCGGATTCATGGTGAGTTAATCCCTGTTGCAGGAAGTGAAGTTATTACCCCTGAGCAGATGGAAGCAGTTTTGGTAGCGATGCTAAATAAATCCCAAAAAGATATCTTTTCAGAAAATCTGGAAATGGATTTTTCATTGGGGCTGCCAAATAAGGGCAGGTTTAGAGTTAATCTATTCCGCCAAAAGGGTTTTCCTGCAGCTTCTTTAAGACTTATTCCTGCTACTATCCCAATACTTTCTGAGTTAGGATTTCCTGACGTTGTCCAAAAAATTCCAGATTTAAAACAAGGCTTTATTTTGGTAACAGGACCAACTGGACATGGTAAGTCAACCACTCTGGCTTCTTTTGTCAATAAAATTAATCTGAACAGATCAGAGCATATTTTAACGATTGAGGATCCAATTGAGTATATTTACCCAGTTGGAAAGTCTTTAATTGAACAAAGAGAAATGTTTTTAGATACTAAATCCTGGAGTAATGCTTTAAAAGCAGCTTTAAGGGAAGATCCAAATGTAGTTTTAGTTGGTGAAATGCGGGATCTGGAAACCATCTCATCCGCCATGACTATTGCTGAAACAGGGCATTTAGTTTTTGCCACCTTACATACCAACTCTGCTGCTCAATCAATTGATAGGATTATTGATGTTTTCCCAGAAATTCAACAACCTCAGATAAGGTTACAGTTAGCCTCTACCCTAGAGGCTATTTTATCTATCCGTTTAGTTCCAACTATAAATCCCGGTAGAACAGTTGCCTCAGAAGTTTTATTTGCTACCCCGGCTGTAAGAAATATTATCAGAGAAGGAAAATCCCATTTAATTGATAATGTAATTGAGACTTCAGTTGAAGGAGGAATGCAAATTTTGGAAAAGTCATTGATGGATTTAGTTAAACAAGGGAAAATATCTCCTGAAGTAGCAACCAGATTTGCTCTCCGTCCGGAACTTTTGGCAAAATTATTGAAGTAATGGCTGAATTCATCTATAAGGCTAAAGATAATCAAGGAGAAAAACACAGCGGGGATGTTCAATCTCCTGATGCTCATTCTGCTGCTGCAGTCTTACGGAAAAAAGGTTTAATAGTTATTTCCCTAACTCCTAAAGGAGAAAGCGGGAATAAATTTTTAAACAAATTCTTAAATAAAGTCAGCTTTTCCGAATTGGTTATTATTACCAGACAACTTGCCACCATGGTATCTAGTGGACTGGTGTTATCTGATGCAATTGATATTTTGCAAGAACAGCAAACCAGTAAAACTTTAAAAAAGGCCTTAGAAGAGATTTCGCATGATATTAAAGGAGGTCTGACTTTAGCTCAATCTTTTGGAAAATATCCGGATATTTTTCCTAAAGTATATGTAAATTTAGTCAAAAGCGGTGAGGCTTCAGGTAAACTTGATCAAGTACTCTTACAAATGGCAACAGGACTGGAAAAAGACCGGGAATTTCAATCAAGAATTAAAGGAGCAATGATTTACCCGGTTGTAGTTTTAGGAATGATGGTGGTTGTTATTATTATCATGATGACTTTTGTTATCCCTAAGCTTACTTCTCTTTATTCACAATCAACAATTGATTTGCCCTTGCCAACGAAGATTTTAATTGGTTCATCTGATTTATTTATTCATTTTTGGTGGTTAGGCTTAATCATTATTGTTTCTATCTTTGTTTCTGTGAACAGATGGAATAAAACCCCAGAAGGCAATCTTTTCTTAGGAGGTTTAATTTTAAAAATCCCTATTGTTGGTAATATTGTTACTAGTGTTACTTTAACAAATTTTAGTAGAACCTTTGGACTTTTAACTTCTGCCGGTATTCCCCTTCTGGAGTCAATTGGGATAGTTTCAGATCTAACTGATAATGCGGTTTTTAAAAACACTCTTAAGGAGAGTTATGTAGGGGTTGAGAGAGGCTTACCATTTTCTTCTTTGTTGGGAACTGGTGTTTTTCCAAAGATTGTTGGGCAAATGGTTAAGGTGGGTGAAGAAACTGGCAAGGTAGATGAGATATTTTTCAAATTAGCTGACTACTTTGAATCTGAATCTGATCATATGGTCAAAAATTTAACTGTTGCTATAGAACCAATAGTCTTGATTGTTTTAGGTATTGGAGTAGGATTCTTAGTTATTTCAATTATCTTGCCAATATACAAATTGACAACGTCATTCTGATGTGAATACAATGGATGAAGTATACTTTTGGAAGGAGGTGAAAATGTTTAAAAAATCTGCTCAAGTTCAAATGAAAAAGGGATTTACTTTAGTTGAACTTTTGGTGGTTATAGCAATTATTGCAATTTTGGCTGCAGTGGTGGTTTTAATTATTAATCCTCTGGAGTTAACAAGAAGAGGCAGGGACGCAGCCAGATTGTCTGATTTATCAAATCTGCAAAATGCAATTAATGTGGCAGTCCAGGAATCAACAGGTTCTGGCGCTGTGGCTGTGCTTTGTAAAACAGCCGGCTCTTATCCATGTAACGGTTCTTCAAATACCGATACAAGAGTATCAGATGGTATAGGTTGGGTTAAGACAGATCTTAGCGCTCAAAAGAGTGTTTCAGTTGCAACTTTACCAATTGATCCGGTTAATGATACCACTTATCACTACACCTATTGTGCGAACAATGATACTTGGGAAATTGATACTGTTTTAGAATCAGATCAACAAAAGGGTAAAATGACATCTGAAGGTGGAAATGAAACTGATAAATACGAGGTAGGTTCTAGTTTGGCTCTGATCAATTCATCAGGGGGAACTTGCGCTTACTAAGGTGGGTATAATTGGATTTTTATTAGGTGCTATTTTAGGAAGTTTTTGTTTAGTATTGGCGGATCGGAGTTTAACTAAACAATCATTTTGGGGAAGGTCGTACTGTTTGTATTGCAAAAAGAAATTGCAATGGTACGATCTTTTTCCAGTTCTTTCTTTTATCTTTCTTAAAGCCAGATGCAGATACTGTAAAAAAAAGATCAGTTTTGAATACCCTTTGGTTGAACTTGTAACAGGACTACTTGTGGGGTTTTTGTTTTGGAAAGAATTTCAATACTTTCCTCTATCAGGTGATTTTTTTAAACAAAGTTTTTTCTATTTAGATCTTTTAGCAAAAATATTTTTCATCACTATTTTAGTTCCTCTTTTTATAACAGATTTAAAAACCATGTTTATCCCCGACAGAATTATAATTCCCTCTCTTTTGATAGGTTTTATTCTAAGTTTAGGTATTACTATTTATAAAATAGGCTACTTATATTACTTTCTAAAAATTAATTCTTTAGGAAAATATTTATTTCCTCCACACTCTGATTATTTTCTAAGACATGCATTCTATACTGCTCAACCATTCTTGATGAGTATTTTGATGGCTTTTGCAATAGGAGGATTTTTTATGGGGCTGATCATTATCACCAAGGGTAAAGGAATGGGTGGTGGTGATGTAAAGCTGGGAGCATTTATGGGACTGATGTTAGGTTTTCCTCAAGGTTTACTGGCGATTATATCCTCTTTTGTGCTTGGTGCTGTGTTTTCCATATGTTTAATACTTACAGGTAAAAAACATTTTGGTCAATCAATCCCCTTTGGGCCATTTTTAGTATTAGGCAGTTTAATTGCCCTTTTCTGGGGCAATCAGATTATTGATTGGTACTTACACTTGGGGTATTGATCAATTTTCTTTTTCCAGAAATTCTAAAACTTCCCGGCCAAAACTTTTAAGATCTTGCAATTTTTCATTCAAATCCGAATAAGCCATTTTATAATCTATCCTTATGTATTCATGCACCAGAATATTTCTTAGTCCTACAGCTTTAGCTAATTTTTGGGCAAGACTGCTGGAAATAATCTTTTTTTCTCCTAGAGCCAAAAATACATCAGCAGCCCGTTCCTGTCTTGAAAAATTCAACCCTGCAACAATATGAGTTGCCATATCAATACAGACCTCAATTGAAAGCTGCATCCTCCTGTCAATTATGGCCTGGATATCTTCGGATTCCAAAATCATCTCCATTGTAACGTCTTTATTTTCAATACTGGAAATATTGGCTTTCAAATTATCAATCAGATTTTTTATTAAAGTTTTGTTAACAGCCATAAGTTAATTGCCCTTTACAAAATAAGATTTCAGATAGCTATCATAAATATCTCTTAAATGCGCTCCATCATAGTAATCGCTTAAAGCTCTACTCTCAAATTGAACCTTTTCTCTATCAGATTTTTGATAAATACATTGATTATTTTTTATCACCTGGAATATAAAAGTGGGTGAAGTGTCTTTGGTGATAATCCTTAAGTCAGTTTCGTAATCAGGAAACATCTGGTTTACTTGCAAACTAAATTCTCCATAATCAATACCGTTTGTATTCTTAACTACTACAGCAATATCTAAATCACTATTGTTATTGTTGTAGTTAGCTACTCTTGAGCCATAAAGGTATACTGCCACAACTTGTGGTTGATTCGTAAAATATTTTTTAATAGTTTTTTTATCCAGTTGCATATACTTAAAAGTATATCACTGTACTTGGGGTATTGACAAGACAAAAAATTTATATCAATAATAGATTAGTAGTTATAAAAATGAAAAAGTTCCTGCCCAAATCAATTAACAATCCCCGAGGTTTCACCCTGATCGAGTTATTAGTTGTTATTTCAATAATAGCTCTTCTATCTGTTATTGGAGTAACAGTGTTTTCAGGTGTTCAAAAAACTGCCAGAGATAGCAAAAGAAAAGGTGACATAGATGCGGTAGCAAAAGCATTAGAAGTAAATTACTCAAATGGAGTGTATCCTACAACTCTAACTACTACTTATTTTGCTGGTGGAACTGTTCCTACTGATCCAGGATCTCTTACTTACTCAACCAGTTTAACTGCTTCTTCTTTTACTGTTTGTGCTCAACTGGAAGCTAGCACTGGAAATGCTTCTGCTACTTCAGGTGCTGCAGTAGCAAATGGTATTTACTATTGTAGAAAGAACTCTCAATAATCCTTCTCAACAGTTGATTTGTTTTTCAAAAGATTTGCTAATTTAGTTTTTACCTCTTCCCTATTAGGATCTATCTGCAAACCTTTTTGGTATTCATCAATTGCTAAATCTGTATTATTTTGTGATTCATAAATTTGTCCGAGGTTAAAAAATGGATTTGGATCTTTGGGGTTGATTTGTTTAACTTGTTCAAACAAATCTATTGCTAGATTAGTATGTCCTTGCTTGCTATAAATAACAGCCAAATTATTAAGCGCTTGAGAATGATGAGGATTTAGTTTTAAAGCCAGTTTGTAATTTTCTAATGCTAACTCAATTTGATCTTGTTTATCATAAATTAAAGCCAGGTTATGATAAGAATCAGGACTAGGTAAAAGCGTTATTGCTTTTTGGTATTCCACTATTGACTCAATGTTATTTCCTGAGACTTGATATAACCCTGCTAGTAATTTGTGGGCAAATACATTGTTGGAATTTAGAAAAATAGCTTTTTGAGCTTCTAGAATAGCCAATTTTACCTCATCTAAGTTTTGGTATGTTAATGCCAGGCGGGCATGCATTTGATCGTTTGTTGGCTCTAGTGATAAGAATTTTTTATATTGTTCTGCTGCTAATTTATACTCCCCCTTTCTAAAATAAACTCCGCCTAAGCCACCAAGAGGAAAAGGTTCCGATATATTAATACTGACAGCTTTTTTCCAAAGTGTGACAGAGTCTTTCCAATCCTGATTTCTGATGATTGTTAGATAACTATAGATGATACAAACTATAATAAACATAGAAAGAATTAATTTTTTGATAATTGGATTTTTGAAATGTTGATAAACCAGATAGCCAAGATAAACTATGAATATCAAAAAACCGACCGATGGTAAGTATAAATATCTTTCAGCCAGGATTGCTCCTTGAGGCAAGGTTGAAGTTACCGGGAACAAAGTTATAAAAAACCATAAAAGTGAAAATTGAGCTAGTTTATTCTTTTTAAAAACTTTGATAGTTACTAAACAAAGTATTGCCAGTTCTAGAAAAGGGATTAAAAAGTCAAATGATACAAAGATTTTCAAAAGTTTTTCAGTGTGATCAATTCTAGTTAGAGTATTAACTACAAATTCAATTGACTCATTAGGGATAATATGTGTAATTGCTAGTTTATATGGGAAAAGTAAGAGGGTAATATATTTTGATAAAATAACCCAAAATTCCAGCCTGGCTTGATGAGCGCCTACAGATGCTATTAAGCCTAAATAATCAGCCCTATTACCTATTTGCATTACCCAAAATCGTACGACTAAATAGACCACAACGGCAATTGTGTAGAGGTAATAAATCTTCAGTTTCTCAAAAAGATTTTTACGGTCAATTCTCTTAAAAATAAAGTCATATATAATAATTAAAGGAAGAAAAGTAATGGCAACTTCATATATAAAATAGGAAATCAAAGTTAGCAAAAATGAAATTAAATAAAAACCTACAGTTTTGGGGCTATACCTCTCAATTTTGATGTAAATGTAAAAGGCAAGCAAATATAAATCTATAGCAATTGTGTCAAAACTGGCGGTGATGTAAGTTACTGCTTCTGTATGAATAGGATGAACTGCAAAAAGTAGCGATGTTCCAAATGCGAGTAGTTTATTTTTTGTTAAATGAAGAGTGATTAAGTAGACCAAAATAACAGCTGATAGGTGAATTAAGATAGTTTGCAGATGATAGCCAAATGGATTAAGTTGCCATAATTTAAAACTAAAAACATAAATTAAGCTTCTAACAGGCCGATAAACGCCTCTGTGCAAGGTTGGCAAATCTCCCATAAGTAAATCAGGAATATTTTGTGCACTTTTGATCAAAGGCCAATTCACTATAAAATCTTCATCATCATATGCAAATCCATTTTGGAAAATATTAATATAAGTTAGGATTGTAACTATAATTAGGATTACAATTTGAATGTATTTGTTCTTTAGTTGTATTGAGAAGTTTTGTAAATTCATTAGTTACTAACTCGCTGATTTCGGGGTTTTAACTCATAAATATAAGTTCTATATTCTGCTGGTGCATATATATAATAGATTTCGGCAGTATTCTTTTTCATATATTCCAGGGTAAAATTGCCTGCTACTGGGGTATCCAAAGGACGGTTATAAATTACATAATCTGTTAAGCCCAACATTTTGGCCATGTTTCCCGTAGGTGGACTAATCATCGGAGCTGTAAATAAAGTATTGTTACGTTTTCCCTTGAATCCAAAATAAGGATCAGGTATAGCAGAAATATAGACAGTTTTATTATCAGGAATAATTTTCAATATTTGGTTGGTATACTGCTCGTAAGAAAAAGTTCCTTCAGGGAAGTTTTTTACATTATCTAATTGTGAAGCCAGATTAAAAATAATTAAAAGAATAGTTAATGCTATAGCTTTATTAAATCTCAAAGTTCTATTTGATATTAAATCACTATCTTCAGTCAATAAGCACCACAGGCATAAATAAATAGCTGGTATTATCAAGCTAAAACCGTATTCAATCTTCCATATGAATGTAATCACCCAAGAGCTTACTAAAATAAGTAATATCAGTAAGTACTGATTCAGCCTGTTTCTAAAATACAAAACTATAAATTCCCATGAAATTACGACATACAATAAATGAATCATTTTTTCTAAAAGAGTAGCTTGTATCATGGAAACCCAAAACCATGCTAGACTAATAGTTTCAGTATGAACAATGAATTGTCTTTTAAATACTTGCCAGAAACCATCAATATGTGGATAAAGTATTATTAACCAGATAGTTATAGGAATTAATGCCGGGATGATAAAGAAATATAATTCTTCGGATTTGATAAATTTCCACCTCTTTGTTGTTAAAAAGAAAAATATAAAAGAGACAAGATAAATAACTCCTGAGTAATGGGTAATTATACCAAGTCCCAGTAGAAAACCCGCTATACACAGATGAATTCTTTTTTTGGATGGAGATTTCAGGCTAAAAAAATAAGATAATAAAGACAAATTAGTCAATAGTAAAACTAATATATCAGGTCTACCTACTCTGGCAGCCTTTTCTAAGGTAATATTTAAAACTAAGCTCAACAAAAAGAATATTTCTAAGTATAGATTCTGTTTATTAGACTTTTCATCATTTCGAATTAATTTTACTAGGAAATAAAAAGATATAATAAACAATGACCCAATAAAGACAACTAGTAATCTTTGAGTATAAATACTAAATCCGAATTGTTTAAAAACTACCTCTAATAAATAGTAAAACAATGGTGGGTAAGCCAACCCATGATTCTCTGATTCAGGTATTAGTCCTTTCCACAAATCAGTTCCTAGCCGATTCTCATGTATAAGATTATAAGTAGTATCAGCAATAATTGCCTCATCAGGCCAAACTGGTGGAATTTGAAGTAGATAATTGGTGGTAAAAAATACAAAAATTGCGACAAAAAAAGAAATAATTACCAAGTTGTTTCTGGATAAATTAAGCAAAAAAGTTTTCATATCAGTCAGCAATTCATGATAGCATAAATAAAAAACTATTCTTTCATTCTTGATAATATTTACAACTGGTGCGAAAATAAAACTAATGTCCTTATCTCGATATACTAGAAGAAAAGGTTTTACCCTAATTGAACTTTTAATAGTTATTTCAATTATTGCTATTCTTTCTGCAATTGGTTTGGTTTCTTATAGCAATTTTATGAAAAGCTCCCGGGATGCCAGAAGACAATCTGATCTAAAATTTATTCAGTCTGCTTTGGAGGAATATTATTCAGATCAAATATATTATCCTGCCTCAATTACTTCCGGAAGCTCTCTTACAGCCGGTAGTAAAACATATATGAATAAAGTGCCAACTGATCCAACTGCTACTCCAGATTACTCTTATACAGCTTTTCCAGTCGGCTGTAATAATACTTCTACAAATTGTACTAGTTACTATCTTTTTGCCAATATGGAGAATACTGCTCCTCCCAGTGATAATGGATGTCCTGCTTTTCCTTCTGGTGGTTATGACTATTGTGTTACTAAGCCTTAAAGGTATAGCTTGAGAGCTTAAAATATGCTACTTTTAAAGTATGAGGTCTGCTGGGTATACTCTTATTGAGCTTTTGGTTGTGATATCGATTATTTCTATTATGTCTGTGGTGGGGTTTGTTAATTTTAAAGGTTTTTCTGCAGAACAAGTGCCAATAAAAGCTGTAAGTCAGATACAATCATTATTAAGACTGGCCCAAAGTAATGCCACCTCCTCCACACTTTGTGGTAATACCTCAGGTAACTGGTTGCTCATTTTTACAGATGACAAAAATATAAATCTAGCTTGTGGATCAACCCCTACAGTTCAAAAAACCTATACTTTAGAAAATGCACAGATTAAGAGCATCATTGGGTCTGATTGTGGTACTACGTCTGTTGTGCCACTTACTATAACCTATTCTGCTGGGGTAGGAGCTTTAACCTTTTCATCTTCATCCTTCGCCTCATTCACATGTTTGTCATCCTCCACATGGACTTTTACTTTGAAAAATACATTGGATAATAGTAAAACAAAGATATTCAAATTATCCAAAGGAGGAGCAATAAATGTTGAGTAATCAAAAGGGACAAACACTACTAGAGCTGATTGTTGTGAGTGCTGTCTCAATTATTATTATCGGGGCTTTAGTATTTGCAACCATTTCCTCTTTGAGAAATGCTCAATTTTCCAAAAACCAGGCTCAAGCAACAAAACTTGCTCAACAAGGTATAGAAACAGTGAGGAGTCTGCGGGACCGGAATGGGTTAGTAAGTTATAATACTGGTAGTTCCTTCACAAGCCAGTTTAGTGACCTTTGGCCAATTTCTTTTAGTTGTCCTACCAACAATTGTTACTTCAATTTTAACAGCTCAGGAGGACTAGTGGGTGGCAGTAGTGATACTTCCGAAACTGTTTCCACAAATTTCAAAAGACAGATCATCATAGAAGATGAAGGTAGCGGGAATGATGCCAAAAAAGTAACAGTAACTGTTTCCTGGACTGATTTTGCAGGACCTCATGAATCAAGATTAACCACAATTTTAAGAAAGCTATGATGACTAAAAAAGGATTTACTCTGATTGAGATGTTGGTAGTTATATCTGTGCTTTCTGTTATTGGAGTTTTAATATTGAATATTTTTACCAGGACTTTGCGGGGTAATAATAAATCCCAAATAATTGGAGCGATTAAACAAAATGGTCAGTCAGTTTTGGAAACAATGGATAAAACTATTAGAAATTCTGATAATGTAGTTTGTGTAAGTCCAGTTGGTAATCCTCCTACCATAGTCACTGTTAAAAACGGTTGCTATACAAGATTTAGATTTATTGCCCCGAGTCCAAGCCCAAGTCCTACTACAAATGGCCAAATTAAACAAGATAACCCTCAACCTGATCAGTCTTCTCCTTGTGTGTTGGTACCCCCATCACCCCTCCCCTCCTCCAGGGATATTACACAATTTACAAACTCTGTTTGCATAGATTCATTAGTTAATCCAAATACTCTATCTGATACCAATCCCCAAACAGGAGTGTCAGTGGAAAACGTTTCATTCACTCTAGACAGATCCAATGGGTTTGCAGATCAGGTGAGAATTAAGTTTGATCTTTGGCCAGGTAAAGGATCAGCTCAGTCAGTGGCAGGTCAAATAGATCCGGTAACATTTCAAACAACAATAAACTTAAGATGAAAGAAAAGGGTCAGGCAATTTTAATATTAATACTAGTGATGACTGTTGCTTTGTCAATTGGGTTATCAATGATTCAAAGAAGTTTGGTTGATGTTTCAACAGCTTCTAAAGTAGAACAATCATCCAGAGCCTTCTCTGCTGCTGAAGCAGGAATTGAAAAAGCCTTACAACCAGGGAGTTCTTGTGGTAATAATTGTGTGAGTTTTGATAATAGTTCTAAGGCAGATGTTTCAGGAGTGGATCTTATTCCTGTTGTTCCAACTTCTGGTATCAGGCAAGCTGTTTTAGAATATCCCCCATTGGCTAAAGAGGATGTAGTCCAAGTTTGGCTGGCTGATTATGCCTCAAGTAATTCCAATCCTCCGCCAATAAGATATGCTCAGAATACTTTAGATGTTTACTGGGGAAATAATTCTGGTACAGATAAAGCTGCTTTAGAGTTAACTTTAGTTTATTATGGAACAGATCCTCAAGATCCTGTTGTTTCTGAGCGGAATGTTCAGAAATACCGAAGCCATAAGTGGTACTTAGATTATACAGGATTAGTCAGGACTCCTGATAATAAATTTGATAACGCATCTACTTGTAATGGTTCAAGTACCTATACATGTAAAAAAGTTTTAAATTTTAGTGCAAATGAAGCTGCAGGTTTAATGTTACTACGGGCAAGACTACTTTATAATTCAACCTCCCAGCCAATTGCTGTGCAGGCAGTTGGAACTTGTGGTATTGCCTGTTCTTTGCCTGCTCAGGCAAAATGGATAACAGCAACCGGTAAATCAGGTGAAACTCAAAGAAAGGTTAGAGTATTCCAATTAAAAAATGTTGTTCCACCTTTTTTTGATTATGCTATCTTCTCTGCTGGAGAAATTACCAAGTGAAATTAAATCAGAGCGGCATGTCTTTGGTTGAAGCCTTACTGGTTGTCATGGTGGTTTCCTCGATGACATTTTTAATAGCTGGTTTGCCTAATGCTTTGGGTTTAATAAACAAAAGTAAACATTTAAGTATTGCCCGGGAAATAGCAACCAAACAAATTGAAGATAAAAGAGCTCAAGTTTGGGATGATTTAGTAAATGAAGAAGTTTCTATTAATGATTCAAGATTGACTTTACTGCCTCAAGGCAGCGGGATGGTTAAAACAGCAGATTGTGAGGTGCAAATATGTCCAAGTGGAGAACTTACTAAACAAATTACTATTCAAGTTTCCTGGCAGGATAATGCTAAAACTCAAACAATAGCTTTAAAAACCCTGGTTTCAAAAGGAGGACTTACTCAGTGAAAAATTCTAAGGGGATTACTTTAGTTGAGGTAATTATTTCCACTTCTATTGCCGTAGTTGTGGGAGGTTTGCTGCTGACAATTTTAGCCAATAGCTCAGGCTTATTTTATAAAGAATCATCAAAGGTGAGTATTGGTCTAAATACTAATGATGCTTTAGCTAAGGTGCGGAGTAGTATTAAAGAGTCAAGTGGGGTGGTAGATACATCAGGGTCAAATAAATTAGTTTTAAAAGTTCCCTCTCTTGACCAGTCAAGTAACATTATTGCTGATACTTTTGATGTTTTTGTTTTTTCCCAGGATGAAAATAAATTACGTTTTAAAATCTTTCCCAATGAAGCCAGTTCCCGTAAAATTCAAGATCAAATCTTTTCAACTGATGTTGATCAGTTAATTTTTAGTTACTTAAACTCAGGAAATCCCCCAACTGAAGTTGCTCCAGTTAATGCCACCAAAGTTAGAATTAGTTTGACTTTAAAACAAAAAAGCGGAGAGGGTTATGAGACAAATACAGCCAATTCTGAAGCAAATTTAAGGAATAAATAAAAAATGAAAATCAAGAAAATAGATGAGCATGGACAGATTTTGCTGTTGGTTTTTGTAGCTTTGGGGGTGTTGCTTTTTACGGTTTTATTTGTAACCAGTGGTTCTCAAACTTTCTTTCAAAATGCCCAATATAGTTATAATGCTGAACAGGCAACAGCTTTGGCTGAAGCAGGAATTGATAAGGGCTTGGCTTCTTTAAATGCCACTTGGGGCAGTTATAACGGGGAGTTAGAAACAGTTTTAGGTGATGGCACATACTCTGTTGCAATTGCCAGCAAAGATAGCAATACCAAAATACTGACAGCAACAGGATATGTTCCTGATAAAACAAATCCCAAAGTAAAAAAAACTGTCTCAGTACAAATATCAGGGTCTGGCAGCACCTATTCTTTAGTAAAAGGAACATATGTGATAAGGTAAATATATGGCGAAAATTTCTGTTGGATTGGACATTGGTTACTCAACTATAAAAGTAGTTTCTCTGGCTAGGGAAAAAGATACCTCAAAACTGATTACACTAGGTACTATATCTGCTCCTACTCCTGGAATGCTGTCTGATGTAGATACAGATTTAGATGCTGTTGCCACAAATATTAAAAAATTGTTATCTGCAACTCAAATTTCAGAAAAAGAAGTGATTGCTGCGCTTCCTGAATCAAAGGTTTTTACCAGAATTATTGATGATTTACCATATTTGACAGATTCAGAACTTACATCTGCTATCCGTTATGCAGCTGAGGAGTTTATACCTATGAAACTTGAAGAAGTTAATCTAAACTGGCAAGTATTACTCCGGTCAGACGGTAAAGATAAAGATACAAAGACTGTTGTTTTAGTGGTAGCCTCCCCTAAAAATGTGGTAGCAAAGTATATTAGGGTTTTAGAAAAAGCTTCAATCAAGCCTACAGCGCTTGAAACAGAAACTATTGCAATCACCCGTTCTTTGGTTGGTAACAACCCTTTCTCCCCCAGTACCTTGATTGTCCAGCTGGGTGCAACCACTACTGATTTTGCTACAGTTTCAAAAGGATTGATATGGCTAACCCGTTCTATCTCAACAGGAGGCCTGGCTTTAACCAGGTCTTTGGCACAGCATTTTAATTTTGAAATGCAGCAGGCTGAAGAGTATAAAAAAGTTTATGGACTGCTAGAGGATCAGTTAGAAGGAAAAGTTCTTGAAAGCTTAAAACCTGTGATAGATATTATTGTAGGTGAATCAAAACGCGTCATACAAGCCTTTGAGCAAAAATATCCTCAAAATCCCATCAAAAGAGTTGTTCTCTCAGGAGGCGGAGCTAAAATGCCAGGACTGGTTATCTATTTTGCCAATAACTTAGGTTTAGAAGTACAGGAGGCTGATCCCTGGTATTCTGTTGAGAAAGATAAAGCTTTAATCTCTAAATTAGCACAGGATGCTTCCTCTTATTCTGTAGCTGTAGGTCTTGCCTTAAGAGAAGATTAAAATTTATGAAACTTGCCATTAATTTACTTCCAATAGAATTTAGGCAGCAGGATATAAAAAACGCTAAATTTTATAAAGTCCAAACAATTGGTGTAATAGTTATTTTATTGATGATTTTTTCAGCCTCTGCAGTTGTGGCCTTGAGGATTTTTCAAAGTAAGAATATCACCCAAATTCAAAGTAAACTGAGTCAATCAGAACAAAAAATATCCAGTCTTAAAACTACCGAAAGCTCTTTGTTTTTATTAAAAAATAGATTAACAACTATTGGTCAGTACTTAGATAATCCATCTGCCCAATCTGAAATATATAAACTGATAATTAAGCTGCTGCCTCCTGCGGTTTCTGTTAGCTCTATTTCTGTTAGTAAGTCTTCAGAAGTTTTAATTTTAGCAACAGCTGCTGATGGAGATTCTTTAGATAGATTAATTAATAACCTAATTTCTAAAGATAGTAATCAAGATAAAATTAATCAAATTTCTTTAGAAAGTCTAAACCGGGGTAAAGATGGCACCTATAGAGTCAGTATAAAAATTAAAGCTAAATAATATGAAAAAAGACTTAATTTTAAAATACTATCAAGATTACAAACTCTATATTTTCCCCATCATAGTAGCATTATCATCCCTGATATTAATTGTATTTGTTATTTATCCTCAAATAATAAGTTTTGTTAACAACAATAGGGTGCAAGGACAGATTGTAACAAAATCAAACCTTTTAGAAGCTAAAGCTCAAACTTTAGAAAGCTATGATGAACAGGATCTAAGAAATAAGGTAAATGTTGTCCTGGATACTTATCCAACAGGTAAAGATTATATTTCTGCTTTAAGTTTACTTAATAATATTATTACTCAAGCAGGTTTTAGTATTGTTTCAATGACTGTAGGTTCAACCTCTGTTAAAAATACTAATTCTCAAAGCTATAATATTAATTTGGATATCTCAGGTCCTGCTGAGTTGATTCCTGTTTTGTTAAATAACATAGAGAATTCACCCAGGCTGATGAAAGTAAATAATGTAGAAGCAGTTTTGGGAAAGGATAGAGTCTCAACTGTTTCCATGACTGCAGAAGTCTTTTATTCTTCAGTACCAAAAGACTTTGGAGGTATTGAGACACCTGTATCAGAGTTATCACAAAAAGAAGAAGAGATTATAGTAAAACTTGCTCAGGCTGCCAATAGCTCAAGATCAACACCTTCAGAAACTGGAACAACAGAACTTGGTCCCCGGGGCAAAGCTAATCCTTTTGAGTGAAGTAAATAGAAACTTAGGGTTTTGTTAAGGCAAATTGTCTATACTCTCTTGCAACACTTTGGTGATTCCAGTCACCACTTGCTTCAGCTGGTCTAGCCTCACCCATAATAAGGTAATTACCAGCCTTGAAAGAGTCTATTCTCCAGATTGGCCAATCTGGACTAGATTGATTAGTGTTAAAGCAAGGAACGCCTAGTTCTTTAATTACTTCCCATTTATCTTTCTCCAATTGATTGGGATCAGCCTTTGGGTTTATAAATGAATCTTTATAAACACTTACCCTTAAAGTAGTTCCTACAGGGCGACCTTTAGTGCAAAAAATAATGCCGACTTCATTTGCAGAGATGGGTCGGAAAGAAAATTCAGTGACTTGTATAATAGCAATAGTTGGGGTTTCTCTTAAAATAACTGCAGTAGGAATTTCTCGAACTAAAGTAGGAGGTTGAGTCGCAGGAGTAGGTCTAGCCTCGAATATAGTAGGGCTTGCTGGGATAATAGGAGCTCTAGTAGGAGCAATGGTTGGTGCTACGGTAGGTTGAGCCTCACTTCTACAGGCTGCTAATACTGGTGCAACTGCCAAAGCACCTAAGCTGAGTTCAAATAGACGACCTCTTGACATTCTTTGTCCAGTAATTCTATCCATCTTGTTAGTGATTATACCATAATAAAGTCAAAAAAGCAAATTAAACTTTCGTAACTATTTAGTATTTCCCAGTATTTTCGTCATTGCGAAGCCACAAAGTGGCTGTGGCAATCTTCCATTATAATGATATATATGTCTTTTGGGTATTACTGGGTCTACATTTTAAGCAACTTCAGAAGAACCACTCTTTATACTGGAATAACCAGTAATCTAGTAAAAAGAGTATATGAACACAAAAATGACTTAGCTGATGGTTTCAGTAAAAAATATCATATAATCCTTCCCTGGAGGATTGCCACGGGACGCACCTTATGGTGCATCCCTCGCAATGACTTTTTTTTTGGGAAGAACTAACTAGGTACAAACTTTCTCTAGTAAATCAGGCCTTATTTTCTTAGTTTTTTCCATAGATTTTTCTTTGCGCCATCTGGCTATCTCAGCATGGTTTCCTGATAAAAGAATCTCCGGTACTTTTAAATCCTCAAACTCTTCAGGCCGGGTATACTGGGGACCTTCTAAGAGGTTTTCAGTGAATGACTCGTTAATAGTTGCTTCTGGTTTTTCTAAAACTCCTGGTATTAGTCTTACTACAGAATCAGCTATAATCATGGCTGGAATTTCTCCCCCAGTTAAAATATAATCTCCAATAGATATTTCCTCATCTACATATTTATCAATAAATCTTTGATCTACTCCCTCATAGTGTCCACAAACAAGAATAAGATGATTTAACTTGGATAGCTCTCTTGCCTGGGCTTGTTTATATGGAGTGCCAGATGCAGACATAAGTATTACTTTTCCTTTTTGGATAGATTTTAGAGCTTTGGCTAGGATATCTGCTTTAAATACCATACCTGCTCCCCCGCCATATGGCTTATCATCAACAACTTGGTGTTTACCTTCTCCAAAATTACGTAGATTTATTAATTCAAAAGTAACTTTTCCTTTAGCCTGGGCTCTTTTTAAGATACTAAAATTGAGAATAGTTTCAAAAATCTCTGGAAAAAGAGAAATGATGGAAATTTTCATTCAAAACTCAAGTTTTTTCTTGCCCCACTGATCCTGCTGGTTCTACCAGTTGAAGATTTATTCTAACGTTCTCAGCAATAGCCCTAACTGTTAGAAGTTTTCTGATTGCTCTAATTGTTTGGCCGCTTTTCCCAATTATTAATCCCATATCTGAAGGATCAACAGTAAGATCTAGATTTACATCTCCTTGCAGGGATTGCTCCTCAATAGAAACAGCATCTGGTTTAGAAACTAAACTTGTAACAATAAAAAGGAGTAAGTCTTTCATGTTTTTTGATCTTCTGCTGGAGTTGGTTGAGCTGGTGCTATTGGAGTAACAGGTGTTACTTTCTTTTTCTCCTTTTTAGGTTTTCTAGGTAGTCTTTGAGGAGCTTTGCCAATGATTCTTAAATATCCATTACTAGGTTGTGCGCCTTGTTTAATCCAATGATCAATCCTTTCCTGTTTTAATTTTATCTCCTTAGGTTCTGTTAAAGGATTATATGTTCCCAGGAGTTCAATATATCCACCAGTTCTTTTAGAGCGTTCCTCTACCACCACCACTCTATAAAAGGGCTTTTTGTTGCCTCCAATTCTCATTAAACGGATTTTCAACATGGCTGTTAGTATAGGTTAGATGGGAGCTTAAGTCAATCTTTGCAAAGCTTTTGCTGCAGCTTGCTCTTCAGCTATCTGTTTACTTCCTCCTTCGCCTTTACCATATTCTGTGCCTTTTAAATAAACTGCTACTATAAACTGTTTAGCATGATCAGGTCCTTTAGTCTCAACAATTTTATAATTAGGAGACTCTTTGAATCTCTCCTGAGCAATTTCCTGTAAAGAAGATTTAGCATCTTTGGGAGGACCCATTTTTAGTTCTTTTTCAAAAAGAGACAGCAAAGTATTTTTAACAACTTTTCTAACAGTATCAAACCCCTGGTCTATATATATTGCTCCAAGCAAGGCCTCATAAGTGTTGGCCAAAAGTTGCGGATTTTCTCTTCCTCCGCCCAGCTCCTCCCCTTTAGAAAGGTGTAAGTAACTTCCTAAATCCAGTTTTTTAGCAGCTTGAGCTAAGGATTTAGTTTGTACAATATATGCTCTAAGGTTGGTTAAATCCCCTTCAGCATCCTCTAATCTTTCAGAAAAGATAAATTCTGAAACACATAAAGAGAGTACAGAGTCACCTAAAAATTCCAAACGTTCATTTGATTTAATATCCAACTTTACTTCATTTAAATAGGAGCGGTGGTAAAAAGCTTGTTGTAAAATCCTGGGATCTTTAAAGCTTATATTTAGCAGATTTAATAGTTTAGTGAATTCTTGAGTTTGGTTAATTTGCATTAGTCCAATAAATTATCTTCAACCAAAACAACCAAATCCTCTATTTTCTGCAAGTTTTTTGCCTCTGAGGGCTCAAAAGTAATATTAAACTTTTGAGACAAGCTGGATAATAAATCATTTAACTCAATTGGACCTAAGGACAACTCATCTTTTAAAAGAGCATGTCTATCAATATCCTCAGGATTTAATCCAAGATGTTCTGCTATAGCTTTAATAATATCTAAAGATGTAGGCATTTTAAGTTTTTATTTCTTCCAATCTAATAACTTGACCTAAAGCTCCATTAACAAATCCACTTGATGAATCAGATCCAAATTCTTTTCCCAGTTCTACTGCTTCATCAACTACAACTTTAGGAGGAACCCCTTTTTCTATTATTAACTCAAAGATTGCTAAACGCAAGATAGCTAAATCAATTTTGTTTATTTCTGAGACTGGCCTATCTTTAGCAGACTCTGAAATTAGTTTATCAATTTGAGGCAATTTGTCTATAATTTCAGATATTTCCTTGGGATGTTTCTTTTGTTGGAAGTTCCAGGAGAAAAGCAGCTGCATTAATTTAATGCGTTTGATGTGCCGGGGGTCTTTTCGAAGCTTCATACCTTAGTAACTTTAACCTTCTCTTTTAAAGTACTCTTCCCGCCATAGAACCCACAAGTTTCACAAACTATATGCGAGATAGTTGGTTTGCCACAATTTTTACACACCACCAAATTTGCTGACAGTTTAATTGCAGCCCGTCTGGTTCTTTTTCTTCCCTTACTATGTCTACGTTTAGGTTCTCCAGCCATATATTTTTTGTTAATCTGGCATCACATTTGGTGCCAGATCATGTAATTTTGCCTTGAGTAAAGGGTATTTGTCAAGTTTGGGATCTAAGTTGAGTAAATTATTAGCTGCAAGTCTGGTTTTTTCAATTAAATGAATATCGGAAAAAGAAGCTATCTTAAATTCAAACCTGCCTGATTGTTTAATACCAAAAATTTCTCCACTACCTCTTATTTTCAAATCCAGCTCAGCCAGTTTCAATCCATCATGAGTTGTTTCCATATTTTTTAACCTGTTTGTTACTTGGGATTCTTCCTTCTCAGTAAAGAGTAAACAGTATGATTGTTTTTCTCCTCTGCCCACCCTGCCCCGCAGTTGATGCAATTGAGCCAAACCAAACCTTTCAGATGACTCAATTAACATAATTGTGGCATTTGCCACATCTACTCCTACCTCAACTACAGAGGTAGAGACCAGGATATCTATTTTTTTATCCTTAAAGTCTTGCATGACTGCATTCTTTTCTTTACCTTTTAATCTGCCATGAAGTAATCCCAGTTTTAGATTAGGAAAGATTTTGGTTTGCAGTCTTTCATATTCAACCTTAGCTGCTTTGGCAGATTGTAAAGTTTCTGATTGTTCAATAAGCGGAGTAATAATATATACCTGATCTCCCTCCTTCACCTTTTTTTCTATAAAACCATAGGCGGCATCTCTTTTTTTATTTGGTACAACATGGGTTTTAATTTTTTTTCTGCCCACCGGTAATTGATCAATTATTGATAGATCCAAGTCTCCATATAAAGTTAAAGCTACAGTTCTAGGGATAGGCGTTGCAGTAGTTGTTAAAAAATGTGGCAATTTGGCTCTGCTTCGGAGTAAACTTCTTTGTTCTACGCCAAATCTTTGCTGCTCATCAATTATGACAAGGCCTGCATTATTTGTGATTAATTTTTCTGACAGCAGGGCATGAGTTCCGATAATAACGTCAGAATTTTTCACCTGTTTTTTAGAACCAGTGTAAATACCCACATTTATTCCAAAAGGCTTAAGCATATTGGAGATTGTAGAAAAATGTTGAAAAGCTAAAATTTCAGTGGGAGCCATCAAAAGGGTTTTTAATTTGTTTAAATAAACTAAATAGATAATAACTGCAGTTACCACAGTTTTGCCTGAACCTACCTCACCCTGAATAAGTCTGTTCATGGGAGTTTTTTTCTTTAAATCATCCAAAATTTCTTTGATAACTCTTGTTTGAGCAGAAGTTAATTTAAATGGTAGTTTTGCTATAAATTTATTAACCTTTTTTTCATCAATTTTTAATGGTTCAACAAGAGGTTTTTCTTTCCATTCTCTTCTGGCTTTGGCTGTTGCTAAAGATACATAAAATAGCTCATCAAAGCCTAATCTTTCCCGGGCTTTCTCTGCCTCCTGGAAGCTTTCTGGAAAGTGAATCTTATTTATAGCTTCACTCAAACTAAACATCTTACCGCGGATAAAATCTGGCAAAGGATCTGATATTTGTTTTGTTACTTCAGGTAAAATCTGGGAAATTTTTGTTAGAATCCATTTGGAAGTAAGCCCCAAAGTTTCAGGATAAACAGCAACCAGCCGTCCGGTGTGTAATCCTGGGGTTTGAACGTATTTAACCCCTGGGGTTTGAAGCCGTTCCCATCGCGGTACCATAATGGATAACTTGTTTTTATACTTGTCCAGTTTGCCGGAGATTTGAAGTCTGTCTCCAACTGAGATTTGTTTAGTCAGCCATACTTGATTAAACCAGGTTAAAACAATGGGTGCTGTGCCGTCATTGAAGATTGCTTGAGTTAAAACTTTTCTGGATCTGGTAAAGATATTTTTAATAGACCAAATTTCACCCACGAGTGTTACCACCTCTCCAATCTTTGCCTCATGAGCTGATTTTAAGTTTGAAAAATCATCATACCTGAAAGGAAAATGGTAGATTAAATCCTCTACAGTTTGTAGTTCAAGTTTCTTCAACTTCCAAAGTGTTCCTTGTCCAATCCCGGTAAGAGAAGAAAGCTGAGTTTTTAAATCCATATTAAAAACTGGTCAGAAGTGGTAGAAAGGAAAAAAGAATAATAGATATTCCTCCAATTACTGCCAAAATAGTCCATAAGAGTTTGTATTTTTTAGATATCATTTTGCTGTTAACCTTTCTATCTCTTCCAAAGCAGCTATTCTTTCAGGGTCTTCAAAGTATTTGCGGGCAGGTTCTAATTTTTCAATTAACCACTCTGCCACCGCTGTTTTTAAATCCTGTGGATGTAGCTTTTTCTCTTGATAATCTTTCTCCAAATCTTCATAAGAAGTATAACTTAAATCTCCTCCCCATTTAGGGTCTCTCTTAATAGTTAAGACAGAATTATTATAAAAAATTAAATACTTGACCCAGTCTATAATAGGGTTATATTTAATTTCTCCTTCAGGAGCAAATGCCCCCATAACTTTTCTTTTTATTTCATCAGGGGTGTCATGAATAAACACAGCACTATCTGGTTTAGATTTACTCATTTTCATTGCCATGACAGCTTCTTCCCTATTATCTTCAGGTATTGGCCAGACAGCTGGTTTTAAAAGTCCTTGCAGTAAATGATGATGAATGGCAATTGGTTTTGGAAAACCTACTTCTTTGGCAGCATCTCTTGCTACTACATGAACATTTCTTTGATCTGTTCCAGCATGAGCGATATTAATATTCATTGCAAAAATATCTGCCGATTGCATGGCAGGATAAATAAGCATTGCCGAATCTGAAATATCAGATTCTTTTCGACCCATGATAGTTGTTGACCTTAGCATTCTGGCAATTGTGGTAGCTTTGGAAACCTTGACAACAGTTGCCCAATAATCATTTCCTAATTTGTCGTACAGCTCACTTCCTAAAACAAATTCTATTTTATTTGGGTCAGCTCCAACACATAAAGCTGCGGCTTTCAAACCTTCCTCAAAATATTCTCCAGCCATTTTTCTAGCTGTTTCCAAAGTCCCATCCAATTTTTTATTAAGCCAAGTATGCCAATCTGCCAGCAGTACAGTTGTCTGAACTCCGGCTTCTTGCAGATCCTTAATTTTTAACATACTCCCAAAACCAGTTCCTAAATGAACTTTCCCCGAGATTTCAAAACCAATGTAGTGTTTAAGCGGGGTCCCAGATTCTATTAGGGTTTTTAACTCTTGCTCTGTTAAAACTTCCTCTAAATTTCTGGTGATTAATTTTAATCTTTCCTCAGTTGTCATGGTTGTATATGATAAGATTATATTAGAAATGGTGAAAATTGCAACAAAATTAACAGAAAGCTTAAGTTTGGCATATGACAAAGTTTACTCAAACGCTGATGATAAAACCATTTCGGTAAATCCTTTGGTTGCAGAACTTGCTACCTGGTATGAAAAACTCAGAACAGCCATGGATTATAGAGCTGATGAGGTTTTACTCCGCAGCGCTATTGAAAGAATTTTAAAAAGAAGATTAATCATGGGAGGTAGTGGTCAATCTGCTGCTGCTCCGCTAATAAGAGAACTTGTTTGGGCCAGGTACTTTCCTGACTCAAGTATTCCAGAATCTATAGTTAATAAAGTTTCAAAAGAAATAGATTTATATTTACTTTTGGAAAAGAAAATTAATGATAATCATAGGATTAATAAAGGAATTGTGAATGAATGGGTCTTGCATCTTTTATCCTCTGAAATTGAAAATATTCTAAAACCAAATAATCCTGAGGATTTGATGAATAATTTTATGTATAGAATCTTCAAAGATAAAATCACCATCGCTGATGACACTGATGAAATAAAAGATATCCAAGTATTTATCGCTGTAAGGCGTGCTTTTGCCAATGATGATTTAGCATTTTTACGTTTTCATTTATTTAAGCAATACTTTGGTACTCCAAATCACGATAACTTAGATAAAATTTCGGGTAATTTCCCCAGTGGAATAAAAATGATTGAAGAACAATTTAACTATCCTGCCAAAGATAAAATTTATTCATATATTAAAAATCACACCATCCCCTTTTTGATCTTAGATGATGTTTTTAGAAAAAACCGTGGGTTTGTTGCAACTATAGTAAAGGAGGAGGAAAAGTTAAATTTGGAAGTTTTAAATACCTGTACAGCTAAATACAAATCCATAGCTGGAAAAGTTAAAAGAGCAATATTCCGGAGTGTTATCTTTATCTTTTTTACTAAAGCAATTTTTGCTTTATTTGTAGAAGGTACATTTGAAAGAATGCTGTATGGCCGTATTATCTGGTCATCTATTGCGGTAAATATTGTGTCCCCGGTTATTTTAATGATTATTGTGGGGATACTAATCAAAACACCCAGTAGAGAAAATTCTTTTAAGATTTTAAAAAAGATTCACACTATTTTGTTTGATGAAAAGCCAGATTTAGGAGAAACATTAACTGTAAAAAAGAAACCCTCTAAAACTGATCCAATTCTTTGGGGAGTATTTATTTTACTTTGGCTTTTAACTTTTGTATTAAGTTTTGGGGCAATTGTGTTTATTTTTTCCAAGCTGAGAGTGAATCCTTTATCTACTGCTATCTTCATGTTTTTCCTGGCTATAGTTTCTTTTGTGTCATTTAGAATCAACAGGATAGCTCATATGTATAATTTAAAAGATAAAAAAGAGCATATAGGATCTTTGCTTTTTGACTTTTTCTTTATGCCTTTTATTCAAGTCGGAAAAAGATTAACTTCAGCAATCTCACAACTAAATATAGTTTTGTTCATCTTTGACTTTATAATTGAGGCCCCATTTAAAGGCATCTTTGCCTTTTTTGAACAATGGTTACTATTCCTTAGAACCCAAAGAGAAAAATTAGATTAAGTCTTGTTAAACAGAATTATTCCCTGATCTTGTTTAAAAGTTACATGAAAATAATCGAAAATGTCAGCCCGGCCCAACAGCGGTGGAACTTCTTCAATCAGTGCCCAAGCAATATGAATTTTTAATTCTACTCCACCTATTTTAATCAGAATTTGGTGATAAGTAACAGGTACACTCCCTCTAATTCCACCAATTTGCTCAACCTTATTTTTATCTAATGTTAAACCAATTAATCTGCCTAGTGAAAGCGGAATTAGGGTGACATCTGCGCCAGAATCTATATAAGGATGGAATTCAATCCACCCACCTGATTGATTCTTTAGAAAGATATCGGCAATTGGTCTTTGAATATGCTTTGATTTATTTCTGGATGCTTCATTTTTATATTTGAAGATGATCATTTAGAAGATTTTAGGATTAGGATGTCTTCCTCAGGTATCTTGGCAAGTGAAATATTTGAAGTTTTACCTTTCTGTCTTGCTTTTTTATAAACTTCTTGAGCATCTTTCCCGTGGGATACAATTTTCTTGCCTGAAATTGCTACCCATTCACCCTTAAATGCTGAAGTATTAGCTTTAATGAAAAAGTCATAGTTTGAAAGTGTTTTTTGTTTCATTTTCATGTTAATATTATATACTTTCTTGGGAAAGATTATAATTACTAAAAAAATGGTTACTATTTTTAAGAACCCAAAGAGAAAAGCTGGATTAAAAAGTGATATAATGTTGACAATATGACACTTACAATCCCAACTAAATTAACAAGCGGTAAAGAACTGGTAGTTATTCTTAGAGAGGAATATGAAGCTTTAGTGGAACTTAAAAAAATTTATGAGTTTCAACCTACTTCTGCTCAAAAAAGAGCACTTTCCACCGCAAGAAGCAATAGAAAAAATGGAAAGGTGCTAAGCCTTGGACAATTCAAACGAAGCTTGGGTCTTACAGACTGATCCTGCTGTTTTAAAAGCATTAAAGAAATTTCCTCAAAAAGATACCAAAAGGATAATTGTAGTTATTGAGACACTGGCTACCATTCCATATAGTGGAGATATTCAAAAAATGAAAGGCGAGAAAAATGTGTGGAGAAGGAGGATCGGTTCTTACCGTCTATTTTATGAAGTTATTCAGAATGAAAAGATTATACATATCTTTCATATAGAAAGACGCACAACTACTACTTATTAGGAACCCAAAGAGAAAAACTAGATTAAGGATTACCTATTTTAGTTAATTATTGTTTTTATTGAAAAAACTATCTATAGTAAAAATATGGTATCAAACAGAATACTAAATCCTTTCCAGGTGCTGCTAGGTTTTTTTGCTTTTAATATATTTCCTATATTACTAGTAACAGGAGATGCTAACCTAATAAAATTTATCTTACCCTACATTCTGATCTATATTCCTTTGTTTGCTATAGACATCTTTATATTGTTAAAGCAAAACTTCCGTCCTCAATCCTTATTGGAAAAAATCTTAGTCGCCATTCCTTTTTTAATGCCATTTTTTATTTCTGCAGCATATCCCTTTTCGAGGACAAATCTTATTTTACTAATGTCTTTAATTACATTCAGTCTAACGCTTCCATTATGGAATGTACCCTTAACTAAATGGTTCTATACCCTAGGAGGCCTGGTTCCTCTACCAACTGACGTAAGTGTGGTACTGGGAGGGAAACCGACAGGATTTGGAGCAAAAAAGTATCAGCAATATGTTCAAAAAGCTTCAATGGCATATCCCATCCTGATCCTTGTAGCACTCATTGCCTATAAAAGAATAAATAACTATGAATCTTTAATGGTGTTTATTATTCCGATTGGATCATTAATTGGTCTTCTTGGAATATTCCTTGCAATTGGAGTTACATTTAAGAAAAGCTTGCAGAGAATTTAGTTACAAACACGTTGACCTGCTCCTCTATTCTCTAGTAAAATACTTAAAACATGGAAAATGCAATAGTTCTAAAACCTGAAGTACTTGGATATTTTAAAGATCTTCCAATTACCAATACTCTTTTTACCAGCTGGATAGTAATGGCAGTCCTTTTAGCAGTCTCTTTGCTGGTTAGATTTAAAGTCAGTTTAGTTCCCACCTCAAAAATATATAACTTATTTGAAACAGTTGTAGAATTTGGATTTGAGACAGTAGAAAATTTGGCTCACTCCAAAACAAAAGTATTTTTCCCCATAGTTATGACATTTTTTCTATATATTTGTTTTGGAAATTTATTAGGACTTTTTCCTGGCTTTGCCACCATCACTTTTAAAGGAGAACCTCTTCTTCGCTCAATTAATTCTGATTTAAATATGACATTGGGGCTGGCTTTAACATCAGCTGTTTTAACCCATGGTTTTGCTCTTTATTATTTAGGAATTGTTGATTATTTAAAAAAATGGTTTACTTTAAATCCCATTTTTTTATTTGTGGGACTTTTGGAACTGGTTGGTGAATTTACCAAAATAGTCTCGCTATCTTTCAGGCTTTTTGGTAATATATTTGCAGGTGAGGTGGTACTGGCAACGATCTCTTCGATTTTTGCCTTTATCATTCCTCTCCCTTTTTATTTTCTGGAGATTATTGTAGGATTTGTACAGGCAGCTGTTTTTATGATGCTGACACTTGTGTTCATGGTTCTCTTGTCGGAGAAACAGGAACACTAAGTAAAAAGTCAAAAGTAAAAAGTAAAAATAATTTTTACTTTGAATTTTTTACTTTAAACTTTACGACAGAAAGGAGTAAAAATATGGAGCATTTACCGTCCGCTATAGCAATAGGTGTAGGAGCTTTGGGTCCTGCTTTAGGTATTGGGCTTATTGGCGCTAAAGCCATGGAAGCCATTGGGAGAAATCCTGACGCTCAAGCCAAGATTTTGCCAGCCATGCTTTTGGGAATGGCTTTTGCTGAAGCTATTGCTATTTACGCTTTAGTTATAGCTTTTACAAAGTAGTTCATGGAAATATTAAATCAGTTTGGGGTACAACCGATACTTTTGGCTGCGCAAGTAGTCAATTTTTTAATACTTCTTTTCATTTTAAAGAAGTTTTTATATAAACCTATTCTTAAGGTTTTAGATGAAAGAAAAAAAAGAATAGAAAGTAGCTTAAAAAATGCTGAGGAAATTGAAAGAAGATTGCAACAAACAACAGAAGAATCAGAAAAGGTCATTGGAAAAACTTTAAAAGAGGCACAAAAAATTTTAGATCAAACAAATGAAAATGCTGCGCAGATATTAGCAGATGCTAACAAACAAGCTGAACATATATTATTGAGGGCTGCAGATGAGGGGAAGAAAATTGTAGAGCTTCAAAAGGAAATTATGATGGGTCAAGTGAAAAAAAGTGCGGCCAGTTTGATTGCTTTAGCTTTTGAGAAGATTACTGGTAAGAAAGTAACCGAAGATGAACAAAAAAGACTTATTGAAAAAGAAGTAAAAAATATATCATGAAAAAAAGCAAATACTTACAAAAAGTAGTTAAAAAATTAGTTGATTTAAGTTTTAAAGATGGGAAAGTAATTGAGCAGCAAGTAACAAAATCTATAAAAGCTTTAAAAATATTACCTAAATATCAAGCAATAGAAGGTTTATCAGAATATGTCAAGGAACTGAAAAGATTAGAAAGAGCGCACACTATGTATATTGAAACAGTTATTCCCCTAAACGCCATTCAAATTAGAAAAATTAAAAAAATTGTAGCTAAAAAAGCCATGCCTGCCGGCAGGCAGGTTAAAATAACAAAAGTTGTTACACGAATTAATCTAGAAATATTGGGAGGATTTATCTTAAAAGTTGGAGACGAAGTTTGGGATCAATCTTTTACTGATAAGATAAACCAAATTCAGGAGGCAATCACCCATGGCAACAACTGACCTAATAGGGCAAATTGAAAAAGATATAGTAGGACTTAAGTTAAAAGCTCAGAGACAAAATGTAGGGAAAGTAATAGAGATTGGTGATGGTGTTGTTAGGATTGAAGGTTTATCTGATGTCCAGTCATCAGAACTTTTAGACTTTGGTTCTTCAGGGAAGAATTCAGAACATATTTATGGATTGGCTCTTAATTTGGAGCAATATAATGTGGGAGCTGTTATTTTTGGTGATTTCACCAAGATTAAAGAAGGCCATGAAGTTAAAACAACAGGGAGAGTTTTAGAGGTGCCGGTTGGTGAAGATTTAATAGGAAGAGTAGTAGATGCACTGGGTAATCCAATAGATGGTAAAGGCCCCATCAAATCAAAAACAAAATATCCAATTGAAAAAATAGCCCCAGGTGTTATTACCAGACAATCAGTTACTGTTCCGCTTCAAACTGGTATTAAAGCAATAGATGCGCTAATACCCATAGGCCGTGGTCAAAGAGAATTAATTATTGGAGATAGAAATACCGGTAAAACAACAGTAGCCATAGACACAATTGTAAATCAGAAGGACCCGCCTGCCGGACGGGCAGGTGTTATTTGTATTTATGTAGCAATTGGACAAAAAACCTCAAAAGTTGCTCAACTGGTTGCCAAACTTGAAGAGTTGGGAGCCATGAAACACACCATTGTGGTGTCTGCCACAGCTGCTGACTCTGCCACTATGCAGTATATTGCTCCCTATTCTGGTTGTGCAATTGGTGAGTATTTTATGGATCAAGGTAAAGATGCTTTAATTGTTTATGATGATTTATCCAAACATGCCAATTCTTACAGACAAATGTCACTTTTACTTAGAAGACCATCTGGGAGAGAGGCTTATCCTGGAGATGTTTTCTACCTTCATTCAAGGTTACTGGAAAGAGCAGCCAGATTAAATAAAGAATATGGTGGAGGATCTTTGACTGCTCTACCTATTATTGAAACTCAAGCCAATGATATTTCAGCCTATATTCCAACTAATGTGATCTCAATTACTGATGGACAGATGTTTTTGGAGTCAGATTTATTCTTTGCCGGAGTCAGGCCTGCTTTAAACGTCGGAGTTTCGGTATCCAGGGTTGGTGGAGCTGCTCAAACCAAAGCCATGAAATCTGTGGCAGGAAGATTAAAGTTAGATCTTGCTCAATTTAGAGAATTACAAGCTTTTGCTCAGTTTTCCTCAGATTTAGATCCTCAAACAAAACTTCAAATTGAAAGAGGCAGAAGGATTACCGAGATTTTGAAGCAACCTCCCTACTCCCCTGTTTCTATGGAGGAACAAGTTGTTATCTTGTGGGCTGTAACAAATGGATACTTAGATGAAGTAGAGATGGAAAAAGTAAAAGAGTTTGAAGAAAAGTATGTACAATACTTAAAACTTAAAAATAAAAAACTTCTTTCCGAAATTGCTGACAAAAAGGTTTTAGAAGAAAAAACTGTTAAAGAATTAGAAAAAGTTACAAAAGAGTTTATAAAAACCTATGGCAAACACTAGAGAGTTAAGAAGACGCATAAAGTCAATAAAAAATACTAGTCAGATTACTAAAGCTATGCAAATGGTGGCTGCAACTAAGATGAGAAGAGCGCAGGAGCAAGCAATCTCCGGCAGGCCATATAAAGAGAATTTATTGGTTTCTTTGTCCAGGCTTTTGCCCAAAGTTGATAGGAATATTCACCCCCTACTTACTGGCAATGATTCAAAAACTGCTGCAGTTGTATTGCTTTCTACAGATAAAGGTTTGGTGGGTGCATTAAATACTAACTTGATAAGAATTCTAGCTTCAAACCCCAGGGGTTTGAACGTAGATAGTTCTGTGTTTTACACCGTAGGAAGGAAAGGCAGAAGTTTTGTGGTAAGAGCAGGAAAAGATTTAAAAGCAGATTTTGAGAATTTAGATGTGATAACTTTCAGGCAAGCTAAACAGTTAAGCAGGATGGTGATGGATGCATTTAAAATAGGAGAGATTGGTGAAGTTTACTTGGTTTATCCTCAGTTTGTTTCTACATTAAGGCAAGAACCAAAAAGAGTTAAGCTCTTGCCAATAGAGATTTCATCACTTGAAAACGAGATTCGAGAAACGAGCAATGAATTTTTATTTGAGCCGAATCCGGATATATTATTGGATTTTTTACTAGTTCATCATATTGAAGAACAAATTTATCAAGCTTTACTTGAAACAAAAGCATCAGAGCATTCAGCCAGGATGATTGCTATGCAAAATGCTACAGATAATGCCAAAGAACTTGTAGAGGACTTAAAACTTACCTATAATCAAACCCGCCAGGCAGCCATAGCAACTGAGCTTTTGGAAATAACCACAGCCCAGGTGGCAATGGAGTAATATGACTAAAGGAAAAATTATACAAATTATTGGAGCAGTAGTTGATGCTCAGTTTGACACAGGTTCTATACCGGCAATTTATAATGCTTTAGAA
>CAYMUB010000008.1:0-6065 GCA_964393545.1 uncultured Gammaproteobacteria bacterium | reverse complement strand
TGGTTTAAAAACAATTAAAGAGTCGCTAAAACTGGAAAATGTCTCTTTTAAAAAATTTGATGATAACCTGCTTACCATAGGATATGCCAAGTGGCCTGGAAAAACAGACAATCCTGATTAGTTATATACTGTAGCTCTGTGACCAGCAGATAGTATATTAATTATTCTATCTTTTGAATTAACTTTATAAATAATTCTATAAACACTTACTCTATAAGAAAATTTTCTATTTAAATCCCTAGTTAGGGGTTTACCAAGACTAGGATCCTCTCGAATTTCTTCTAATATTAACTTGATAGCTATTTTGGAAGAACTTTTAATCTTTTTAAGTTCTTTCTTAGCTTGTGGAGAAATGACTAGCTTATACATTTAATCTAAGCCTAACTCTTTTTTAACTTCCTCCCAAGGAATTCCTTTTCCTTCATCTATTTCTTTCTCCCCCTGTCTGATAGCCTTCATCAGTCCTGGATCAGACATGATTTCTGTAGTTTCTTTCCAGGATTCATATTCCTGAATAGACATTAGTATTGCTGTAGGTTTACCGTTTACAGTAATAATATATTCATCCAATAATTTGTTAGCCTTATCTACTAAGGTAGTTAAATTTTCTCTGGCTTCTGTAATGGGTAAAGTTTTAATCATGAATTGATATTACAGAATTATGTACATCTTGTCAATACATGATTCTTAGCCGTTTAAATCAATTTTTCTAATTCTGATATTTTTGGGGGTGATTTCTACTAACTCATCATCACCAATATATTCTATGGCATTTTCTAATGTCATTATTCTGGGAGAATTAAAGTGTTCCGAGATTCCCTCACCTGCTGATCTGTTATTAGTTTGCTGTTTTTCTCTACAGACATTAATCCAGATATCATCTCCTCTAGAATTTTGCCCAATAACCTGTCCTTTATAAACAGTTGTTCCAGGTCCGATAAATAATTGACCTCTGTTTTGTGCGCTTACTAAAGAATGCAATTTAGAAACTCCTTTTTCGTGCACAACCAAAGATCCTTGCAATCTATCTACCTTAATTCCAGGATCCACTCTATATTCAAAAAAGGAGGAAGAAATAATACCTAAACCCTTTGTATCTGTGACAAATTCACTCACATATCCAAAAAATTCTTTGGTGGCAATAATAAATTCTAAAAACACTATGCTGTTTTCAGTTTGCATATCTTGAAGAGCCCCGTGCCTTAAACCCATTTTTTGCATCACAGAGCCGGAATATTGTTCAGGCACTTCAATGGCTACTTTTTCATAAGGAGTTAAAGTTTCGCCAGCTTCTACTTTTTCTATCACTTGAGGTCTGCCAACTTGGAATTCAAATCCTTCCCGTCTTAGTGTTTCAATGAGTATTGCCAAATGCAGTTCTCCTCTACCTTTAACAATCCATTCGCTTCCACTATCCTCAACTTTCAAAGCCACATCAGCTTCTTGAGCCTTGTATAATCTGTCTTTAATTTGTCTGGCTGTTTTAAATTCACCTTCCTGTCCTGCAACTGGTGAGCTATTAACTCCAAATCTCATTCTGACAGTTGATTCCTCAATATCCAAAACTGGTAAAGCAACTGGATTTATTGGGTCTGCAATAGTCTCCCCAATAGTAATATCTGGAATTCCTGATAAAGCTATGATATCCCCTGCATTAGCCTCAATAATATCTACTCTTTCCAGACCTTCAAATCCCATTAAAGAGGTGAGTCTAAACTTTTTTATAACACCCTCTCTGTTTATATGAGCAACCTCTTGTCCCATTTTTATGATGCCACTCCAAACTTTGCCTGTGGCAATTCTGCCCTTGAAATTATCATAGGCTGTGTTGGTAATCAAAACCTGTAAAGGTTTACCTACTTCAACTTTTGGTGCAGGAATATGTTCCAAAATAGCATCAAAAACAGGGGAGATATCTGTCATTTTTGATAAATCAAGTTCCTTTCCTGCTTTACCCTGTTTACCGGATGAATAAATGGTGGGAAACATGGCTGTTTCATCATCAGCCCCCAGTTCCATAAATAGATCAAAGGTTTTATTTAACACATAATTTATTCTGGCATCTGGCCGGTCAATTTTGTTGATCACTACAATAATTTTAAGCTTCATCTCCAAAGCCTTTTTTAAAACAAACCTGGTTTGAGGCATCGGACCTTCTTTGGCATCAATTAAAAGTAAAGCTCCTTCTGCCATTTTTAAAACTCTTTCCACTTCTCCCCCAAAATCAGCGTGGCCTGGGGTATCAATAATATTAATTTTAGTATCTTTGAAGTTTACTGAAGCATTTTTGGAAAAAATAGTAATCCCTCTTTCTCTTTCCAAATCATTGGAATCCATAATTAAATCCCCCTTATCATTTGCTTCCTTGGAGATATGGGTATTGGATTGTCTGAGCAAGGCATCAACTAAAGTGGTTTTACCATGATCAACGTGGGCAATTATTGCTACATTTCTGATGTTAGTCATAATATTCCTACCAAAAAACCCCGCTTAGCGGGGTCTCCAGCAGGTACCCTATTCTACCATTTTGAGCTCAAGATAACAAATGTCAAATTAAGCAATATTTACGATACAACCTCCGATGTTGCAAGTTGAACTTTGATTATCATATTTTAGTAGCTTTTCCTTTAAAATCTTCTGGATTTTTATTGGAAATAAAACTTGCTACCTTATTATCAATTTCATCTTCTAAGTTTAGGAAAGGCCTCTGCTTTAGCAAAAGCAGAATCTAATAAAAGGCGGAACTTTTTTCTTTGAGGAGGTTTACTTTTACGCAATTTGGTGAGAATAATGATCAAAGATAGCTTTGATATCCTTTTTAGTTATATTAATATATGGGTAATCCTTCTTAAAATCTCTAATCTTGTACCCTTGAATATAGAGAGCCACCACACGGGCTACAGGAATTCTGGTTCCTTTTATAACTGGTTGTCCACCTAAGATTTTTGGATTAGTTTGAATGATATCTGGCATGTATAAATTATATCACTAACTTGTAAGTTAATTATAACACAGATCTGTCAAGGTTTTAATGTTTTCTAAATGGAGTAGTAAGTAGAATAATTAGGAAATCTAAGATCAGTGGGACGAGGAGATATAAGGTACTGCGTTTGAAAAAGTTAATAGCTGGATCCCAATTTAAATTTATTAAAGATAACCATATGTTTTGTAAAAGTTGAGGTCTCAAAAAATAAAGAGTTCCTGCAATTAATAATCCAACTACTAAAATAGCTACCACAAATCCAATAGTTCCTTCTATATCCCTTTTTGAAGAAAACATGGTATTGGAGATCTCAAAGATTAAATATAGCCCTAGAACAATCTGCCACCAGACTAAACTTGAGGAAATTTGAGTAAAGTAAAGTATCCCTAAAATAGATAACATCCCTATTAAAACAGGAGCAACTCCTACGATAGTTAATCTAAAAGGATCCACCTTGCCAATTTGCACACTGCCTAATTTAACCCCGCCTTCTTCAATTTCCGGCAGAACTGATATTTCCCCCACAGGTACTAACATTATTCCTGCTGTTAACAAATGAGCTAGTTCGTGTATTATTGTCCCCGGTAAAAAAAGCACTGCCAAGGCATTCACAACTCCACTGTGACTTCTAAAAATCTTATAGAAAGTAATGGATAAAGCTTTAACTAATCTTTTTGACAAGAAAAAAAGCAAAACAAATTCTAACAGGAAGATTAGAAAGAAGATCATTAATTCAGTATATCAAGAAGTGATAATATAATTACATGTTCAAGAAGATTCCTAAGAATGTTTTTTTGCTGGGGCTAGTTAGTTTTTTTAATGATTTGGCCTCTGAAATGATTTATCCAATTGTACCGGTGTTTTTAACCACTGTCTTACATGCATCTGTACCTGTGATTGGTTTTATAGAAGGGTTTGCAGAATCTACAGCAGCTATTACTAAATATTTATTTGGGACATATTCTGATTATTTGAAAAAAAGAAAAATGTTTGTGGTTGGTGGATATTCAATGGCTGCCATCTCCAAAATATTAATTGGTTTATCTTATTTTTGGCCAATGGTTTTATTTGCCAGATTCATAGATAGAGTAGGGAAGGGGATGAGAACAGCTCCCAGAGACAGTTTGCTTTTAGAAAATTCCACCCCTGAAAATAAAGGATTTATTTTTGGGTTTCATAGAGCCTTTGATTCTTTAGGGGCAGTATTTGGACCACTTTTGGCTTTAGGAATCTTATATTTAGTAAAAGAAAATCTCAGACTGACTTTTTTTATTGCTTCAATTCCAGCAGTTATTGCAGTTTTATTACTTATTTTATTTGTCAAAGAGGAGAAAAGTCCAGTGGACTTTTCGAGTAAAAAAGTGGAAACAGAGAAAAAAGAATTTGTCAAAATTAATTGGAAGATCCTAACACCAAAATTAAAGCTATTTTTAATAATCAGTTTTCTTTTTTCCTTAGGAAACAGTTCTGATGTATTTTTACTGCTTCAAGCTAAGAATTTGGGGTTAACGGCTACTTTAGTTGTTTTAACCTATGTTTTATATAACATTTCTCAAACTATTTTTGCTGCCCCTTTGGGTTCTTTATCAGATAAAATTGGCCCGAAGAAGGTTTTCTCTGCCGGATTATTAGTTTTTTCTCTAGTATATTTTTCCTTTGGCATAATTCAAAATCCTTTTTGGATCTGGTTTTTATTTCCAATTTATGGAATATATATAGCTGCCACAGATGGAGTTTCCAAAGCTTATATTTCACAGTTTATTAAAAAGGAGGAATCAGGAACTTTTTTTGGAGCCTACTATACTTTAACAGCCATTGGCACATTTATAGCCTCTTTTTTAGGGGGATTACTTTGGAGTTTTTTTGCTCCCCAAGCTACCTTCTTTTTTGGTAGTTTGATGTCTTTTTTGGCCCTGTTAATATTTTTTCTCTTCAGCAAAAAATTTGGATTTTATTGACAGTTTATGATCTATCTGCTAATTTAGGACACTATGTCCAGACTATCTATTTTCCTAATAGTTGTTATTTTTTTCTTTGCCATACCTTCATCTACCCTGGCATATGATTTTAACAGTCCCCCTAATCGGATTATTATCCCCTCCCTTTCCATCAATTTGCCTGTTTCAACCGCCAAAATTGCTTTTACCACCTGGGAAGTCAGTTTAACCGGGGCATCATTTGGAGAATCCAGCAGTTTGCCCGGGAATATTGGTAATACTGTGATTTTTGCCCATGTCAGACCTGGACTTTTTTTGGATTTACCAAAAATAAAAGTTGGGGATGTAGTTCATGTTTTTACTTCCAAAGACTGGTTTACTTATAAAGTTAAACAGATTCAAATTGTGGACCCGGAGAATATTTCAGTACTGGATTCATCTTCGGATTATGAATTGACTATTTATACCTGTACGGGAAAAAATTGGTCGCAGCGGTTTGTGGCCAAAGCAGAACTTGTTAACTCAATTCCGCCTGATATAAACGGCCTGTTAAGCAGAATTTAAATTGACTTTACCCTATAAGCTGTGATATAAGTTTTTAACTTTGCTGCCTATCAGGACATGAATAAACTAATCAGGCAGTTAAAAAGGCATTTTCTTCTATTTCTTTTAATTTGTCTCCGTTTGTTTGCAGGCATTGGTTTATTACCAGAATTATTATTTGGTTTGATTGTTAAAACCGGTAAATTGATTTTGGCCAACATTAAACTGGTTTTATTATCAATTGCAATTCTATTATCCTGGCAGTTTTTTGTTTATGTTAATTCATTTCTAAATTCCCTGCCTGAATTTGATTTTAATGTTTTAAATAATTTATCTGTCCCTTCTGCCATCTTAATTTATGACCAAAATAATATTCTGCTGGCTAAATCCAACAGGGACTATCATCAAATTCCGGTTGATTTATCTCAAATATCTCCTGAGGTGCAAAAAGAACAAACCTTCTTTTATAGCCAAAGCCTGGCTGACAGATTACTTACAGAAAACCAGAGTTTAAAAAAGACAATTAAAAGAAACATTTTAATCAGCCGGATAAATAAAATGCTTTCCAAAGAGCAGGTGTTAACTGCCTATTTTAATACCTT
>CAYMUB010000007.1:0-4340 GCA_964393545.1 uncultured Gammaproteobacteria bacterium | reverse complement strand
GTTATAACAGTTATTGATGAAGGAGGCTCTGATAAAAAAGCTTCGTTTTCCTCAAATAATTTTATTCTAGGATTCAAAAATGTAATTAATAACTTATTTGGTAAAATTAAGAACTTGTTTGTTTCGAAAAATAAATTAAGTCAACAAGTACAACTGCCCAATAAAGAAGAGTTCAAAAAACTTTCTTATGATATTCAAGCCAAACAGCTCAAAGAAATAACCCAAAATAATGGCACACCGGAAGTTTGGAAGTATGTTAAAGATGTTTTTAAAGGAGAGGGTGGATCTTCCGGCAACATTCATGATTTAGCTCATCTCTCAGGACTTTTACTTTATGATAGCATTGGTTTTGAAGGCATTAAAGAATGCTCTAGCCAGTTTGCTTTTGGCTGTTATCACGGCTTTTTAGATAAAGCCTTTTCTAAAAATCTTGACCAGCTACTGGATGCACAAAATGCCTGTTTGAAATTGGACAAAAATAATGCCATTACAGGACCTGTTGCAAGTTGCATTCATGGAATTGGACATGGAATTGCAAGTTATTATTTAACATCTGATTTAAAAAAAGCACTTGTCTCATGCAGAAAGCTTTCCTTGGGGGGCGAATATTGTTTTGATGGAGTATTCATGGAATTTGTCCGGTCTGCTCCTCTTAGTTTTTATAAAAAGGAAGATCCCCTATACCCTTGCGATCAATTGGAAAAAGAATTTGGCTATACATATTCATCTTCCTGCGGCCGCAACCAATCTTCACTTTTAATGAGTAGGTTTAATATTGGATTTGATGAGGTGATTGGAATCTGTATTTCTTCCGACTCAAAACCTTTTAAGGAAAGCTGTTTTGATGCATTGGGTTTTTCTCTTGCCTCCGCTGGGGATGTTAATCAAATAATTGCGGGGTGTCAGAGAATGCAGGTGCCCGAATATGTTAATAAATGCGCGAAAGCCGCCGCAGGAGAACTGGTATTTCAGGAAATACCAGGTTGGTCTGAAAAATCAAAAGAGGTTTGTAATGCATCCGAGGAAAAACAGGACTGCTTGCAAAACGTAGATAGGTTAATTAAAGAATACAACAGGCAAATACAAATTAACTTTGTCCCAAAACAAAACGGAGAAAATATTAATTTATATGTTAGGACTCAATTAAAAAAGTGTTACGAAACTGATGGACGCAATGGATGTTACAAACAGGTTGCAGATGTATTGTATGGTCAATTCGGTTTGGTTAAAACATTGGAAGTTTTTAAAGCTCAGGAAGAATATCCTGAAGTTTATGCAAGATGTCACGAGACAACTCATTATCTTTCCCGCTTGGAATATGAAAAACAAAGAAATATTGCTAAGGTTTACTCCCAATGCGATTCTACCTGTCACGGAGGGTGTTACCACGGAACCATGGAAGCTTATTTAAAAGAGAGAACTCAGGAAACTGGATTTAATTTAAATAATCAGTTTGCCAAAATTTGCGGAGACAAGGACGATTATCAGAAGCCTATTGAATTTAATGAATGTTTTCATGGCATGGGACATGCAGCAATGTTTGTAACAGATATGGAGCTTAAGCAGTCTTTAAAACTTTGTGACGCGATTGAGAATCAACCATACAAAGAAAGATGTTATACCGGAGTATTTATGGAAAATTCTTCTTCATCCACCTCTTTTGATCATGCCAGTATTTATATTAAAAAAGACGATCCTTTTTATCCATGCAACATTTTGGAAGAAAAATATCTATCTTTGTGCTGGCAATACCAAAGCTCTTATTTTTCTATTATTTCCAATCAGGACTGGAAAAAAGTTGCGGATCTTTGCTTGCAAATACCAACCAAATATCAAGACGGGTGTTTTAGGACAATAGGAACAAACCAAGTCGGCTTTACTCCAGTACTAGAAACCATGAAAAAAGATTGTGATCTTATGCCTTCTGAAAACTTTAAGAACATTTGCGTCGCGGGAGTTGTATCTTCCCTATCTTATCGTTTTGTAGGAGATATGCAAAAAATGATTGATTTTTGCGGGCTTACTGATTCCCAAAACAAAGAAAGCTGTTACAAGCAAGTCGGGAATGGCGTTTTGGATTGGGATAAAAGTAAAGATGTGGCAAAAAGTCAATGTCAAAAAATTCCCGATTCCCAAGGACAATCCTGGTGCCTAAGCGTAATCTAACTACATTAGACTATTATTTATCTTTATCAAAACCACTATACGAAATCATTTTAATGTTTTTGCTTACCAACCTTAAATCCTATTAGTACTGCTAGAATTGACGTAAGTGAGAAAATATAGAGTGAAAAACCAAATGTTTCGAAATTCCAAACCTTTATTGTTAACAAAGTAATTCCAGCACTTATAGCGTTGGAAAAATAAAGAAAATAATTTTCTGTTTCTGGAAATTTGTAAGACTTTATAACTGTTGGTAAAGCTGCCAATAAATCCGCTATTATGCTGAAAAATATTGCAACACTTCCAGTACCAGTGATGTACCAAAGAAAAAGTCCGACGAGTGCTAGGACTCCGCAAATTATATCTAGCTTGCCTATCTTCCAATAAGCCTTCTTATTTATAAATGAAGCTATAAATATTATAAGCGGAATAAAACCAACGGTAAATGTTAATAAAGCCTGATGGATTCCAACTCCTTGTTGAAGCTGAGCTGTAAATGCAATAAGAGGCGCTAAAGACCAAATAAACCAAGTAACCCTGTTGGGTTTTACTTTTCCTTTTAAGGTATCCAAAAAGTAACCGATACTGCCAAAAGCAAAGATTGCAGCTCCTAAAAATACAAAATTTTCATTGATCATACTGGAACAATTATATCAGAAGTTTTTCTGAAGTTATATTAAAGTGGAGAACTGTACACCTTTGGAGAACTGTACACCTTCCAGGTGGAAACGTAGCTACATCTCGGGAACCGGATGAAATTTCGAGCAGATTTTACGGCTTTTGGTGAGGAAATACTAGTATAAATCGTGCCATTGACAGAAATATGCATCAGCTGTATACTACAAATATATGATTAGAACCCAAATATATATTCAGGAAACTCTGCATGAAAGAGCTAAAACTATTGCCAGAAATAAGAAACAAAGTTTGGCTAATTTATATCGTGGTTTTATTGCTGGTGGGCTTCAAACTGCAGAAAAAAAACGAAGAGGTAACTCTTTAGACTCCTTAATTAAATTAAACTTAAAAGGTGGCCCAAGGGATTTATCTACCAACATCGATCATTACCTCTACGGCGCACCTAAAAAAAGTTAATGTTAAATATCTTACTCGATACAGATGCTCTAGTTGCATTAACTAAAACGGGTGATTCCAATCGCCAAAAAGCTATTCGTACTTACCAAAGATTAAAAGAAAATGGTGTCCAATTCTTTTTATCTCCTTTTACAACTGCGGAAACAGTTACTGTTCTTAGCTACAGACTTTCACATAAAGAGGCAAAAAAGTTTTTAATTGAAGCAAGAAAAACAGATTTGCCAGTACTATCTCTAGAAGATAATTCACCAAATTTAACAGATCAATGGTTTTTAAAACAAAACAAAAAAGGAACTTCTTATTTTGACTGTTATAACATGGCACTTCTGACGAGATACAAAAATCAGCTAGACGCAATCTTTAGCTTTGACAGCGTTTATAAAAGAAACGGCTTTAAAATAGCTGACGAAATTAAAATCCCACCCGTACACTGAAATCCCACCCGGGAGGTGGATTACGTTGACACCTAGGGTATTTATATAAATGCCCGAGCAGATTTTACGACTAAAAAAGAATGCCAAAAAATTCCCGATTCCCAAGGACAATCCTGGTGCCTAAGCGTAATCTAAATAATTATCCTGCAATTTCTTCCAGGGTTAAACAGCCGGGAACTGAGTAAGATGATTCGTTATAAATTATTTTTCCTCGATATTCATTCCATGATTTATAAAATGCTCTAAGTTTTGCGAAAACAGTTTCTTTAATTGATGGATCCAGATATAAAAACGGACAAACATGATAAGGAGGATTTCCGCCCCTGAGAATTCCTATCTCAACTGAACCAAATCCGGCAGGAGCTGAATTGTTAAAATTGCTTACCTCCCCAACTATTTGTCCTGCTGTTACCTTGTCACCTATTTTAACCTTAGGATTTATTACATGCTCTGTCTCATAGATCCATTTTTGCATTTTGCCATCAGCAGTTACTTGAATAGAATAATCACCGCTCCAAAGTATTGGTATAGCAACTACTATTCCATCTACCAAAGAACGTACAGGAGTACCTAAAGGCACAATAAAAGTAGGCTGGGGATTGGATTTTTGAGCGCCAATACTACTTGCTGGGATGACGAAACCATAAT
>CAYMUB010000006.1:0-25336 GCA_964393545.1 uncultured Gammaproteobacteria bacterium | reverse complement strand
TTAATGCTGAGATTACCGGCTAAACGAGATCCAACACTAGCTAGAGAGCTTTTGATATTCTGTACGCGACTACGCTCCATATATCAAGTTTAACATATACATCGAATTAATTGTGACAACCACATTTAAATGTCAAAGAGAGGATAGGTCAAGTTTTACCGAAGGACCCATGGTTGGGGAAAGGGTCACTTTTTTAATTCTGGTTTTGCCTAAAGTTTGAATCAACATTTTAATGTTGGCTGATAATTCCTCTGTAGGTTGGTTTAATTTACCTAATCCTAAATGAATAACAGGAGCTTTTTGTTCTGTCTTATACTCTGTTTTACCTGATTGAAATGATTCAACAGCTTTTTTCAAATCATTGGCAATGGTGCCATTTTTAGGATTGGGCATTAAACCTCTGGGTCCTAAAATTCTGGCCACTTTAGCCAGCTTTGGCATCCCAGCAGGTGTTGTCACAATTAAATCAAAATCTATTTTGCCTTTGCTTATTTCTTCAATAATTGCATCTTCACCATCATAAGCTAATATTTTAAGCTTTTTACCGGAAACAAAAGGCAGAGAGACTAAACCACGTATGCCTATAGATATGGTGTTAATATGAGCTTCTAAAGTTCCCACATTTTTGGTATAGGATAATTTTTTAGTAAGTTCAACAGCTGTTGTTAGGGGATAGGTTTTGGATTTATCCAAATCTTTGACAATTTCCTGGTATTTTTTGGACCTGGGTTTAACTTTGCCTTGTTTTGGTTTTTGAGTTTTTTGCTTGGGCTCATTTGCTACAGCAGGTTTGGCAGCCTCCTCTTTAGGAGAAGATTCTCCAACTCCTTCCAGTTCAGCCTTAAGTTTTTCAACCAGCTCGTCTTGTCTACCAAGCTTCCTGACTGGCTTTTTATCAGCAGTGTCTGCGTCTATTGTTTTAATTTTTGTTTTACCCATTGACCTTTACTCCCATACTTTTGGCTGTGCCTTCTACAATTTTCATTGCAGCTTCTAAAGAATTGGCATTCAAATCCGGCATTTTGGCTTTAGCAATTTGTTCCACCTGCGAACGGGTTAAAGTTCCAACTGGTTCTTTTAAAGCTACTCCTGAGCCTTTCTCCAGATTCAAGGTTTTTTTGATCATTTCAGCCACAGGAGGTTCTTTGGTGATAAAAGAAAAAGTTCTATCCACATATACTGTGATTACCACAGGTAAGATATTACCTTGTTTTTCTTTGGTTTTTTCATTAAAGGCTTTGACAAACTCCATAATAGGTAAACCATGTTGACCTAAAGCAGGGCCTACAGGTGGAGCAGCAGTTGCAACTCCTGCTGGGATATTTAATTTAATGTATGTTTTAACTTTTTTAACTGCCATATTTTAAATCTTTTGTACTTGTAAAAAGTCTAACTCAACCGGTGTTTCTCTGCCAAAAATAGATACTAAGACTTTAACTTTGCCTCTTTCTTCATCAACATTGTCAATTTTACCAATAAAATCTGCAAATGGACCATCCACAATTTTAACAGTATCATTTACCATAAATACTTGTTTATAAAGAGGGGTTTCAGATTGGGTGAATTTAACAATTGTGGCAACTTCTGCATCAGAGATAGGAGTAGGCTTGTTTCCCATACCAACGAAAGAGGTTACGCCTTGGGTAGTTCTGACAGCCAGCCATGAAGCATCATCCAACACCATTTTTATAAGTAAATATCCAGGGAAAATCTTTTCTTTAACAGTGGCTTTTTTACCAGACTTGATCTCAATTTTATCCTGGGTAGGGACTAAAACCTCCAGAATTCTATCTGCCAAGTGTTCTGACTCAATTCTTTGTTTCAAGGTAGCTGCCACTTTGTTTTCATGACCTGAGTAAGTATGAACTACGTACCATTTTCCAGGGGATTTTGTATCAACTGGTATTATTTCCTGCACAGGAGGAGCCTCTTGTACAGTTTCAACAGTCTTTGTGTCCTGATCTGTTTGATTTTTTTTGTTATCATCCATATTATTTAGTGTTAGCTATTAAAAGTGCTGTTAGAGAAGTTAAAAGATAGTCCAAACCTCCCAGGAAAACCCCTACTGCAACTGCTACTAAAATTACTAAAATAGTGTAGCGGATAGTTTGTTCCCTGGTTGGCCAGGTAACTTTTAGCAGTTCCTCTTTAACTTCTTGTAAAAATCCAATTATATTGGGCATTTTAAACTACAAAAAATCCTCCATATTTTTGGAGGAACTTGTCAAGTATAGCAAACTACTTTTAAGAAGGCAACACTCAATTTTGACCAGTTCTAGATAAATGTTCAACAAAAGTTCTAACGTCTTGATCTATTTTTAAGATCTGTTCTTTTTTAATTTCAAGATCACTTTTAGGAAAAATCCTATCCCGGAAACTTTGCCACCTAGATCTTAACCGCCCTCTAGGTGGGGTTAGTTGTTCCACATGTTCTGCATCTTGTTTTTGCAATCTAATCCTTTCTGCAAGTTCACCTAGGAGGAAAATCTTATTTTGAATATCTTCTTGGTTTGCTTCAGGCACTCTTAAAGCAAGATCCTTCATATACCTGCGATCTTCTGGATACAAACATACAATAGCTTCAGCTGTATTAATTCTCCCTGGAGTAATTATAGTAGGATGTGGGATTGATTCTATTGGTCTGTGAGGAAATCTTAGATTATCATAAGCTCTTTGCAAATCTTGTTTTAGTCCCCAACGGCTAGGAAGATTGATCCCTTCTGCGCTAAAAGAAATTCCTGAAAGACCATATTGTTCTGCATAAAAATCAGCTCTAATTTTAGCAACTAAAGCTGCACCCCTACCATATTCGTCAACAAAGATAATTTTATTTCCAGCTGCTTCTGGATTTGTCATAAGTTTGCAAATTTTAACACAAAATAATTATAGGATCAAATGATATAATTTGTTTTGGTTTTGAATTTCTGTTAAACTATAGGGTCTCATGGCTACTAGAGTTGAAGCAATATTTAATGAAGGTTTATCCAGAGGAGATTTGTTGTCTTTTGCCCGCAGACGACCAAGCAGACGAAGCCACCCGCCATCAGGCAGAGGATCTTCTCTCTTACCAGCCCCACCCCAACCACCAGATTGGAATCCATTACACCATTTAGGGCGTAGAGGTTTGGTAGTTGGTGGAATAGGTCTGGCAGGTATTGCAGTAGGGACTGCAATGGTAAGATCCTGGGAGCTATTTTTACCTTCAGATGAAAAATTAAGGGAAGGATGGCAAAAGTTACCTGCCAAGGATAGAATTACCAGACTTGAATTTAAAAAATACCCTGGATTTTCCGACTTTGATGTTATTAAAGAATTAAGTAGTGCGGTGGCCCAATACTATTGCCAGGTTATACATTGTAATAAACCATTAGCCAAATTAGAACAAGGTGTTTTCATAACAGAAACCTATAGAATTATTCAAGAAATTGAAGCAGACAATGAGAGAAAATTAACTGAAGTAGAAAGAAAAGGACTTGGGGATGAAACTACAGAAATGACAGGTATAAAAAGCGGTTTGGTATTAATAAATAAGGATAAGTTGGCAAGGGAGGTGGAAGGGTTTAGAACTAATAATCCAAACACAGCTGCGGCTCTGAAGGAGGCTGATATATATACAGTTCTATTAAAAAGTTTATTCTTTCATGGTTTCACTCACGTTAACATGGACAAAAGCAGTTTTGCCATAAGTCCTATTAACTTACCGGGTTTCTTTTCTGTGCCAACTACTTTTGATACTGTTAGCGAAGGGTTTATTTTTTCTGGCAGACAAGCAAATGGAGAGCTAGTAACTATTCATGGTGGAGATGAAGCAATAACAGATTATATAGCCACGTTTGCTGGACAAGATACAGGTGCAGGATACCTGGGTGTCCCACAATATATTTCAGGTATAAGACTAATAGAGATGTTAAATAACAGAGCAGGTATTAGTCCACAAGAGTTCATCAGTTACTGTACTGGTAGGAGACCAAAAAGAGAGATATTTAGAAAATGGGGAGCTTTAAAAAATCCTGCCCAACCAGATGAGCAAGCAGCCTTAACAGCTCTCTTAACGATTGGTTTAAGAGTGGATCATTCAAAAAATGTTACTCAAGATCAAGCTATTGCCAAAATAAACGAATTATTGAATCCTCGATGATATAATTGTCTTGTGATAAAACACTTAGCTATTTTTAAGGGGGAGGGAACAGAAAAAATTTTATCTGGGAAAAAAAGTATTGAAAGCAGGTTTTCAAAGGCAAAAATTGCTCCCTTTGGAGCAGTATCTTCGGGAGATTTAGTCTATATAAAACCTTCTGGTGGAGAGATTATTGGCCAGTTTAGAGTAAAAAAAGTGATCTATTTTGATGGACTAACTCAGGATGATGTTTTAGACATTAAAAAAAGATATGAAAAAGAAATATCAGTGGATGAGGAATACTGGTTAGGTAAGTCTAAAGCTAAATATGCCAGCTTAATCTTTATAGGTAACAGTGCCAGATTTATTACTTCTCCTGTTAAAATCCCCAAAAAAGATCAAAGAGGCTGGGTAGTATTAGCCTAGAATGTGATACAATCATATATATGCCTTTTATCTGGGATTATGATATAAATGAGTTGAAGAAAACTAAATCAGGCAGGCTGCTGATACTAGAGAGAATGATTAATTATGGCCCCAGCAAAGGAGAAAAAATCAGCCTGTCTGAGGTTAAAAAGAATTGGGATAAGTTACACCTTGAGCCACTTAGAAAGAGAATGATGGAACTCCTAATATGGGGAAAGTAAAGCAAAAAATATCTCTTACTCCAAAGCAGCAGATAATATTTAACGAAGTCAAAAACAACGATTTTATTAGGCAAAATTTCTATTTCACTGGTGGCACAGCTCTTTCATCAGTATATTTACACCATAGATTATCAGAAGATTTGGATTTTTTCTCGCAAAATAAATTTGACAATCTTTCTATTCTTAATTTATTGACAGCTTGGGGCAAGAAACATAACTTTAAATTTCTTTTAAAAGAGAATGAAGTAGTAAAGATTTATCTTCTGGAATTTTCCGATGGAGAATCTTTGAAGGTGGACTTCGGTTATTACCCCTACCAAAGAATAAGAGAGGGGGAAAATATAGAATCAGTCCAAATAGATAGCTTGTTTGATATAGCAATTAATAAATTAAGCACAATAATGCAAAGAAGTGAAGTTAAAGATTTTGTTGATTTATACTATCTTTTAAAGAAATTCACTATTTGGGATTTAATGGAAGGAGTGGGAGTTAAGTTTAGGATGGAAGCAGACCCATTTTTAGTAGGGGTTAATTGTCTTAAAGTAGAATCTTTTAATACTTTACCTAGGATGTTAAAGCCTTTTAATTTAGAACAGCTAAAAGATTTTTATAGAGATTTGGCAAATAAATTAGGGATGAAAGTAGTAAAAAAGTAAAAGATCAAAGAGATTGGGTAGTGATTGACAAATCAAAAGTGCTATCCAGGTCAGAAAATAATGATTGTTCAGATAGAAGATTATGCTTATTTAGTACCTTATGTTAGAGATGAGGCTAAGGTTTTTTTAAAAACGATCATCCCTAGCAGAAAGGCAACCAAGAAATATTTAAGGAGAAAAGAATGAAATTATATCAATTAGATAAAGAGGAAGAGGAGATTCTAAAAGCTTTCGAAGAAGGTAAATTAGTTAGAGTTAAAAATTCCGATGAAGAAAAAAAATTACTGCAGGAAGCAGCCAAAAATACTCTTAATAAAACCAGAAATATTAATATTAGGTTTTCTGAAAGAGACTTACAAAAATTGAAGAAAAAGCTGTCAGAGAAGGTATCCCTTACCAAACACTTGCTTCTTCTATTCTCCACCGTTATACAAATGAATAGTGTGGTAAAAAAGTAAATTATTGTTCAAAACAGTAAATGCTATCAGAGTAGCTACAAGCAATACTTGTTCTGTCTGTCCACTCTGAACCTGTAGAACCGTCATTACCTTGACTGCTACTTTCAGTACAATACTGTCTTCCTCCAAAGAATGAACATCCTCGGGAGCTAGTCCAATCATTACAGGAATATGTTGAATTAGTATTCTTTATATTTCCATTAGGCAAAGTATTGGTCCAAACTGGAGCATCTTGGCTATATACTCCATATTCAGTAATGCTGATTGGATTTTGGATATTTCCATCTGTTAAATCATTCCAATTATCAGCAAGAGTTTTTCCATCCAACCTTTTATAAGGTACAGTAGAATGACTAATACGGTTTGAGGCCGAAGTTTTACTATCAGATAACCAAGCCTTCCAAGTTCCACCTAGATTAGCATTGTTTGCTGACTGTCTACATAGATTATCTGCTCCAATTAGACCTCCCATGTTACCAGTGTAATAATGGTCAGTTTTAAAGACACGTTTGTATGAAGAGGCTATTGGCAAAACTGAAGGTTTAGGAGTAGGAGCTAAAGTTGGGGTTGGACTAGTGATAGGAGAAGAGCTATTGATTGGAGTTGGTGTAGGTTGGTTTCCTGCAGGATAAGTAGCAGTAAGAGATCCTGACCAGCTTTGGTAATTAATAATGTAGTTATGAGATAATTCTGAATAGGCATTTCCCACATCTATATCGTCTGTAACTATTGATCCAGAAGTTAAGTTGGATTTAATCCAATAATAGAACTCATTCCAGTCAATATAAGAGGAGATGTATTTAATTTTAACATTAATCTGACTTTTACCTTGAGTAAAGCTTTGAGGAATAGAAAAGTCTACATCTCTCCATCTGTTTTGTCGATCTGATCCAGGGGTTGACCATCTGCCAACTAAATTTCCATCTATAGATACTTCGCCAATCTGATTTCCTACCCAATAATCTAATCTTCTAGTTAAAGTAACCCCTGAGTTATTAGGGTCGATTCTTGCTTTGAAGCTGACATTTCCTTTAAAAGCTTTTCCATTGTCAGTTACAGTATTTGAAGTTCTTGGTGATGGAGGAGTATAGGATATGGGGGTAGGAGTTAAAGTTGGCACAGATGTAGGAGATGGTGAAGGAGAAGAAGCAGCAGCATAAACTATCTCAATTTGAGAATATTTAGTATCAACTTGGTGTTTTGGTCCCTCTGAATCTGTAAATTTAACCAGCAGGCTTTTTACACCATGTGCTTTATCTTTAAAAGTATAACCAAATGCTTTTGTTGCTGGTGTATAAGGAATAAGTGGAGCTTTATCCAAATCAACCAAACTTTCTGCAATTTGGAAGTGAGTGGTATAAATTTGTGCTGGTGTTGGAGTAGGTGTTGGAGGAGTAGTGGGTGTTGAAGTAGGTATTGGAGTTGCAGTAGGCGTGGGCTGAGAGGTTGGAGTTGGATTTATAGTTGGAGAAGAAGTTACAAAGTCAACAAAGCTAATTTGACCTGTTGCTACTCCATCATTTCCATTTGAAGAAGCGTCTTTCAAATCGCCATCAAAATGCCACAGCGCTAAAGTTGAAGAATCAGGGGTAAAAGGTTGTGAAGAGGGAGTAAAATTATCAGTGTAACGTACTCCTTGGCTAATCCTTACCTCATCAAGCATAAAACCTTTTGCATTATTTTTATCCCCGAAATAAAGAGGATAATCATCGTTATCAAAATATCCATTGACTGTTTTATTTTGGACAAGGTTTTTAGATTGAACTTTGTTGCCATCAATATAAAAGGAAATAGATTTACCGTCATAAACAGTAGCTAAATGGTGCCAAGTATTGAGAGATGATTCAGTCAGATTATAGGAAGCATCTGCTTCTAATTTCAAATTTGAGTCAACCAAAGCAGTTATAAATTGTTTTGTAAATTGGTTGTTGGTATAGCCATTTGAAAATGTTAGATTAAACATACTGTACCCATCTATTTTCTGATTAGAAGGTGCTATTAAAGTACCACCATCCTTTATTATAAGTGGAGTGTAATTGATTATATTCTTGGGAAGAAAAACCCAAGACTCTATCGTCATAGGTCTTTGTGGACTCAAATTCTTTGGTTTTGATACAGTGATATAGTTTTCCCCATTGGGTATGTTGACAGCTTTGCCAAAATTATTTGTATTTACTCCTAAAACAGGATTTCCAGCTCCAGTATTTCCAGATTGTGAAGGGTTTTTAGAAGTTACCTCTACCCAGACATAGGGAGCTGTGTTGCCAACTCCAGCATAAGCTTCAGGGACATATACTTGTAATTTAGGAATACCATTGCTGTTTGTAGGTAGTGTAGTACTATCTGATGGTAAAGATTTAAATTCAATTTTGTCTTCAAGGGTTGCTTTGGAGAATAATTTTAAAGGACTGCCTTGAGTAACTATATATAAAGTAGCTACCAATCCTAATAAGAGTAAAATGGGAACAAGTAAATGTACTACACCTTTTTGGTTCAATTTGGGCATGTAATTTAACATTTACACATCACCCCTCCCTTGTCAAGAGCTACGGTAAATTGGCTTGGCCTGCCTGACCGGCAGGTAGAGCTGAGGAGGTGGCATAGGATGAAAAAGAATCGGAAAATAAGAAATGGTTGTCCTTTTGAAATGTTTTGACTAAGCTTTTTGGTAAGTTTTGGGCAATTGCCAAGTCTTTTCTGCCATCAATCCTTGTTTCAATAATTCCTTTAGGACGGATAAAAGCAACATTTTTTCTACCTGAAAGTAGAGACGTCATTATTTTATTCCAGATTGGGGCTGCTCCGGTCACACCTGATGTAAGTCTGGGATCCATCGGAGAGTTGTTGTTATTTCCCACCCAAACCCCTACCACATATTCAGGTGTGTAGCCAAAAGTCCAGTTATCCCTTTTATTATCTGAAGTGCCTGTTTTTACTGCCACAGTGTGATCTGGAATTTTGAGTAAAGAATTTGCTCCAAAAGCTGGAGTCCGGGCATTATTATCAGTTAAAACATCTGTTATTAAATAAGCTATTTCAGATGGAAGGGCTGGATTGGGTTTATTTTCATATTCTTCTAAAACATTACCATTTGAGTCAGTCACTTTAAGTATAGGAGTGGCTATAAATTTAGTACCCATCTGGGAAAAAGTTCCATAAACAGTCATCATGTCAATCATTCTTACCTCAGCCCCGCCTAAAGTTAGAGATAATCCATACCTTTTTGGCTCAGTAAAAGTGGTAATGCCCAAATCCCGGGCTGTAGTTATAGTCTCATCAAGGCCCACCGTAGCTAACATTTTAACAGCTGGAATATTATAAGATGAGCCTAAAGCTTGCCTGATGGAGACAGCTCCATGATATGATCCATCATAATTTACTGGAGAATAAGAGTTTCCCCAGTTGTCCCGAAAAACAACAGGCACATCTAAAATAGTATTGCCTGGAGTAAATCCTTGTTTAAAACCCGTGGCAAAGGTAATAACTTTGATTGAGGAACCTGGCTGACGAAGGGATAGGGCAACATTGAATGAACCAAAGTTGGGCTCGTGATAATCACGGCTGCCTAACATGGCTAAAATCTGACCAGTTCTTCCATCTGTAACCATGGCTGCGCCATTGCTAACATTTAATGGAGATAATTTTCCTATTTCCTCTGAAACTATTTTTTCAACTTCTGACTGGATATTTACATCTAAAGTAGTAGTAATTTTAAGTCCTCCTTGGGAAACTACTCTTTGACCATATTTTTGGGAGAGTAAATCTTTAACATACATGACAAAGTGTGCTGCTTGAATATTGTAGATTTGGGGTCTTAACTGTAGATCTTCTTCATATGCTTTATCAGCTTCAGATTGGGTAATAAATTTATTCTCTATCATTCTTGCCAAAACTTCTTTTTGCCTGTCTTTCCCCAGCTCTGGATTTGAACCATACGGGGAAAATTGAGTAGGTGAGGCAGGTAAACCTGCCAGATAGGCTGCTTGTGCTAAAGTTAAATTACGGGCTGACTGCTCAAAATAAGTCTGGGCAGCAGCTTCAACTCCCCAGGCAGGTCCTCCATAAGGAGCTTCATTTAAATACATTGCCAAAATTTCATCTTTAGAATAGATTCTTTCAGCCCAGAGAGAGAGGATTATTTCTTTAAGTTTTCTGATATAGGTTTTTTCTGGTGTTAACAAGCTATTTTTAATTAACTGTTGAGTGATGGTTGAACCTCCTTCCAATTGATGGTTTTTGAAATTAGCAATAGCAGCTCGAATTATAGCCACAGGATCTATTCCAAGGTGAGAATAAAAATTTTTATCCTCAGCAGCTAAAGTTGCTTTAATCAAAAACTTAGGCAGTTCATTTAAAGGTACTAAGGTGCGGTTTTTACCCTCATATAAACGATAGAGTAATTTACCATTCCTATCAAAAAATTCAGTTGTCAAAGCTTTATCTGTTGATACTAATCTTTTAGGAGAGGGTAATTGGTAAGCAGCGCTGAAGATAAGAGAGGTATAAAAATACAGAAATACTAATAGTAATCCTACTGTAAAACTAATCTTAATTTTTGAAGAGATCCTTCTTCTGACAAACTGTTTAAGTTTTTTTAAATAAAAAGGCCCAAACCAGTTGTTTCTCGGCCGGCCTTTTCTAGGTTCCTGCCTAGCAGTGCGAATAAACAATAGTCTAATGGGTAATAAAGGTAATTCTCCAATTTTAATTAAGATAAATTGGATCAAAAAAAGAAGAATACGCATAAATAATAAAACTTTCCGGACAGTTGAGCTTTCAGGGGCATTCTAGAAGATTTTTCTCAAGCTCACAAGTGGGTAATTTCTTTATAACGTTTTTTCAGCACCTCTTCGGTGTTAACTGTATGACCAATAAATCTAAGTAAAGAATGAGGAATTCCATTATGTTTAATAATATCTGTATACACTAAGGCTGAAGATCTGATACGTCTTTCCTGCGTGGCATAATTAACCTCAATCAAGCCAAATCTAGGCTCAAAACCTTTTTGCCATTCAAAATTATCAATTAAAGACCAGTATAAAAATCCGCGCACATTAATGCCTGATTGAATTGCTCTATAAACTTCACACAGGTAAGTGATTAAAAAGCGGTTTCTTCGGTCATCATTAGTGGAGGCAATCCCACACTCGGTGATATAAATTGGAATACCATCTGAGAGATCAGCCAATACATCAAATAGTCCTTCAGGGAAAACTTCCCAGCCCAAATCAGATACATCGCGTGACTGCGAAGATGGGTCTGCAATCTCCGGAAAAAGTTTATTTTCTGGTGTTTTGAATCTGACATGGAAATAATAATTTATCCCCAAAAAATCATGTGTGTTTTTGGTTAGAAAATAGAACAGGTGATTTGTCAATAAATCAGTCAGCATAACTACTGTTTGTTCCATTATAGAATGTTTATGGTAGGCTTCCAAAGATTGGACATTTTGAGCAATACCAATTGGTTTTTGAGGGAAGGCCTGATGCAAATATTTATATACCTTTTTATGAGCAGAGGCTAAATTAAGAGTGGCTTTTATTTGGCCTAAAAAACTTTTTTTGGCTGGAGGCCACTGCTTTTTAATATAAACTTCATAAACATAGACTCCTGGTTCATTTAAAGTGATCCACATATCAACATATTCAGCAATCTCAGGAGTAATTCTTTTAACAAACCTTTCAAATAGTTTGACTGTTTTTCCACTTTCCCAACCTCCTTGATCAGCGACCCATTTAGGCAAAGTAAAGTGCCAGAGGGTTAGTATAACTGTTAGGTTACGATTTTTTAAAGCTTTTAAGACTTTTTTGTAATGTTCAATTTCGTGAGCATCAAATTCTCCATTTTTGGGTTCAATTCTGGACCATTCAATAGAAAGTCTATGAGAGTTATGATGAAGTTGTTTGATTAGATCAAAATCAGATTCATATCTATTATATTGATCACAAGCTTGTCCTGCCTTATTCCCCCAATCACTATTAATATTACTACCCTCTACCTGATAGGCACTGGTGGCAGTGCCCCACAAAAACCCTTTAGGAAACTTTAAAGTCTGATGATCATGTTTTTCTTTGGGGAGAATATTAGACATCTATAGTTAATAGTATAATATAAATCAAGGTGGTATTATTTAATAATGATCAAGTTTCTGCCCTATCTATTAGTATCGGTGTTAGTTGTAGGACTGGCAGGGTTGGGGTATTGGCGTTTAAATGTCAGTAAATCAAACTCTTTAACTGCTCCTTCAATTACTTCAAATAACAGACCCATTGAAGTTCCCAAGGCTCTACCTGAGGCCAGTGTAGAAGAGAGGGTTAAGACTTTGGAAGATTTAGTCAGTAAATTAGTTACCCAGGTGAATGCTTTAAAACCTCAATCAGCCAGTCAATCCAACTTCTCAACAGATACCAAAACAGCTGTTCTAGAAGCCTCCTTAACTGAATTAACAGTCAGAGTAGCTGCTTTGGAAAAATCTAATCCCACATCTGCCACATCTACAACTGGAAAATATCCTTTATATATTCCTATGGGTGGAGCAGGAGGACCCTGGGATAATAATGACTGGGTGACCCAGAATGATTTTGTAGCCTTGATTAATCCGGATAATTATCCAGAATACAAGAATATGCAGCTTGAAGTTATAGGCAGACTAATTGAATCCTCTGGTACAGGTTCTGTCAGATTATATAACTCAACAGATAGTTCAGCCATTACTTCTCAGGCTGATTTAACCTCATCAACTGCTTCACTGATAACTTCACCCACCTTTACTTTACCTGCCGGGTTAAAGACTTACAAAATACAAACCAAAGTCAGCAGTGATAAACATTTTACTGTCCAATCTGTCAGGATTAAAGTTAATTTTTAAAGAGTTACTACCAGATCATCTGTGGCGGCAATAGTGTTGGGGAAAATTGCTTGAGCTTGTTTCTCTGCTTTTTTTCTCTCATCCATTGTTGTGTATTGACTGGCATCAAAGTGATTTAAGATCAGTTTTCCAGCCCCTGCTTGTTTGGCTAAATTGGCAGCTTCTATTGGGCCAACATGCCCCCAGGTAGAAGGCGCATGATCTGCTTTCCATGAACATTCATGAATAAGTAAATCTGCATTTTTGGCCAAAATTAAACTGCCATCTGAAATGCCACAGTCTCCGGAATAGGCAATTGTTTTATTTTCAAGAGTTACTCTATACCCGTGATCGCGATAGGCATGGAATTGTTCTATCACCTCAGTAGGAAATGGAATTTGGTATTTACCATCTGATAATTCTTTAACTCTAATTTCAACAGGGGGTTTGGGTGAAGTAAAAGGTGGGTTAACCAAAGTATCAAAATCTTTTTTTCTACCATCTCCCACATAAATATCTATTCCTTGAGAAAAGTTGAATTTACTCAGTGAATGCAGACCAGACACATGATCTATATGAAAATGACTGATAAAAAGGGAAATAGGTTTGTCCTCCAGAATATATTTATCAAGTTTATATAAACCATTCCCGGCATCAAAAACAACATAGTGGTCTTTACTGTCCACTAGAATCGATGGAGTATTACCTGTTGGAGTTGTATACCAGCCATTGGTGCCTAAAAAAACAATTTTCATCCCTTTTCATTAGCCAGTTTTTTTGCTGCTATTTTTTTTGTTTCTTCCCGCACTTGAGAAAAGGAGATAGCTTTTTTGCCTTTGGGAATGTAGTTTTTCAAACTTCCATCTGTTTGTTTAACAATTGAAGAGAGTAAAGTAAGTTTCATATAGCTTTACTATACCAAATTTACTTTACTTACTTTACTTTTGTCAAAACTTTTATCTGTGCCGGTGCAAATGTCTTTATGAATGGGTACTTGACAGCCCTTTTTTGATTGATAATATAATCCAATATGGTAGAGGCAGAATTAAGAACTCCTGGAGTAAATGTTGATATCGCTGTAATGAGGGATAAAAAAATACTGCTTGGTTTACTGAGCATAAATTGGCTTTATGAGGGAAGGCAAGTTTATGGCCTGCCTGGACGGGATTTATTGTGGAACGAAAGAGTCGGCGATTGTGTGGTAAGAAACCTGAGAGAGGAGATTGATTGTGAAGCTGTGAGGCCACGAATAGTTGCTGTGAATGCAAACTATGCCCTGGGCCAACCACTACATTGGAATTGGTGTGGTGACTGAAATAGTAGGCGACCCTAAGCTGTTAAAACCTGCAGACTGGGATAGTTGGGAATGGCATGATATAAACAATCCTCCTGAAAATTTGTTCCCACCTGCTAGGAATTTAATCGACTGTATCCGTCAGTGTAAAGTAAATTTTCAAGATTAATTTTATTTGCATGAACCTATCTGAGCAGGGCTGTCAGGATTTGAACCTGAAAAAGAGGTTTTGGAGACCCCTATGATACCATTTCATCACAGCCCTATTACTTAGGTTAAGTATACTAAATTATTGCTTAATTGGAAATTACAACTTTGTTTCGTTATGAGGAGTAGTTTTTCTACAACGGGAACAGAATTTGTTCAAAGTCAGCTTTTCTTTGATATTGACTGTGTTTTTGGTAGCAGTATAGTTTTTACTTTTACAAACAGAACAAGCAAAATTAAATAAATTTCTTTTTCCCTTAGCCATGGGTAAAATTATACCTTAAAATGTTAGAATGTAAAGGTGAAGAAATACTTTATATTAATAGCACTATTTTTGGTTGGCTTAGGAACAGCGTTAGGGATAAGAGTGATTTACAATCAAAGTAAAGAAATTACTTTTGTTCCTAAAAATGTTTCCTATCAAATTGATCCACCATTACAGGCAAGTAGTGGTGAAATAATCAGTTTAAGCGGTGATGTAAAAAAATTTTCCAGAACATCTATTGATTTTGAAACAACTAAATTAAGTGAAAAAGTTTTGTTAGGAGAGAAAATAGCTACAGGTGAGGATGGAAAAGCTACTGTGGAATTTAAAGATTTAGTAAAAATTACCTTTGCTCCTAAGAGTGAAGCTGCTTTTGTAGAAACTATACCTAGTCAATTCTCAGTAAGACAAGCAAATGGGGTAGTTACTTATGAGAGTAAAGAAAAACCTATTTTCATAAGAAGCATGCATATGCTGTTAAGTTTAACAGGTAGTGCTAGGGTTAATGTGGATAAAGACAACAGCAAAATTACAGTAGATATTTTATCTGGAACTGCCACAATAGGAATGAAAGATAATGACAACAAAACCAATAGATGGGATTTAAAAATGGGACAAAGAGCTATAATTGATGATGAGTCAAGAATCGTAAGAACCTTTATCTTTTAATGAAATTAGCTGCTTTATTTGATCTATCTTTATTTCTAATTCCTGTTTGACCAACTGTTTCTATATAAGCTTGGGCTGCTGCAGCATAAGCTATTGCCTCCTCAGTTGCTGGTTCACTACTGAATATTGTATCAAGTTCCATTTTCCTATCTGTAATAGGTCTTGAAGAATCCATAGCTTCAAGTATTTGTTTGTACCTTTTAATCCTGGCTGTTTGAAGTACAATTTCTAAAGCAATCTCAACTGGTGAAGAGGTTAAAATAAAAGCAGCATATGGTCTGATAATCCAGGCAACCCTTATACTATCTAATCTGGGTTCGAGTCCAACAGTATTTCTCTGAGTAGATATATTCCTGATTCCGAGTTCAACTATTAAATCTTTTCCCTCTTCTCTTGGTTTTCTAATATCCATCTGTCTCCCAGTTATATAATCTATTGCCCCTTTGATTGAGGGGATGGTTGAATTTGGCATCAATTTTTCAATAACAAAATAAAACCGCCTATCTGTTTCATCAGCCACCATATTGTCTGTCATCCTCCCATTTGTAACTTCTGCTCGGGAATATGGTTTAAACACTCCTTGAGTCCATCTATTGCGCTCTGTTGGATTAAGTCTAATGCCTTGTTTCTTAACTTCTTTGTCTACCACATCATCATCAGTTTCAGATTCTGTGTTTGTAGAAGATAAACATGTTGTGAGAATTATCGGTACTAAGATTCCTGCTGCTGCAATAAATCTACGACGGTCAATAGCCAATCTTGTTTGTTTTCCTGTTCTAACTTGATCTAGCTCACTTGGGTTTAGTTGTCTTCTTTGTAGGGATAGACCCTCTGTTTTAGCCAATTTCTTTTTTTCTAGTTCTGAACCAGTTAAAAAAGTTCTAATTGCTTCAATAGGTCTTATTTTGTGAATTTCCATAGGAGAAGTATTATATATTATTACTACAGGATAATCAAATCAGCCTAGTATCCCCTTAAGGGTTCTAGGAGTTTTTCATCCTCATAACCTAAAGCCCAAAGAGCCACTCCAGCCAGTTTATATTTTTTAGCCAGCTCTACTTTTTTCTTTAAAGAATTTTGATCTTCGAAATAAATTTGATGAAAAGTGGGGTCTTTTTCATCAGGGAAGATAATGTAGGGCTGTTCACCTAACTCATCTATGCCTGTTTGACAATTTTTACAATCAGTTAAGATTTTAGCAATTCTTCGGGATGAAGCTGTTTGCCCGGTGCCTGGAATAGTAGGAGAGTTAGGTTTATCAGTTAGAGTTTCCCATTCATATCCATAAAGAGGAATTCCTAAGAGTAGTTTTTTTGCAGGAATAACTGTTAAGACCTGTTTTAAACTAAAAAACACATCAATTTCTCTGATTGTGCCAGATCCACCAAGTGGTGAGACTGGTCCAGTGATAGGTGAGCTTAAGTTGTGATAATCATAGGTCATAAACACCACAAAATCCACAATTTTACCAATTTCCAAAGGATCAATTAAGTATGGGTGGATTAGAGCAGAAGGAGAAATGTCTATGGTCAAAGTTGTACCCAGGTTTTGTTCATCCAGACCTTTTTTAATTTCTCTCACAAATTGAGTAAAATTTTCTCTGGCTGAAGGACTGCTTTCTTTAAAACCCTCAATATCTAAATTTAAATCTGTGTAGTGATACTTTTTCATTTGTGGGATTACATCTTTAATTAAGTTTTGAGCATGTTCTTTAGGGTTGGAAATTAAGGCAGAAATAGTAGCCTCATCCATGGCCCTGACCAAAAGGGAGTTAGTAAGATGATTCTTAGTGGACTCTTGAAGTTTATTCTTAAGATTATCTGATCTTAAGCCATGCCAGCCTGGTTCTTCCTCATTTTTATTTTCCAGTTGTACCACAGTTCCATCATTATCTAAGCTTAAACCAAAGTAGGAAAGAGTGGTAATATAGGGTGAGTAATTTTTGTCTGCTCTTTCAAGCAGCCAGAAAGGCAGAAAGCCAACAACCTGAGGTTTATATATCCCAAATGTTTTATATAAAGGATTATTTACAGGTAAAGGTAATAGATAAAGTATAAAAAGAAGAGCTATCCCAGCTAGAATTCCTAAAATTAAGCTGATTAATAACTTACTATATTTTGCCATAAATACATTTTACCATTGACAAGTCCTTAGCTGAGCATATCTATTCTACAGCATCTGGTATACTAAAAATGTGGATTACTGGCGTTCATTTAGGTATAAAAATCTTACTTTATTTGTAGCTTCTGTTTTCTTTGCTGTACTCCTATCACGGTTTGAACCACTCCATGCTTTCTTACTAAATCTTGGAAGCCTCGGATATTTTGGCGCATTTTTGGCAGGGATATTGTTTGTTTCTACTTTTACAGTAGCAACCGGAGCAGTTATTTTACTCGCCCTGGCCGGGCAGTTATCTCCGGTAGAGATTGGCATTTTTGCTGGTTTGGGTGCAGTCTTGGGAGATTTTACTATTTTTAGGTTTATTAGAGATAATCTTCTGGCAGAAATCACCCCTCTCTATAACCGCTTAGGAGGATCTCATCTGACTGCCGTATTGCATAGCAGATATTTCACAGCTGGACATTACCTGTTATTGGCGCGATTATTATTGCTTCTCCTTTACCTGATGAAATAGGAGTTAGTCTTATGAGTATTACTAAGATGAAAACCTATCAGTTTCTTATTCTTTCTTTTCTTTTAAATGCTATTGGTATCTTTCTTATTGTTTCAGCATCAGTTGTTATTAAACCATAGTTAAATTTGTTTTTTCTTTTTTTAAAGTATAGCTTTCTTTTTGTGCTTTGCACCGGCCCGTCCACCCGGGATTTTGAGCAAAAAACTACCAATGAAATTGCTGTTGCAACAGTTAAAAGTTTAAATGGAGATACTGTTGAAAACTTTGCTGTTAAAGTATTTGAAGAATGGAAAATAGGTAAAAAGGGTAAGGATAATGGGGTGTTATTTTTAGCAGCCATAGATGATCGAAAAATGAGGATTGAAGTAGGGTATGGGGCTGAAGGGGCTTTAACAGATGGTCAAGCAGGGGAAATTATTAGAAATATAATTGCTCCTCAATTTAAAAGAGCAGATTATTACACTGGTATTTCCCAAGGGGTGTTGGCCATTCAAGATCATTTAAGTACGAATCCAACTGATGTTGCAAGAGGTAAGGCAAAAGTAACTTTCTGGTCAGTTTTTAAGAGTATATTTGAAGCAGGTGGTGCATTTGCTTTTTATCTAACAATTATAGTGATTTATTTGATATTTTCTTATTTTGCTGCTTTTTTAGGCAGGAGCAAAGCAACTTGGCCAGGTGGGATTATTGGTGGATCTTTGGGAGGCTTTTTGGCTTGGGTACTTGGAGGTGTGTTTTTTATTGTATTTGTTTCTATAGTAATCGGCGCAGGTATAGGATATCTATTAGATGATATTTTATCCAGTAACTATCAAAAAAGGTTAAAATCTGGACTTAGTACAAGTTGGTGGGATTCTTTTGGAGGATTTTCCTCAGGCAGCGGGGGAAGTAGTGGTGGATTTGGAGGTTTTGGAGGAGGATCATCTGGTGGTGGAGGTTCAAGTGGTAGTTGGTAGAATCTGGGAGCCGACAGTGGGGATTGAACCCACGGTCTCGTCATTACCAATGACGTGCTTTACCACTAAGCTATGTCGGCACTCGAGTTATTTTAACAAACTGGAAGCCTTCAGTGAAGAGTTAACTGATCTTTAATATATTTTAACCTCCAAGCTCTGCCTCTTCCTTTATTCAAATTCTTAAAGGTGGGAGTTAGGGCATGGCAATTAGGACAGAGTAACCTTAAATTTTCTTCTTTATTATTCTCGGAGTTCCCATCTGTATGGTCAATTTCTATAGGAACAGTGTCAGTAATTGGATTTTTCTGATTCCAACCACAAATAGAGCATTTATCTCTATACTTTTCTTGTAAATAACGTCTCAAATAACCTGAAATACCTTTTGTGGTTATGCCAATATTTCCATTCACTAAGCCCTGTTTCCATCTTTTTATATACTCATTGTAGTTATTTGTTGCTTGGCATTTAAGAGAACAAAATTTAAAAGCGTTTTTTTGCATAACTAATTTGCCACAAGTAACGCACGGAGGAGTTATACTTAATCGGTAATTTCTTCTTACAAGATACCAACAATTTTGACTACAATACTTTTGTTTATCACTCTGAGGGACAATAAAATAATTTTCACAATGACCATTTAGGCAATTTCGTTGTTCCTTTTTAAGTAAAAAGTTGTATATACCTTTTCGCCAATTTAGATGAGTTATCTCAGCTTGTTTTTTCTTATATTCTGGAGAGTCGAAGTGGGCAGGACGCATATATCCAGTTTACCCATATAAAAACCGAAAAGTCAAGAGACAATAAATACTATGAGCCCCCTGAGAGAATCGAACTCTCGTCATATGTTTACAAAACATACGCACTAACCACTGTGCTAAGGAGGCAACCCTCAGTTATTTTAACATAATATAATTGAATGGAATAATAGGAGAAAAAACGTGATTTAGATTTCACGCCAAGTTATTTAAGATAGATCAAAAATAGACTGCACAGTCAATAATTTCTCCCTACTATAGTCGTTTAGCCAAATTTTCTCCTCAGGTATCTGAGGTGGGTGCTTTGTGATTTTCTCCTAAGAGGAAACCAACTTCAAGCTCCCTTAAAGAAACAAACAATGAAGAAAAATATTCTGGCTTTAAACGTGCTAAGCAGGGCAGACCTTCAGGCCATCTACTTAATGTCCTTTAGGATACTCTTATAATACTCATATTTTTATTTTCTTGTCAAGAGGGTAAAACTTGACAAAATAACATGTGCATGTTAATGTGCATGTGTATGTTAAATAAGCGAGTTCACATCCTGTTTGATAAAGATTTATGGAACAAGCTAAACAAGGTAGCCAAAAATGAAAAAGTCTCAGCAGGAGAGTTAATTAGAAGAGCAGTAAGGGTAGAACTTGAGAAAAATAAGGAGTTACTTGATAAGAAGGCCTCACCATTTAAAGGGTTTTTCAGGCCCAAGAGTAAATAGATTAAGATAGTTATTTTTGAAGAATCCGGCGGTCAGAGGCATCAGAAATGAATCTTACAAACAAGTCTAAAGCTTCCTTGCTCAGATAAGCAGGTTCTAACCCTCCTGATTTATCAAAATCTGTTTGTTCTATAGCATCTTTTAATATCTCTGCTACAACGTCACGGCCTTCATGGCGGTAAAAGTCTATTGAGGATTGAGACCCATTAGGTATAGGCACACCAGTTCTTCTGGAAACTTCTTCATTAAACTTTGAATCTGAGAGTCTAAAAAAACTGTTCCAAAGCTCACTTCTCCAGCCAACTATTCCAGCTTTCCCCATAAAATAGGAAACTACCCCTTTAGTTAAACGGCCATTGCCATCAGTTTTTGGATGGATATTAATTAAAGCCCAAGCAGTCCAGGCTGCAAGTCTTGGATTATAGATACTTCGATCTTGCTTGTACAGATATGTAACTTTATCAGACAATAATTGTAATAATTCAGGTACATTTTGATGCCTTGGATGGATAAATGTACCTACTTTTACATCTGAATGTCTCCAACCTCGTTCAGCAAATTTTTTGCCTTCAAATAAATAGCGGTCTACATCATCTAAAATATCTGCAAAAGTGTTATCAGATGGACGCTCATAGATTTCTCTGGATAAGATACTGTTATCAAACGTGAACTCGTTTACATTATCCTCTCTTCCAGCATCTATCATCCGTGCTTGATCAAAACTAAGGCTCTTAGATGGAGCAGGGATAAAAGATAGAGGTTCAGTACTATTTCTGCCTAATAGTTGTCCTAATCTTCTAAGAGCAAATTTAGGATTTTTGAAGATTTCAGTAAGAAGATTTCCGGCCTGTGTAATTTTAGAGGTACTTGCAAAAGAGGCTTCTTTTATCTCTGACATGAGATTATTGTAACAAAAAACTAATCAGAAGATAAGTTTAACCAAAATAGCATAGTCAAAGATATTAACTATACCATCTTCATTTAAATCTGCATCTTTGTCTTTAGAACCCATTTTAGAGAAAAATACACTCATATCTGCAATATCTATTTTTCCATCTTTATTTAAGTCACCTTTTGGATATATTGGAGTTGGTGCAACTGTAGGCATTGGAGATTCAGTAGGTAAAGTATCAACTATAGCAACAGTAAAACCATTTGATTGAGAAATAATATTTTTATTATCAGAATTTCTAAATATGGCAGGTTCCAAAAACTTTAATGTATCTTTCCCGGCAGCCTTAGTTGTAAATGTGACAGTTGCTATAGTTTGTTTTTTACCTGCTTCGATTTTGATTCCAGGAGTTGGTACCCCACCAATTAAATTAACTACACCCTTAATTTTATCAACATCACTTTTAACCCAGTTTTTAATAAAAGTATCACTTTCAGTGGTATTTATGACATCAACATCAAGAAGATTAGTTGGATAAGCAAAGCTTGCATTAAATAAATTTGCTTCCTCTGTTACAGAACCTGCTGAAACCTTAACAGTAACTTTATCTCCTGTTTTGACTAAGAGCTTATCACCTTCTAAACTAAGATAAGGAGAAGAGGATACAAGAGGAGTTGCAGGTCTATATATAATTGATTTTTGGAATTTTTCCGGTTGTGCTCCGTTAGTATAGAAAACTTTAATGAAAACAGTTTTTACAGGGATAGATGGATCAGTGTTTGAGAATATAAAAGGTCTTTTCAGAGGAAAAATAAATGGATTTGCTTCAGTGCCAAATTGGACTGTATTGTCTGAGTCAGAGATTGGACTCTCTGAGATACTATACCCATAAGGAATTGCTTTAGATGATGGAGGAGTTGTGGTAGGTGTATTGGAAACTACTATATTTAGGTAATCTTTTCCATTTTCATCACATCTCCAATAACGGGTTGGTTCTCCATTGACATATGGACCTGTTTCGGCAAATCCCGAGCTGTTAGGAGGATAGTTTAGGTAATTAGAAGAACAATTGCTGGTAGTTAATTCTCTTTTGTCATCATAAACTCCCATAATAACAGAATATGTTCCAGGACGGGCAGGAGTCCATTTAAGTTTGCTGCCCGAAGTTGTTGTCCTTAACATATTACACCAGTTGCCATTATTAGTATTTTCCGTTCCTGACCATTTGCCACTTGAGCAGTTATCAATCCTTAAGTATCGAAGCGAACTTTCTCCAGGATTTGGTATTTTGGCCAGCCATACGTCAATTCCACCTTCTCTTATACTTCTACCCTCATCAGCTTGGCCATAAGCAGTAATTTCAACCTCTTCTCCTACTGTAAGATTTGCTTTTGAAGCAGAGAGTGTTCCTTTTGGATTACGAGTGTTATTTCTTACGGATGCTATGTTGAATCCACCTGAACCACTTCCTGAAAAATGGTTATCCTTTCGGGTATTACAAGAAATCACGCAGTTGTAATCTCCAGTACTGCAAACACAAGAACCTGCCGTTGTAGAAGGCTGAGAAGGTTGTGTATTACCAGTACTTTTGGGAATAGATCCACCAGTTTGTGCTCCACTCTTTGGAGGAGGAGGCGGAGTACCTACCCCACCGACATTACAAGTAGTGCCTTCGGTTTCGCAGACACAACCAGTTTCTGTATTGTTACCATCTGGTTGCCAGACGCAATATTTATGACCTCCACATGTACCTTGTTTACCTGCTGGACAGGAAGTCTCGCATGTTCCTGTAGAGGTTCCGGGAGTACAATTCAACGCTCTTGTTGTGGTAGGAGTGAAAGCGAAAGCAAAGATAATAAGAGATCCTAAAGTTAGTGCAAAAACAGATATTTTAAGATTATTGATTTTCATTATTTTGGTAAAGGATTTAAGTCTATTTGTACTTCTAGTGAATCAGTTACATCAGTTTTATTATCTTTTTCATCTTTGGGTAATGGACTGCCATTAGGATTAGTAATGGTGATGACATTATCTCCAGCTTTTGATTTAAAGATCCAAAATCCACCTTTTCTTAAAGAATATACTCCAAAACCTATAGCTATCAGGATAATAATGAGGACAAACAAACTTAGCAGGTGCACTACACCTTTTTGTGACAATTTGGGCATGTATTTTTACTTTTACACATCACCCCCCCCTTGTCAATACCCCGAAGTAGTCTACTTTATACTTGACAAATCCCAAAATTAGTACTAATATTGGGATTATGGTACTAAGATTCAGTGAAGATTTAATACTTTCAAGCCTAAAGTCCTCTGGGAAGATTATTCTGGTGTTGGGAGCTAGACAGGTTGGTAAAACCACTATAGCTAAAGATATTGATAAGAAACTGGAAGGGGAAGGGAAGAAAGTATTGTATCTAAACTGTGATCTGGCAGAAGAAATGTCGGCAGTAAATACCAATTCAAAAGCGGTTTTAGAGAGGTTGCTCTCTAGAGTTGATGTACTACTTATTGATGAGGCTCAAAGATTGGATAATCCAGGACTGACTTTAAAAATTATTCATGATAATTTTCCAGATGTAAGAACGCTGGCAACTGGTTCTTCCAGCTTTGATTTAAAAAATAAACTTAGTGATCCTTTAACCGGGCGTTACTTAGATTTTACTTTATATCCTTTTTCCTTTACCGAAAGTTTACAATCGGGTAGTGACAATGAAGCATTACTAAAAAACCAAGCAGATGCCCTGCTACCACAAGTTATGCTCTATGGTTTATACCCAGAGGTTTATTTATCAAATACTCCAGAACAGAAGCAAGCTCTACTTGAGCGGATTGTTGATAGCTACTTGTTTAAAGATATATTAACTTTCCAAAGGGTCAAAAATTCCCAGGCTATTAAAGATTTAACTAAAGCGCTAGCTTACCAAATTGGTTCAGAAGTTAATGAGAATGAGCTTTCGAATAGGTTAAAGATAGACAGGAAAACAGTGGTCAGTTATTTGGATATTTTAGAAAAATCTTATGTGATTGTTTCAGCCCATCCATACGGGAAAAACCCCAGAAGAGAGATTGGTAGTCATTATAAAATCTATTTTGTGGATTTAGGCATCAGAAACGCCTTAATTGGTGATTTTAACTCAATTGATTTAAGATCTGATGCAAGACTTTTATGGGAAAACTTCCTTTTTGTTGAGAGAAGAAAGCTGTTTGCCAACAAAGCTATGGTTGTTACCTCTAATTTTTGGCGGAGCTACTCAGGGGCAGAGGTAGATTACATAGAAAAAGTCACCAATGAAGAGCTAAAGGGTTTTGAGTTTAAATATGGTAGCGGGTCTTTAAGTAGAGGTGCCGGTTCCTTTACCAGTGAATATGGAACAAAGGTGCAATTAGTAAATCAAGAAAATTACCTGGATTTTATACGTCAAGTTTGAACCCGGAGTCTTTCAAATAGCATAAGTCCTGCTTTAAATGTTTAAAAACCCAAAAGAGAACTGAATAGATTTACAAAAAATCCTAAGATGGTTTGAAGTAAAGAAGCCTGGCCAAAGGGGATCATCATAAAAATCAGTAAAATCAAAACTCCATATGGCTCAAGTCTTTGATAAGACCTGGCCAGATTATATGGCAGTTGGGACAGCAATACTTTAGACCCATCCAAAGGAGGGATGGGAAAGAGATTAAATATTCCCAATACTAGATTTACTCTGACTGTAAATTGTAAAATAGCCCCCACCCACATAGGAAATTGTTGAGGTAAAGCATTTAAAATATGATAAATTGCTGCTGCAGCTACAGCTAGCCCAAAGTTTGCCAAAATTCCAGCTGCTGCCACCATCAACTCTCCTCTTTTTATATTCCTAAAATTTAAAGGATTAACTGGGACAGGTTTGGCCCACCCAAATAGAATTGGAGAACCTGAAAAGATTAGTAAAGCTGGGAGCAAAATTGTTCCAAACAAATCAATATGAGGAATAGGGTTTAAAGTTAACCTGCCAGCCCTTTGGGCAGTTGAGTCGCCAAACTTTAAAGCCACAAACCCATGCATGACCTCATGCAGGATCACTGAAAAAAGCAGTATGATGATAGAGAAAGCTAGAAATTCAGGTTGCACTATGTTATAGTTTACCACATGTTAGTTTGTCTTAAGTGTGGTAAAGGTAAGAATATGGTGGCTTTTTCAAGGCACAAGAAAGGTTCATCAGGAGCTGGGGGAAATTGGGC
>CAYMUB010000005.1:0-18879 GCA_964393545.1 uncultured Gammaproteobacteria bacterium | reverse complement strand
ATATCACTGTTAAGTCATTCATAATATTATTCTATAATAATCTTTATTAGTCTTTTCAAACCCAACTTTTTCATATAAGTTCTTAGCTATCTTATTATCTCTATTAACCACAAGTTCTATCGAATCAACCTTTAACTTTTTAGCCAAGGAGACCGCTTTTTTTATAAGTTTTATTCCATAACCTTGTCCCCGAAATTCCTCCTTAGTCTGAACGTCGTCAATTAACATAACATTAGCTTTGCCGTTATAATAAAAAGTACAAAGACATGATGCAATATTTTCTATAGATACAGTTATCTGTCGCATAATAATTTGCAAATTGTCTTGACATTATCAATTGTTACTTTAGGATTTAGCGGTAAGTATAAATATTCGTTTTCTAAACGATTCATATTGGATAAATCTTGTTTTGTACCGCCAAAAACCTTGAATATGTCATTTCGCAGTTGAACTAAATCACACTCCACACCATTACCTCTTAGATAGTCGATTATTTCGTTTCTGTCTTTAGTAATAATTGCCATTAACCAATATGAACCACCATAAATACAACGTATTTTTTTAGGTAAATTTTTAGCATAAGTACTACATAATAATTTCCGGTATTCTAATATCTCGTCAGTATGTTTAAGTCCAACTAACCCCATTGCAGCAGCAATATCACTCATATGAAATTTATAACCTGGCTCTTCTATCTCCATAGTTATCTCCCTATTATTTAAAGCGTTAAAATTAACTCTTTTTTTTGCTTCTCTATCAATTCCAAACCATCGTAGTTTTTTGGCTCGAGCATATTCTTCTTTGTTTTTAACAACCAACATACCCCCATCACCTGTAGTAAAATGCTTAATTGCTTGGAATGAATAACAAATATAATCTCCTCTTTTTTCCGAAATCCCAACTGATTGAGCTGCATCAACAATTACCGGTAACCCTAAATCAAAAATCCTTCTATCTACCGGTAATCCCCCTAATGTTACTACTACAACCGCTTTTGTTTTACTAGTAATCTTTCTTTTTATGTCCTTATAATCTATTAAAAGATCATTATTTATATCTGCAAACACAATTTTTGCTTTTCGTCTAATAACTGGTAAATTTGTGGCTGTGCAAGTAAATACAGTTGTTATAATCTCATCTTCCCCGTTTATATCAAGCAGCTGATAAGCTAACTCTAATGCTGCGCTTCCGCTGTTAACTGTTAGGCAATAATCATAATTAAATTTATTTCCAAACTCCTTCTCAAATTCTTCCACTATCGGTCCTTGACCAAGCCATCTGGTATCAAAGATCTTACCTAAAGCATCCAGCCATTCTTCTTTATATAATTGCGGATAAAACAGTGGAATCATAAGTTTTGATATAACTTAATTATATTACTAATATGATATTTTTCTGTTTCTTGGTGAATCTTTTCTGAAAATTGATTGTAATAATCTACATCTTTTAATTTCTCTGCTTCCCGTACTATATCCTCTACAGTTTCTATCGGAATATAGAATCCTTCAACTTCACTATATCCCGCTATGGGTTGTGCCATAGAGGGAATACCAAAAGATGCGGCATTGATTATTTTTGCGGGATGACGATAAAAGAGGTCTCTGTCGTTTGAGTTCAAATTGAAGATAACTAAAAAGTCGATACTCTTATAATAAGAGATCATTTCTTCTCTTGTTCTGGCATTAAAACATCTGGTAAATTCTATCCCAACTTTTACTAAATCATCTCTAATCTTGTCGCTAATATCATGGGCAACTTTAGACGGTGAACCTATGATACCCCCAACTAAAGTTTTATTTCTTACTCTCTTCTCCCGTTCAAAGTTTATATGATGGTGGGGGATTAGGATTATTTCATTGATTAGTTCTTTCTTCAAATAATTGAAATGCACTTCTGACATAGCTATAACTTTAACTTTTGGACGTTCTTTCAATAAAGAAATAACATTAATATCATCTAACACATCTACATAATCACCATCTTTTACATTGGTTATATGTCTTGGTTTCACAAATATATATATATCATCATCCTCTCTAAGGAGGACATTGAATTTACCACCCAAATATTCTGCAATCTCCTCTCCTCTTACCCTGGCAGAAAGACGGTGCATATATTTTTCATCTGTACTACCGTTTTCCCAATAAGACGGTCTTGCATTTATAGAAATCATATTATTGTGAAACAAGAACCTGGTTCATTTTATCCAAAACCAACTCCTCCATTGATCTCTCGAACCCTTTTTTTTAGAGTATCTTTTTCCTAGAATATACAGCTTTTCAACCCTCATTATATAAGCACACGCATCAACCCCGGCCTTTACGTGTGTCCCATCATAAATTTTTGGTATTTCTTTCTCTCTTGTTCCTCTAACAAAAGCATAATCATGTCCGGACATAATTCCTCCCTTGCGCAGCTTAGGCTCCCACCCAAATATGTCGGCTGTTATGTATGGAAGAGTGTGATTCCCGTCAATATATACAAAGTCCAGTGATCCATCCTCAAAATCTGCCAGGGCATCCATAGAAAATTTTTTTATTATCTTGTAGTTCAAACCTGCGAGATGCTTTAAAGCCTGTTCATAGTGACTCACATAAGCCTCCGGCTCTTTATATTGCTTGTAGGCTATATACGGATCTATTCCGTAAACTTTTAACCCGGCCTGACACAACTTAATGCCATACTCTCCTTCATTAACACCAATCTCTACTCCAACCCTGCATCCGCTCTCGAAAAGAAACTTTGGTAAATCATCCCTCCATACATCCGGTATTTCAACGCCTCTTAACCCGTAATAAGGGATATTGAATGTAGGTTCTAGTTTCAGCCCATCTTGTATGCTCATTTCAGTATCTTTTTTTGATGATCAAGCCAATGTTTTTTCCCAAATTCGCCGTCACTCATCCAACCTCTTAAAACATTTACAGGATATACCGGACCTCCTACTTTTACTAACCTCCACGCTATTTCATCCGGTACATACTTTTCGGCAATCTTCCGAAGTAAATACTTGCCATATTGCCCGCGAATTTTATCTTTCAAAGGCAGGTCTCTCATATAATTGTCCATCTCCGGATTGTCCTGATAAGGTCTTATATTTTTAATTCCAAAGTGTCTGGCAATTCCATCAGACATATCATCCATATCAGCTCGCATAGCAATATCCGCAGTAACCACATCAGTAAATCCATCCAGATTGGTTACTAATTTTATAGCCTCTGATTTAGGGGGGAGAATTTTATCAATTAAAGGTTTGTAGTTTTTAAGTGCTTCAAACTCATAAACCTTATAAAGATATTCAATAATTAAATCCCTGGCGTAACCACACATCGTTTCATCCGGTCCATCACCTAATATAACTTCTGTTTCTCCTAACTCTCCTAACTTTTTATACATTGCGAAAAGGGGGAAAATATTAAAATGGGGGATGGGTCTACCTATAGCTTTAACCGCAGCTGTTACATATTCATCAAATTTTGAATCATCAAGTTTTACAATTATGTGTTTAAGTTTTAAGTGTTTTGCCGCTTTTTTAGCCCATTTGATTTCATTATATTTATCATCACCCGGCAGCTCTACTGAGATGGCAAACTTAGGTTTTATAAGAGCTGCCAAAAGACTTGAATCAACTCCGCCAGACAATGCCAGTGGTTTACCGGTATGCGGCTTGGTTTCTTCTATAATTTTTTTTTCTAACTTTTTTACTAAACCTGCCACAGCTCCCCCTTCCAGTTTGCAGGCCAGTTTGGAATTGGCCAAAACTTTTCTATTAACTTAATAAACCCTTCTTTGTTATCCAGGACCCAGTGCTTATATGAGTAGATATAACATTTTTCCCTGGCGTTTTTATTTATACCGTATCCTCTTTTACCATGGAGGTGACAGTACCAAGCATTTTTATTAACTACTACTCTGCCCCCATTCATCCAGGTAGCAGTACCTAAATAAGCTGCTTCCTGAGCGTGTAACTCATTATAACCTTCATCTCGCATAAAATCGTGTCTTTCCCAGTGCTCTCTAGTCATAAACCAAAAAGATCCCTGGAAAGTTAAGGTGTCATCAATAATTATGTCAGCCCGCTGCTTTGCCCTTTCGTGCCACCTAAAACCATGAAGAGATATAGGTTTGTAGTTTCTTGGCCATATCCAATATTCATAATCAATAAACTCATTAAAATCAGGCTCCCAAATTTCTTCATTTAGTTTGTATCTTCTTGGTATTTGTATCCAATTAGGCTGGTGATCTTTAATCAGTTGTTTATCAAATCCCGGGGAAACGATACAGTGAGCATCTATCTTCATAAGATATTCACCAGCAGCAATCTTAGCTCCCGAATTGATTGCGTATTTCATACCTATTGGTTTTGGATGGTAAATATATTTAACGCAGTCTAATCTTTCCTCGTCGTGTCCATCCAAAACAACAATAATTTCAATATCCCCGGTTGCTTTAGCCTGAATATCCTTTATGGTTCTATTAAGGTATTTTTCTTTCCTTGCTGGAATAATAATTGAAATCACATTGTGGATTATAATTCGAGCAAGGCGAGAATTTCAAGCTCTGCTTAATATGAGCGTTAGCGAGTATCAAGCTCTGCTTATATAGTACGCCCAAACTATTTTTCAAGGCTCCAAAAGAACACACAAATTGACTAATAGCCTCACTTCAGGTATATTTCATACTATGAGTTATACAGAAATTGGTCAATTAGATGTGCCACTTGAGTCTCCGCTTAAGGTTTTTTCTTTAAATACATGTCACACCGGGCGCGAATATGGGCTTTCTCCTAATATTTTGGATTTTATATACAGGAAAAGGCTTGATGTGGTTTTACTGCAGGAAGTATATGAGGGTAGTCTGGAAGAGATTAGAAACGCCTTGGGTGGTCAGGTTGTTTTTTCCAGGATGTGCAAGCTGTCATTAACAGATAGGGCAGAGGAGGCAGAGGGCTGGGGTGTGGCAATTGGTTCAAAAAATCCAATTCTTGATTCCAGAGAGGATTACTATCATGGTACTAGAGATGATTCTAGTGATATTGTGTTAAATAATGGACTTCGAAGTACCTCATCTCTATTGCAAGCCGGTATAAAAATAGGCTCAGAAAGGTTTAACTTTGCCACAACTCATTTTACCTGGCATAATCAGCCTCAACCCAGTGATGAACAGCTAAGAGATTTTGCAAAACTAGCTTATTTTTTAAATGATACTCCCGATATGGTTTTAACAGGAGATTTTAACTCTCCAAGAGGGTATCAAATTTTTGACTCAATAGCTCAAAGGTATCGGGATAATATACCGCCAGATATTGATACTACGATGGATACAGGAGTTAGACCGGAGGCTACCTGGAAATATGTAGTTGATGGATTTTTTACCAGTGAGCATTACCTGGCCTCAAATGTCAGGTTGATTCAAGGTTTATCTGATCATAAAGGCATTATAGGAGAAGTTCAAAGAGTTGCTAAGAGCTAATTAAGAATATTCAGCGATCGTATGATGTATCAGTGGTGATATAATTCAAAAAAATCATAAGCAAAGCTTGAAATTTTATCAGCAAAGCAAGAACACCACGGATTCATCCGTGGATGAATTGCTTCTTGCGAAGAACTGAAAGTTCTGAGCGTCAGCTGAACAGCTTTGCTGTGAAGCTGTACTGAGAAGATACCACGGCTTTAGCCGTGGAGCTTCATAAATAAAATTATGAAGTTTAGAAAAGTACTAGTAGGGGGTGCCGGTTTTATAAGCGGAGCTTGTAAAACCCGCTTAAAATATATATGAAAATATTAGTTACTGGCGGCGCGGGTTTTATTGGATCTCACCTTGTGGATAGGTTAATAGAAAGAAACCTACAAGTTTTAGTATTAGATGATTTTTCCGGAGGCAGTATTGGCAATATTAATAAGCAGAGCTTGAAATTTTCGCTTCGCTCAAATTAGAAGCAGAGTTTCCGATCTAAAGATCTTAAGTATGCTAAATGGGTAAAGGTAGACTTAAGAGATCCAAAGCTAACAAAAAAAGTTATTGATAAATTCAAACCTGAAATTGTTTTCCATCTGACAGCCAATGCAGCAGAAAATAAAGCTCAGTTCTCACCCATAGATGTTACTTCCAGAAACTGGAATACTTTTATTAATACCTTAACTCCTTTTATAAATAATCGGGGTAGAAGATTTGTCTTTGTTTCCTCTATAGCAGTTTATGGGGCGCTGCAAACTCCTTTTAAAGAAAGTGATAGGCCGGAACCAGAAGATTTATATGGGGTAACTAAATTAGCTTCTGAGAAGTCTCTAAAAATAATGTCCCAGGTTCATGGTTTTGAATATGTGATAGCCAGACCACACAACGTCTATGGCCCAAGACAGAATATGAGGGATCCTTATAGGAATGTAGTAACTATTTGGATGAATGCAATGCTCCGAAAAAAGCCTTGGTATATTTATGGGGATGGTAAACAGAAAAGATGCTTTAGTTATATTGATGATGTAGTCGAGTCTTTATATAAATGTGGTTTTGATCCGGTGGCGGGTAAAACTTTTAATATAGGATCGGACAAAATTTATACTGTTAGGGAATTATCACTTACACTAAAGTCCACCTATAATTCGACCGAAGGGAGAATTTCAAGCTCTGCTTTAGATTCTGAAAGAATCGCAAGCTCTGCTTATGCTCCAGACTTTTTAGATGAACGCCCTCAAGAAGTAAAAGAGGCAATTGCTGATCATACTCAATGCAAAAGTTTCTTAGGTTACCATGAAACCCTTTTGGAAGATGGTATCAGCAAGACTTGGGAATGGATAAAATCTGTTGGGTCTTTAGAACCTGTGTATACCCCTCTGGAAATAGATTCACCCAAAGTTCCTCGTAATTGGAGAGACTAAAGCTTACAGACCCCACTGTTTTTTTATTTCCATATAATAATCTTTCCAATGATCATAAAATGCCTGAAGTTGCCTTTGTTGACTACCATGGCTTACTTCATGGTGCCTGGGAAAACTATTATGACGATGGGCAAACCACGTATTCTTATTCACCATCATCTTGCCACCCGCCTTCCATGTCTTAAATATCATTTCATGCTGATCTTGATAATGTGTACCATAGGGCCCGGACGAGAGCTCTCCTATAACCTTATCCCACCAAGAACGAGCCATAACCCAAACTGAGCCCTGCATAGCCATAGTTTCATCTATCATAATATCTTTGCGCTCTTTTGTTCTTTTTATCCAAGGAAAACCCGTATATTTCTTAGCGTCTCCTATGCTTTGCGTTACTAACTGCTCATAATCTATATAGGGAATATCCATAACTTTCCATTTATCGGGATCGAGAAAATATCTCCTTGCTGTTACTATCCAATTTGGTTCACAAGTCTCAGTTAAGATTCGGTCATAACCTTTACCAAAGCTGCAATGTTCATCAGTTCGCATAATAAATTCTCCTCTTGAAATTGCTACTCCGGCATTGATAGCATCTTTCATGCCACGGTTTTTTCCAAGGTGTAAAATCCTTATCCTTTCGTCCTGCTTTATCGGTGTCTCCGGCCAATAACCATCAAGAACAACAATAATCTCTATCTCACCTTCGGCATTTTCAAGAAGTGAGTCAATAGTTTTGTGGAGCAAGGGGTCCTTATAAGATGGAATTACTATCGAAAGCATAGTCCAGATTATATGCCAGGTTCTAACAATTTTACAAGGAGGTTGGCGTAACCGAAATTTTAAAAAGTATTGTTATAGTAGTCGTATTTGAGCTTTGCCCTGTTATTCCAGTTTCCCGGAAAGTTGGAGGTTCCCCGGCTGTAGCGGAAAGAACCTGTATCCGTGTCTCCTCTCATAATAAACCAGGCGCCGCTTTTGTCGGTAAATCCATGAAAAGCGATGATGTTGTCATCAATCTCGGAAATTCTGTAGCCGTCTGTGGGATGACTCCGGGCCGGATCAATTTTTTGGCCTGCAGTATCCAGAAGAGAAACACTTCCGGATGCAGGAATACTTTTAAAGAATAATCCTTCGGCCTTTTTATTAAAGATTGAAAAAAGGAAGAGGGAAAATCCTGCGATTCCAATCAGCTTTAAAAACGCCCGTTTGTCGATATCAGCAATACCGATATTTTTATCTTTGGCTTCCCCAACAATTTCCGCCTGTTTCAAAGACAGCTGGTTTGCGGCGGCTGCCGGTTTTTCAAAGGGGGATAGCAGGTTTCTTCTGGGAAAAGCCCTCAGGGCAAAATACATAAGCAGAGGGTAGATCAGGATGGCAAAAGTCAGCTGGGTGTATGTTGTTGCGGTCATAAATGCCGCGCCTACAACGAGACAAGCGAGCACAAAAACACAACTGCTTAGGATTTTATGCTTATTCATCTGTTTCCTCCATCATTTCTACGTATGCTGCTGAAATATAGCCTGTTGAACCATCGGCCAGCTTGACCCCATACCATCCCGAATTTATAGAAATGAAATCGAAAGTGTCGCCATTTAGAGCCGTCCCGATCTTTTCCGATTCGGATGCGGGTTCCCGCTGGACATCTGTGCTTTCTGCCCCGCCGGTGATTTTAATTACGGCTATTATTTTGGGTATCACTGCATCAGCCGAGCTTGTGGCCTCTGTTGTTATTGAGAGAACAGCAGGAGCCGGAGAAGAAATTAAATTTTCTGTTTCTGTTTCTGAAAGAATTGCAGGTGCCGGCACCGGCTGAACCGGAGTTGGAGAAGTTTGGGAACCTTTAATTGTCGAAACCTGGATGTTTGTAAATCCGATAGCAATCAGCAGCGAAAATATTACAGCTGCCGCCAGGAATTCAGGAATCCTCTGCGCAGGCTTCAGATAAGGGTCTAAGATCTTTTCAGTTAATTGTGCAGGCATTGCCCCGGGATAGTTTTGAGTATTATCTGCGGGGCTTGTCTTCTCAGGAGGCTGAGTCCCGCTCATTATATTCAGGTCTTCAGAAAGTCTTTCTTCCTGAAGAGGATCAAGGATATTCTCTTCAACTTGTTTTTTTCTGAGGAAATAATTGCTGCTCAGAAATTTTTCTATCGAATCTTTATCATAAATCCGCTCTCCTGCAGTGTTTCTTTTTGGTACGAATACACCTCTGGCTTCTAATCTGCGCAAAGTGGTGGGGGAGATACTGAGTTTCTTAGCTACTTCTGAAATAGCTAGCGGCTGACTAAATTTATGCTTCTCAAGTTCATAAAGCGAGAAATAACGGTTTTTACCGTCCGGTCTTTGTGAAACTAAAACGCCTGATTTATCCCATCTTCTGACTGTATCAATGGAAACACCGAGGAATTTGGCAGCTTCGGATATTTGAATTAACTTTTTTTGGTTGGGCAGACTGGCACTCATATTTTCCTGTGTATTGGTTATCCTCTGCCTAGGTAAACCTTTTCCATTCTCCGTCTGCTTAATTAGTTTCCCGTTTCTTTATATGGTTGTCAACCATTGACAAAGTGTGTTAAACAATGTTTATAATTGTTTACAATTGCATATAATCTAGATATCTAATATGGAAGAACTTTACACAGTTTACCAGGCAGCCGTAGTACTAAAAGTCCACCCAATTACAATCAGGAGATACATTAAGGAGGGTAAATTGAGAGCTTTCCGAGCAGGAGGTAATATACGGATCTCCTTATCGGATTTAAAGGCTTTTACCCAAAGTTTTGTTGCCCGGATCAAGAGCAATAGGGAGATTCCTTCTCTATCTGAAGCTAATTTTTCTTTTGACGATCCTCTTTTTAGACTGAAGGCAAGAGGGTTAGGCATAAAAGACTAGACAGGCAGAGTAAAAATATGGCTGAAGCAACCAGAAAAATATTTAAGATCAAAGATCGCAAAAATTCATCCTTATGACTACCCATTCCCGTAAAATTTTTATAGATTCCTCAGTCTTTATAGCTTTTATTGACAGGGGCAGTCCGAATCACTTAAAGGCTTCAAAAGCGATAGGGGATTTGGCAAGCATAGGTTACCGTCTTTATACCAGCCTGCAAGTTATAACAGCTTCATATGTTCTACTTTCCCGTGAAGTTGGGACTACCGTTGCACTGGAATTTCTTCAAGCCATGCTTCAAACAGGAATCGAGATATTATTTCCTCAGAAAGCAGATTTAATTACTGCCAATAGGATACTTCGAGTCAACCGGGATGAACGGATATCATTAAATGAAGCTTTGAATGCTACCTTGATGCAAAGAAGAGGTATTGTCCAAATATTAACTTTTTCGTATTGGAATAAGCTATTTGGAACAAATGTCAGTAATCTCATGGTAGATTAAAGTTGTATAGGTTGGAGCTTCATAAACCTTTTTTTGGCCATTTTTTCTTATAGGTTTTCTATCAGATGAACATAAAATCTAAGTCCTAAAAAGCCTTTTAAGGCCTAAAAATTAATTGATCAATAAAAATACTCTTTAAAAGCCCGTTATAACAAGTTAATCCGCTAGCCCTTTATAAAGACGAATTTCCTGGGAAGAAAATCTGGCACTGGAACAGCCATTTATAATAATTTTATCTGTATATATAGGTTTTTTTAACTATGCATTTCTTAATACAATATTTTACATATTTTAAATATCATTTTTTATGTAAATTTATCTACACAAAGGTTATACGGTTATTTATCTTTAATCTATGAAAATATGTAATAGTTTTATGATTTCTGATATTAATGAAAAAATTCATTTTTAATATTTTTTTGAAACTCTTGACATTAGTAATATAAACTTTTATATTTATTGAGTAACATAAATTCTGCCATGGGCATAAATGAACCAATCTTAACTATATCGGTTGCTGGCAAACTGCTTAATATCCATCCAAGGACAATAATGCTTTATGAAAGGTCAAAACTTTTTACTTCCCAAAGGACCAGCACTCAAAGAAGGATGTTCGGAGAGAAGGACTTGGAAGCTTTACAGTTTATTAAGTTTTTAACCAAGGAGAGAGGAATAAACCTTCAGGGGGTTAAGGTAATATTGGAGGCCATATCTATAGCAGATAAAGGAGGAGTTAACCTCAAATTCCTGCTTTTCCCCGGTTTCAAAGCTGAAAAATTATTTTGATTAATCAGAATCTGGTGTAACTAAGCTCAAAATCATCCGAGCGCCCAAATGGATTACCCGCTGCAGACCTGCGGGATAATTTGATTACAAGTACGAGAAGAGTTTACAAATCTTTACTTTTCTGCAATTATTAATTTAGGCCATTTGTCTAGGCCTTTACCGGCTGCATAGGTAAATGCAGAAACCGGACAGAAAGCGGGTGAGTAACCGTGACTTGACGTTAATAACTCCTACTATTATTGATAATCTTTAGGCCGGGTAACTTCTCTTCAAACCGGATAATCGTTGGATTGCCGTTCCGGCCAATTTAAAAAGGATTTAAAGTCTGCAAGTCTTTTTTAAACTCAATTGCATTAACTTGTAAAGTTTTATGCAATTTCAAATATTACCTATTTTGGTAAGGGTTTTGTATGGCCGGTCAGCCAAAATTGCTAACTTCAAAAAAAAGCCTGAATATGTTTAAATGGATTTAACAAGCCTTCATCCGGGATTTATACAGGCTTGTTGAAGGAATTATCCTATGCAAATATTTGGTAAATCGCTTCCCTCGGGGAGCGGACGCAACGCAACTTTAGTGCTCAGGGTTGTTTTAGCAATTGTTTTTGCCCTGACTGCTTTTATTTTTACAGAGGTTCTTCCTGATTTTCCTCCTTTTAACCGGATTCTTCTTCGGGTGATAATTACAATTTGGTTTGGTTTGATGGGATACGGGCTGTTTCCTGATCTTGCTAAAATTGTATCAACAACTACTTTAAGGTTTGTAAATAACTTCACCAGCCGTCTATCAGCTGAAATCACAAGCCAGCTTTTGCGTTTGCAAAGGCCTCATGGAGCGATGGGGCACGCCGGGCCCGGAGCAAGTGCGCCTATAGGAGGCATTGCTGTAAATCACCCATTGCTTCTTGACACTTCGGCTATTATTGACGGCAGAATTTTAGATATTGCCAAAACGCATTTTCTTTCAGGCACGATTCTTATACCTGCATTTATTTTAACTGAACTTCAGCAGGTTGCAGATTCTTCTGATTATTTAAAACGCTCCCGGGGAAGAAGAGGATTTGAGATAGTTGAAGAATTAAAGAAGGTCAAGGGGCTCCGGGTTGAAATTTGGGACAAAGACGCAAACGGCAAAAATCCCGATGAAAAGCTCTTAAGGCTTGCCAAGAACCTTCATGGGAGGATTATTACTACGGATTTTAACCTGAATAGGCTTGCTACAGTTTCAAACATTATTGTTTTAAACATTAATGAGCTTGCAAATTCGGTAAGATCAATTGCGATACCCGGAGAAAGTTTAAAGGTAAAAGTCGTGCATATAGGTAAAGATATCAATCAGGGAGTAGGGTATTTACCTGACGGTACAATGGTTGTTGTTGAAAACGGAGCGGAACTCGTAGGTAAAGAGATCGATACAGAAGTTTCAAGGCTTATACAAGTTCCGGCAGGGAGGATGATATTTGTGAAGATAAAAGGTGACTAAGGTTACTAAGGTGACTAAAGAGTCGAAGGAGTCGTAGATAAATGCGGGAAAAAACAAATAAAGGCTACCATAAACTTCTAATATGGAAAAAATCTTATGCTTTGGTAATCGAGATTTACAGAATTACAAAATCTTTTCCTAAATCCGAAGATTTTGGTTTAATAAGTCAGTTGAGAAGGGCCTCAATATTGATAGTCTTAAATATTGTAGAAGGGAACAGAAGGTCATCAAAAAAAGATTTTCTTCATTTTCTGAATATAGCTGAAAGTTCTCTAGCAGAAGTGGAAGCAGCTTTAGAGCTAAGTTTAGGTTTAAAATTTATGGATAACTCTGAATTCGACAATTTAGACAATAAAGTTGCAGAGCTAGCGTACTTAATAGGTGCCTTTATAAGATCTCTAAAAAAACTTTAGTCTCTTTAGTACCCTTCGACTCATCCGGCTCCTACCAAAACTTATCCACAACATCTTTGTAATTGTGAATAACCTTTTGTGTCAGATTATCCTATTAGGTCAGTCTAATCTATAGTTTAAGCCGGGCTATGATACTCTAGGGTATAGGTTTTTTACTCGATATTTCCCTATAGGGTTTTAAAGTATTGACAAATAGTTTTCTCTATGATACTCTCGATTGGAATACAAAAACTTATGTTCAATTTTGGTATTAAAAAAGATTTAAGAAAACGAAGAGACAACCAATACAGGTTAAATAACGGCCGGGATGAGCAGGTGGTGACCCAGGTGAGGAAGATTCTGGAGCAAAAAGGTCAGGGACTTATTTTAATGGCGAGAGGATAATCATCAGGAAGCAGACGGCCTGATGATTATTTTAAGTTACTTAAGAAATTTAAGTCACTTAAAGTAATGAAGTAAATTTAGACAAGAAAAAGAGCATTCAGATCGAAGATCGCATGCTCTACAAATGAGTTAATTGTATTTTAGACAAGAAAAAGAGCATTACTACCGCAGACGGACTCGAATAGCAATGCCCTTTTAAATTATTACAATGATAACTTCAAGAGCAGTTAGAAGTTATCATCATTTATCTAGAATTTCATATTCTGGAGTACTTGTCAAGAGGTCATTTTAAGGCTAAATTAACATTTAAATATATTAGTTGGGTAAATAATGAGTTCTTTAGTATCAATTGTTATTTACCGGTTTACGCTAGTGGTTGGTATTGGGGATTTGAAGAAGAATTTGTTTGAGGTTGTGTTGTAGACTGTGCTGGGGATTAGTCTAGGGCAGGGACTAGTCTCCAATAGAGTTTATAACTTTCACAAATTCTTGCGGGAACATCGTTCTCTAATGGGCAGGGTCAAGTCTCCAATCAAGGCTGTTACCATTTTTCTTTGAGAGTAATTGCTCGATTGTTACATTGTTCCATTGTTAATAAGCGCAAATAACAATGAAGCAATGAGCCCGGCTTCATTTAAGACTTATGTTTTCCACAACGCCTGCCTACTTATCCACAAAATTTACTCAATAGATATCCTGTAGCAAAATTAGGAAAATTATCAATCGCGCAACGAAGACCCATATAATATGTATGTTAGTTTGATTTCGAGCAGGGTCTTGACAAATTTAGTTTCCCATAGTAAAATTCTCTATAATAAATTAACCAAGCGGTAATTTACCTCTTAGAAAATATATGGATAGAAGAACTACACAAAGTACTGAATTAATACCTATTTCAAGACGTAGTGCGGTTGGAAGAATTTTAGGAACTGTAGCAGGCTTAGCTATTGTGAAAGCTTACGATAATGGTGACCAGGGTGGTAGTGATTCAGGATCTGTAGGTCAAGAGATACAAGATACGGAAGCAACCCCTATAATTTCAAGAGCAACTAATATATTAAACAGAGTTTTGACAGGAAATACAAAAGAAGTTTTAGCGCATTGTCACCCAGAATTAGGCCAGCCAACCGGAAATGGGGTCTGTCCTGATGATAGACGCGGAAAATTAAGAATGTTCGGTTTCCATTTTGAAGATTTAAATGAAGAGGGTAAATATAGGCTTGGTGAGAGACCGGTGTCTACGGTAAAAGATCATCGTTTTATAGAAATTCAGTTTTGGGGTGCAGAACAAAAGATTTATTCTCCAGATCCTAAGAATAAGATAGCAACCAGAAGAAGATTAATAGCCTACGAAGGTGGAAATGGTACGGCAGTTGATATAGAAACTGAACAGCCTTTTGTGACAGTAGGCGTTAGAGGCTCGGTGGAAGATTGGGAAGATGGAATTGATAAGCTTGATGGTCAGAAAAAGCCACTTCCACTAATCAGGTTTCAATTTAGATGGATGGATCCAGGATTCAATAGAATTATTTTTGATCAAGTCTCTAAAAAGCCTGGTGTTTGGGAAGGTTGTGCTTGGTTGTGCCCTGTGGGGGTAGAACCAACAGAAGCTGATTATTATATTGCAACTCCAAAAACAAGAGATCAATTATCCAATCTTGGATTAAGATACCGTCCTGAAGAGATGGCAATGCCACAGGGTGCACCTAGATCTGCAGTTTGGACATCCGATCTTAGATAATTGACAAAAAACTTATGAATATAAATATGAATAATAATAAAATTTTAACATTAAAACTTTTACAAAAGACCTCCAGGTTGTTTATGCTAGGACTTGTTTTATTCGTCTTATCAATAGGAGTTTATGCCGTATCTAAAGGTGATCTTTTTGAGAGAGGTCCTTCTTTAGTTAGTGCTGAAGACTCTGATGGTGGGGCTGATGGCGGAGGTAACCAGGGAGATAATGGTTGTGGTGGATGTGATAATAATACTGATTTTTCTGATAATAGTAACCAGGAGAACGGTTCAAATCAAAACAATTCGCAGGACAACCCTTCCAATGAAGCTACACCTCAGCCGACTCCAACCCCAACCCCAACACCAACCCCAACCCCAACACCAACACCTACACCAACTCCTACACCAACTCCAACTCCGACTCCAACTCCGCAGCCAAGTAAAACTCCGCACCCTACCCCTACACCTGTGCCTTCGGTACAGTGTCCTGTAGGCAAGATTCAAAAAGTTATTAATTCCGTTATAGTTTGTGTAGCCCAAAACCAGGAACAAACACAAACCCAGACTCAAAATAACAATCAAAACCAGACAGTAAACCAGACAGTAATAGCAGCAGGCGGATCAAGTTCAAGTTCTTCTTCCAGCTCAAGTGCTGTTAACGTAACAGTAAATAATCCTGCTCAAGAAATAGTTAGAGAAGTTAAAGTCGTACAATCTACTCCGCAGGTTGTTATGCAAACAAAAGGTGATTTTAAAGAATTACCTAAAACAGGTTTGCCTTTGGCAGGATGGGCATTTGCCTCACTTTTACCGGCAGGTGCAGGACTTAAAAAATTCGGCAGAAAATCTGATGAAGCTAGCGCAAATTCTATTTGGACACAAAGAGAGCTTGGAAAATAAGTGTAAGGAAAGTAATCCCTTTTTTCCGAGTTGATCCCGATAAGTTCGGGGTTGACAGGAATTGCCCGATTCAGATAAAATACAATTAATCTAGAATTAATTTTTCCTTCGATTTCCAGACTGATTAGATTTCATGATTTCCAACATATAATTAATAACTACGAATTTATAACTATTTACTAAACTATGGCAAATACCCGTTCATTTAAACCTGCCCGCAGTGCTTCCGGCACAGCTGATGCAGGCGGGCCAAAATCTATAAACTCCGAAGAACCGAAAGCTGATGTAGAACAGATAATCGGTATCCCCAGAGAAGAAGCTCCTGCACCTGAAAATTATCAGGAATCCCGCTACCAGGAAGGTATTGGGAACGGCGGAGGATACTATCAGGGTTCATCGATAGGTTATAGCGGAGGTTACAGAAGGCCTTCAACCGATGCAATGCGTGATGTTCCCACGGAAGATGTCTCAGGATATTTAGATGTTATGCCTGAAGGGCATGGATTTCTTAGACCTAAATATATACCTTCTGATATGGATGTATATATTAGTGCAAGTCAAATCCGCAGATTTAACCTCCGTCCCGGCGACCATGTTGAAGGAGGCGCACGCCAGCCAAAAGAAAATGAACGCTACTTCGGATTGCTTCAGGTAAGTAAAGTTAACGGAAAAGATGCGGAGTCGTTTGTATCAGAAAACGGAGCTTCGGGAAGGCCGGGAAAATCTAAAAGAGTTAAGTTTGAAGATTTAACTGCAATTTATCCAAATAGGCATTTAGTATTGGAGACAGGCAAGCTTCCCCTATCACAGCGCGTAATTGATCTTATGGCCCCTATCGGATTCGGGCAAAGAGGACTTATTGTTTCACCTCCTAAAGCCGGTAAGACTACTATATTAAAAGATTTGGCCGCAGGTATTGCCAAAAATCATCCGGAAGCTGTTTTGATGGCTGTTTTAGTAGGCGAGAGGCCTGAGGAAGTTACGGACTTATCCCGTTCTATAAAAGGGGATGTTATTGCCTCAAATTTCGACGAACCTGCAGAAAATCAGACAAGGGCTGCAGAAGTCGCACTTGAGCGTGCGAAAAGATTAGTTGAAGAAGGCAAGGATGTTGTTATTTTGCTTGACTCAATTACCCGTTTGGGGCGCGCTTATAATTTATCAGTTCCTCCCTCGGGAAGAACTCTTTCAGGCGGGTTTGATCCTGTTGCGCTTTATCCGCCAAAGCACTTTTTCGGGGCTGCTAGAAATTGTGAAGAAGGAGGATCGCTTACAATTATCGGAACCGCATTAGTTGATACAGGTTCTAGAATGGATGACCTTATATATGAAGAATTTAAGGGAACCGGAAATATGGAACTTCATCTTGACAGAAGGTTAGCCGAGAGAAGGATTTATCCCGCAATAGATATAGCATCTTCGGGTACAAGGCAGGAACAGCTTATGTTCACTAAAGAAATTTATGACAAGATGACAACAATGCACAGGATGATAAGGCTTCTTAATGAAAATGAGCAGACTGATTTGTTTCTTATGCAGCTTGCAAAAACAGAATCAAACGAAGAATTCCTCGCTTCGCTTAAGGATTTTAAGTAATCACACCTTGACTTTCTAAAAATCTACTGATAGAATCCGGCATATGGAAAAACCAAAGACAACAAGACTTATAGAAGTCGGTGCAGTAAGAACTTGGAAAACCTTTGATAGACGTGTTGCAGCTCTTTATGCACCCTGGGATCTCCCACAAGAAGGTAGGAGGACTGGATTACTAAGATTAGATTTAAAAGGAGAACTTGGTCTAAAAGTTCCCAGATCTGAGATTATTGGATTTGCAAAATTGTATGAAACTACACCCGAACATTTATCGTGGATTTTATGTTATTCTCCTGAGACTGAAATTTCAAAATATGATGATCCAGTTCACCAGGATGTATACTCAGACATTAACAGTGATGAAGTCACTGCTATAGATAACTATTCTACAAGGAAAGCAGTAGGAGGATATGATTTATATCGATACAGGCGTTTAGATAGGATTGTTACAGCTGGACCAGGTTTTGTTATAGAAAGTAGTACTTCCGATGACAAGTTATTGGGTGAAACAACGAATGATCCGGAAGTAGATAGGTATGGTTATTGGCTTTTTGTATCCAGAAAACCTTCTTTAGCTGGACCATGGATCACTAGATTAATGACAAAAGATAGAGGAACTGTTTTAAGGGTTCATGATTCTTTAGCACAAATACTAGTAGATTCGAATGATCCCCTAAAAGCTCTTAGATGGCTTGCTGACGAAAGTCCATTTAAAGATTCGCCGAAGACTTCTTGGGATCAAGGAGAATTTCACGCGATGACGGATGAGCAAGCTAAAGAACATATTGAAGGGGAGGGAAATAAGCTTATTGAAAAAGTTAGTGGAAGTCCGTATTCACCTTATTCAGATTTTGATTTTTACAACGCAAACCCAGAAGTGCTAGCAAAGATTGAAGAGCAGCTTCATACTATGTATAAACCTTTGGGCGTCTCAAGATACTTACAAACTGAATTAGAGGTATATGGCGGAAGATCTGCTTTAAATTTACTCAAGGAAGGTCATTTCGAGAAGGTTGCTGCAGCTTTGGCAATGGATGAAACAGCACTTGGTATTTGAACAAAATTTCTCCCAACTAGAATTAATGATACGCGGGGAGATTAATCCAGTATTTCTTCAACAGGATCCGGGTTAGTAAAATATGGTTTGAGCTTTTCATAGGGCATATTATTTAACATATCCCTCAAAGTTTCAGGTTTTGGAAGATTTGGTAGAACTAAAAAATCTCGCTCAAATTTTAAATTATTAGGAAGTCCATTGTTTAGTTTATCCACATGTCGAGCATATTCTTTTGTGGCGACTGAAACTATTC
>CAYMUB010000004.1:0-16564 GCA_964393545.1 uncultured Gammaproteobacteria bacterium | reverse complement strand
AATATTAAATGGCACTCCTAAAAATGTATCTGCAGATCTTTGGTATAACTGTAAAGATAACCTATCTCCTTTGGTATTAAATTGAAAAAGAGTATGACAAGGTGGCAACGCCATGGATTTCCCAGGTGAGGCCATTTCATAAATAAATTCAGGATTCCAGGCAGACACTACAATTGATTTTCTAAAAGGAGTAGTTTTTAACTCATTAATAGCCCAGCCTAATTGATCTATAACCCTTCCATCTGATGTTTTCCATTTTCTCCACTGTACTCCATAAACATTACCTAAATCCCCCCATTTTTTAACAAACGGATCATTCTTTGGTAAGGACTTTATTTTTGCAATGAACTCTTCTCGGGTTAATAAATTTTGAGTTTTGAATGGTTTATATGCCCATTCATCCCAAATATGAACATCTTGATCAACCAAATATTTAATATTAGAATCCCCTTTTAAAAACCAGAGTAATTCATGAATAATGCCTCTTAAAAAAACTTTTTTAGTAGTTAAAAGTGGAAAGCCTTTTGCTAAATCAAACCTAATTTGTCTACCAAAAACAGATCTAATATGAACCCCTGGATTATTGAACACTGGTTTATCAGTACCATTTTTTAGAATATCTTTTAAAAGATCTAGATACTGATATTCAGGATGTTTACCCCGATTTAATCGGGGTTTAGACTTGTTGTTCTCTCTCATGAGGACTTATTCTACCACCTTGATGTTGACCTCTGTAAGAGGTTACTTTCCCTTCAATTCTTACAAAAACTATATTACAAATTCTAGCTCCCAGTTGTAATTTAACTGCAAACTCCGATAAATTTTTTAAACCCATTGTTAAGGTTCCTTTATATCCTGGATCTGTTTTAGAATGTAAAAGTAGTAATCCTGCTCTAAAAAGTGAAGTCCTCGGGTAAATAACTGGCATTAAATCTTTGGGAGTATTTATTATTTCCAAAGTTGATACTAAATAATAATCTCCAGGTTTAACTACTACCCATTCCTGAATTCTTTTGCCTTTTTTAAACTCAGCAACCAGTTTTGTCTTTACCCCTTTCCTGTTACCTAATGCCTGTTGCCCATCGCCTTCTATAAACGCCCCACCTTCAACAATTTTATAAATAGCTCCTAATCTTAAATCAACCCCAACACCCTCAGGATTTTTTAATTCTCTTTTACCAAGATTTTCTATTAACTTTTCTTTTTTAACTCTCTCTAGCACTTCATCTATTCCAATAATCATCTCTTCTTTTTACCCATTAGATTTGAAACTTGAGGCAGATTTGATCCACCATACCTATTGTTTGGGGAATTTTTATATGATCTTTCAACAGGAGCAGAAAGTTTCTCAAAAGAAAAAGCACAAATAGGAGATCCTTCATATATCACCAGCTTTTTCCCTTTTAAAAAAGTCCCAAATTCCAAAACAGGACACCCATCCCAACCTGGATCAAACCTGGCTGCTGTGGAATGAACTACTACACCTAGTCTCGCTAAAGAACTCTTTCCATGCAAATGCCCCACAATATCATCTGGTAAAGTTAATCTTTCTTTGGTGGTGGCAATCACAAAATCATGTTCAGTTAAAATAAATGGTTGACCAGGTTTAAGCTCCACCAGCCTCATCATTGATTCCATATCTTCTTTGGAGGCAAAACGGGTATCTATGGTGTTTAACCCCTCATCTGTAAAAACCCGTAGTTTACTGCCTAAATGAAAATCAATTGTCACCTCATCCACCAATCCTTCCCAATCCTTTGGTAAAGGACTAATCTTAATAATCCCTTTTTTAATATGTTCCTTAATACTCCAATCAGGCAGGGTGCCTGAAATATCAGAGGTTTTCTTGTTAGCCATATTGATGAAGATACTTTATTCCCACATCTCTTTTTTTTCAAGTGGGAATTTTACAGTTTTGTAAAATCTAAGGTGGCAAAATAATCATCAACAGTCTCTGCTCTTCTGATTTGTTTAACTTCCCCATTAGATTTTAACAATAGTTCTGCTGACCTTAATTTCCCATTGTAGTTAAACCCCATGGCAAACCCGTGAGCTCCTGTATCATGTATCACAATAATGTCACCAATCTCTATTTTGGGTAATTTCCTATCTATCGCAAACTTATCATTATTCTCACACAAAGAACCAACAACATCATAAGTATGATTATTTAAAGAATTTTCTTTTCCCAATATTGTCTCATGATGGTAAGCTCCATACATCCCAGGCCTCATTAAATTTGCCATACAGGCATCAACCCCAATATATTCTTTATAAGTATGCTTTTCATGAATTACTCTGGTAACTAAATATCCATATGGACCAGTAATCATTCTGCCACATTCAAATACCACTCTTATTGGATCTAGACCATTTTTGACAATTTTTTCTGTATAAAACTTTTTAATCTTTTGAGAAAGCTCACTTAAATCAACAGCTTTCTGCTCTAACTTATATGAAATACCAATCCCTCCGCCTAAATTTATAAACTCTAGCCTAATACCAAGTTTTTTATAAATCTCTAAAGCCACATCAAATAACATTTCTGCTGTAGCAACCAAAGCATTTACTTCTAACTCATTGGATACCACCATGGTATGCAATCCAAATCTTTTAACTCCTTTGGCTTTTATAATTTTATAAGCATCAAAAAGTTGATCTTTTGTCAGACCATATTTTGCTTCCTCAGGTTTCCCAATAAGAACATTCACCCCAGTTTTTCTTAATGGTCCTGGGTTATATCTAAAACAAATAACTTCAGGGATTCCTGCTGAATCTTCTAATATTTTGATATGACTAATATCATCTAGGTTAATAATTGCTCTTAACTTTTTGGCTTTTTTAAATTCTTCCTTAGGAGTATTGTTTGAAGAAAACATAATATCCTTACCCTTGAATCCCAGCTTTTCAGCCATAACAAGTTCAGGCAAAGAAGAACAATCAACCCCCATACCAATCTCTTTTAGAATCTTTAAAATATAAGGATTTGGACAAGCTTTGACGGCAAAATAATTTTTAAAGCCAGTTATCCAATCAAATGCTTTATAAAAACGCTTCGCGTTTTCTAAAATACCCTTTTCATCATATATATGAAAAGGAGTAGGATGCTTTTCTATTATTTTTTCTATTTGATTTTTAGTAAAGGGCAGTTTTCTATTTATCATATTTTTAAATTCCTTTTTATGTTATCTACTGCTTTTTTTATATTTTCTCTCTGTCCAAAAGCAGAAAGCCTTATATACCCTTCACCCATACTACCAAATCCTGACCCTGGTGTTGAAACAACATGTGCTTCATTTAACAATTTATCAAAAAACTCCCAGGAAGTTAAACCTGCGGGACATTTTACCCAAAGATAAGGAGCATTACTCCCACCAAAAACTTTAAGTCCTGTGTTTTCTAAGCCTTTTTTGATAATGGCTGCATTTCCCATATAAAAACTAATTTGTTGATGTGTCTCTTTTTGACCTTGGTCAGACAAAACAGCTAAACCTCCCATCTGGGCAATATTTGATGCTCCATTAAACATGGTAGTTTGCCTTCTATTCCAAATTCTATTCACCTCACCCATATCTTTTGGAACTACAGTCCAACCCAATCTTACTCCGGTAAATCCAGCGCCTTTAGAAAAACTTTGTAGCTCTATGGCACAACTTTTAGCTCCCTTAATTTCATAAATACTTCTTGGTAAACCCTTGTCAGAAATATATTCAGAATAGGCAGCATCAAAAATAATAACTGCTTTATATCTTAAAGCATAATCTATAAATTCTTTCAGCTGTTTTTTACTCATCACTACTCCTGTTGGATTGTTAGGACTGCACAAAAATACTAAATCCACTCTTTGCTTTGGAGGATTTGGAATAAAATTATTTTCCTCTAGAGCTTCCAGATAAACTATCTTCCTGCCTGAGATAATATTAGAATCCAAATAAACAGGGTAAACTGGATCTGTGATTGCCACAATACTATTTTGATCAAAAATAGAGGCAATATTGGCAGCATCTGACTTTGCCCCATCACTGATAAATATTTCCTCAGGTTCTAGGTTAACCCCTCTTTTTTTATACCAGTTGGCTAGAGTTTGTCTTAAGCTACTATCTCCTTGTTCATCACCATACCCGGTATATGTTTTAATACTAGCCAGTTTTTTTACCCCCAATGTTAACCCCTTGATAATTGCTGGAGCTAAAGGTTGAGTAGTGTTACCAATACCTAGTCTTAAAATTTCCATGTCAGGATTTGCCTCTGAAAAAGCCTTGGTTCTTCTTGCTATTTCTGAAAATAAATAGCTTTGAGGTAGTTTCTTGTAATTTGAATTAATTTTTGCCATTTAAATATCCCGATCTTTTCAAAAGTTCTGCAGTTAGAATTGCTCCACCTGCTGCACCTCTTATGGTATTGTGTGACAAACCTATAAATTTATAGCCTCTGCTCCCATCTTCTCTTAGCCTACCAACACTAATACCCATGCCTTTTCCTAGATTTCTATCCAATCTGGTTTGAGGCCTGTTTTCGTCATCTATTACTGTTATAAAAGGATCAGGACTAGATGGTAGACTTAAATCTTTTAAAGGATCAAAAATCCTCCATTCTTTTAGAATCTGCTCTCTGCTTACTCTACTATCAAACTCAATACTTACAGATGCCATATGCCCATCCTGCACAGGAACTCTAATACAGGTAGCGCTAATTTTAGGTCCATGCAGTTTAACTTTGTTATTTTTAATTTCCCCCCAGATTTTTAATGGTTCTTGCTCTGATTTTTCCTCCTCACCCGGGATATAGGGAATAACATTATCTTGCATCTCCACCCAACTACCCATTGTTTTTCCAGCTCCTGAAACTGCTTGTAAAGTTGTCACCACTACCTTTCTAATTCCATATTTTAATAAGGGAGTAAGCAAAGGCACATATGATTGAATTGAACAATTTGGTTTGACCACAATAAATCCTTTTTCCCACCCATGGTTTTTTTGCTGGAATTTAATCAACTCTAAATGTTGAGGATTTATCTCAGGCATGATCATTGGCACATCCTCAGTCCACCTGTGAGCTGAAGTTACAGAAACCACAGGAATACCACAAGATGCATAAGCATTTTCTATCTCTCTAATTTTTTTCTTCTCCATATCCAAAGCAGAAAAAACTAACCTGACTTTTTGGGCAATCTTATCCATATCACTTTCAACAGCCTGGATAGTTAAATTAGCTATGATTTTTCCCACACTGCGAGATGAAGCTGCCACCACAACCACTTCAAACCAGGGGTGGTTATTTAAAAGAGTAATAAAACGTTGTCCCACCATACCGGTGGCACCTAAAATACCAACTGCAATTTTTTTCATATAAGTTTGTGAGCAATCAATACTCCTTTCAGCTTTTCTTTATTTTTTTCCTCCATTGAAACCAACGGCAATCTGAAAACTTCTTTAATTCTTCCCATTAAGAAAAGGGCTGTTTTTACAGGAATTGGATTTGATTCCACAAAATTAACATTCATTAAATCAAGCCACTCATAATGCAGCTTTCTAGCTTTTTTGAAATCACCATCTAGTGCAACCTGGGTTAACTGGGACATTTCTTTTGGTATTTCATTTGAAACAACAGAAATTATCCCAACTCCTCCAACAGATATTAAGGGCAAGGTAAAAGCATCATCTCCAGATAAAACTGAAAAGTCTGAGGGTGCATCCTGTATAATTTCCATCATTTGTGAGATATTGCCTGATGCTTCTTTTACTCCCACTACTTGTGGAACTTCTCGAGCTATTCTAATTACAGTTGCAGCAGCAACATTAGAACCAGTCCTCCCAGGCACATTGTATAAAATAATTGGTAAATCAACAGCCTTAGCTATGGCTTTGAAATGGGCTACCAGTCCATTTGGAGTAGGCTTATTATAGTATGGAGTCACATGCAAAAGAGCATCAGCCCCAGCTTCCTTGGCGATCTGGGAATAATGGATCGCCCTTTGTGTATCATTACTACCTGCTCCTGCTATAATTGGCACTCTGTCATTTGTTTCTTTTGCCACTGTTTCTATAACCAGTCTGTATTCATCCTGGTCTAAAGTTGTTGCCTCACCAGTTGTCCCGCAAGGAACAATCCCGCTTATATTATTTCTAATTTGAAAGTCCACTAGATTCTTTAACGCCAAAACGTCAACTTGCCCATTTGGTTGAAATGGTGTTACTAAAGCAGTAATTGTACCTGTAAATTTATTCATGTTTCATCTCCTGATTAAATAATTCATCAAAATTATAAAAACCCTTCTTCCCTTTTATAAACTCTGCTGCTAGAATTGCTCCTTGAGCAAAACCTGTTCTGTTATGAGCGCTGTGAGATAAAGTAATTGAATCAGCTACAGAATCAAAAACCACCTGATGAAATCCGGGATTTCTTCCAGCCCTAATTGAAGTAAATTGCAACCCTTCAACTTCTCTTCCAATTCTCAAAGCAGTTCCTGAAGGTGAATCTTTTTTACCTTGGTGGTGGATCTCTAAACCATAGACATCATAACCTCCAAATTTTGACATTAAGAAAGCTGCTTGTGCTACTACTTTAAAAAAGATATTAGCTCCTATAGAAAAATTTTGAGCATAGATTAAACCAATATTAGCTCTCTCAACAATTCTTTTAACTTCATCCATCTGTTCATACCAACCAGTTGTCCCAATTACCATGTTTTTACCCAAAGAAGCTATTTTTTTGATATTTTCCAGCACAACTTCAGCAGAGGTAAAATCAATCACCACATCTGATTCACTATTTATTTGTTGTAGGCTTTTCGAAACCACTTGATGATGTCCTGATTCATTAATCAAGCGTTCGATTTCTTTTCCCATATTCCCATACCCTATTAATGCAATTTTCATTTTTATCCTTCTTTAACCCTGGTCACTAAAGTACCGCTGTTTGAAATATTAAAAGTATTTAAAACTCTGATCGGAATATTTCCCTTTAAAGCTGGACCCATGGTTTTTGGATGCAAGACTTTGGCTCCTGATTCAGCTAAAAGAAAAGCCTGCTCATAAGAAATTACTGGTAACAGTCGGGCATTTTTTACAACATTAGGATCTGCAGTAAAAACTCCATCCACATCAGTCCAGATTTGAATTTCTGATGCATCTAAAGAATAACCAATGATCGCAGCAGAATAATCAGATCCACCTCTACCCAATGTTGTTATCCTTCCATCCCTGGTTGACCCTATAAAACCTGTTATAACTGGCACAGATCTTCTATCCAGAATTGGCGTTAAAGTATTTCTTACTCTAGTTTTAGTTTCTTCAGGTAAAAATTCAGCTTGCATAAAATTATCATCAGTCACAATTAATCTGCTGGCAATTACTTGTTCCGAGGGTATTCCAGCAATTCTTAGAGCTTGAGAAACAATATAGGAGGAAATAATCTCTCCAAAAGAAACTAATTCATCCATATCTGCGGGAGTTAAATTCGTCCTTTGAACTATAACTTCTGCTTCTCTAAGCCTGTGATCAACATAATTCATAACCTCAGCCCCTATTTCCCCATTTGAAAAAAGGTCATTTATTAATTTTTGATGGATTTCCCGGACTAATCCTATTTGTCTTTTAAGCAAAGCATCAGTTACACCTCTAATAGCAGAAACCACTAAAACTGGTCTCCTGTTAAGGTTACTCCTGACAATTTCTGTAATTGTTAAAATTGCCTCTCTGGTAGCAACTGATGTGCCGCCAAATTTTGCCACCATTGGTCTTTCTATATTATTCATAGCTGTTATTCTACTTGTTAGAAATCAAATGTCAAAAAAATAGGTATTCTTGACAAAATATATACAAAATGTTAAGATTCTAACATGATTAGCATCAAAGATGCTTTAGGTGAAATTATCCAAGGCCAGCCTTTTATTGAGGAGGGGCTATCGCGAGGAATTATTAATTACTCTGCATATGCCCGGGAAATCCGTCCGGAAATTGAAAAAAAGCTATATAAAAGCGTTAAAGAGGGAGCTATTGTAATGGCTTTAAAACGCATTAGTGAAAGGCTCAGTAACAGCAAAATCAGGCCTTACAGTAAATTTAATCTAACCAATCTAACTGTTAGATCTAACCTAACAGAACTGACATTTAATAATTCAGACTCTTTGATAGACAAGCAAAGAGAATTATTTAATCAACTATCTAAAGAAAAGGATGTATTTTGTGCTGTTTCACAAGGAATAAGAGAAACAACTTTCATATCAGACTTTAAAGCCAAGACAGTGATAGAAAAGATTTTCTCATCTGAAATAATGTTATCAGTCATTAAAAACCTCTCCTCTATCACAATCCATTTACCTAAAGAGATTGTGGAAACACCAGGAGTTTATTATCAGATTTTAAAAATGCTGGCTTGGGAGAAGATTAATGTGGTGGAGGTAATATCAACCTATACAGAGCTCACAATTGTTTTTGAGGATAAAAATGTTGATAAAGCCTTCTCCACGTTGAAAAAGTTAAGTAATCTAGCTTAAAAATTATTTAAGTTTGGATAATTTGTCTAAGTAAAGATCTAAATAATTAATATCATCTTCAATGTATTTATACTCTACATTATCAGTATTCTTTGGGTAGATAACATATAAATCCTGTAAAACTTTTTTATGTTGGGTAAATTGCTCCATGACAGCATTTACCTGATCTTTCATATTGTTTGAAACAATAATATCTGTAATTTCCCCAGCCAGAGAAGAATATCTTGAAGCTGAAGGTAGAATATGACTATAACTTTGTCTGTTTACTTGGCTGCTTAACTCATTCAAGCGAATATTTAACAAACTTCTCATATAGTCTACTTTTTCTTGTGGAGTTGACTTAAAACTAAAGAACACTTTTTCCTGTTGTCTTTTTAATCCAAAAAGCAGAGGAAAGTCTGGACTGGCGCTTTGTGAAGCAACTAGAGCAATTACCAAAACAGTTAAAACCCCTATTGATCCTAACTGAATTTTTGTTTTATTAGTCATATATTTTTGTTACTTCATTCAGGATAACAATTAAATCTTTATGTATATCCTCTTTGAACCTCATTCTACCACTCTCCATACAATTTACAACTTTCCAATTGGATTCTGCTGCTGACAGTTCAAGATAAATTTTGGCTGCTTGCTGTAAATGCTTCAAGTTATCTTCATGAATATCCACTCTCTGACTGCGAACATTCTCTTGCCCTACCTTAGAATCTACATTTAAAAGTAAGTTTAAATCCTCTTTAGGCATGCGATTTGTTTGATATTCTAAATTGTCCACCCAATTCATAAATTCCTCTCTTTGATCCTCAGGCAAATTAGCAGCTAGATGAGCTTTGTTTGAAGATACATACCTGTTAGCTATTACCAACTTTCCACTACTCAACCAGTTTTCTATCAAAGGTCTAGCTAAAACCCTATCACCAGCAAAGATACAAGCCATTAAGTATGGATTCACCTCCTGAATTGACCCAAACTCCCCATTCAAATACCTTCTAATTAATTTCCCATATAAATTATCTTCATACCTGGGGAAACTAATCACTTCATGAGGAATATTTTTTTGAGTTAAATATTCTGACAGCAGGTTAACCTGGGTGGTTTTTCCTGACCCATCAATCCCATCAATAACAATTAATTTGCCCTTTTCCATATTGATTTTCTTAATAATGACCCTTTTTTAGTCCTTTTTTTGAATTAAAAACTCTCAAAATTTCTGAATTCCGAAGAAGAATTGTTCTGTCTGCGGTATAAGTTAAACCTTTATTAGGAGCTATCTCAAAACCTAAATAAACAACCTCTATATTTCTATTTTTAAGCTCCATTATAGCTGGTTGAAGATCTGAATCTGAACTGCAAAGAATAGCCGTATCCAGCTTTTTATCGCAAGCCATAGCAACCATATCTACTGCAATCTTTACATCTACGCCTTTTTCTCTAAAAAAAGTTCTAACGCCAACTTTTTGAGCTCTAACATTTCCTGCAATGATAAATTTATATCCTAAATTAACTAAATTATTTCGGAGTTTCCTCTGTAATTTTATCAACTCTTCTGATTTTTTCTTAGTCTCTGGATGCAGGTGAAGCCTGGCAACATAAAACAGTTTACTTGTGACATTTATGCTTTTTAATGGAGCTTCAAATAATTTCTTAAAGTTAATATTCGCAATTTCATTCTTATCAAATTTTACTGATTCCTTTTTTAGAACCTCTTCAATTTTATGGAGAAAATTTTCTCCATCAATAAAAAGAATAGCCTTTGACATGAGTAAATTATATCAAATAAAAACCTCAGCGGACCTTGCGGTACTAGCTGAGGCGTTTATAGATAATTTATACCATACTCCAACTAATAATTCAAGAAGGGGATAAATTAAGTTTTGAAGCAGCTTGGATAAAGGCTAAGAATATTGGGTGAGGAGAAAGGGGTCTTGATTTATATTCAGGATGACCTTGAGTCCCCATGTAAAAGGGGTGAGACTCTTTAGGTAATTCAATTATCTCCACCAAATTCTCAACAACTGACCTCGCAGAAATCACCAAGCCCTTGCTTTCAAAATCTTTGGCAAATTTATTGTTAAATTCATATCTGTGTCTGTGCCTTTCTGAAGTGTGTTGGGTTTGATAAATATCAAAAGCCCTGGTACCTTTTTTAACCATGGCATCCCAAGTTCCAAGCCTCATAGTTCCTCCATAAGCTCTTTTTTCCATAAACTCTTGTTGCTTAGGCATCAAATGGATAACTGGATGTTTAGTATTTTTATTATTTTCAGTAGTATCTGCATCTTTCCAACCTAATACATCCCTGGCATATGCAACAACTGCCAGCTGCATTCCATAACAAAGACCCAAATAAGGAATTTCCTTCTCTCTTGCATAAGATGCCGCTGCAATCATCCCTTCAGATCCTCTTTGCCCCCAGCCAATTGGCACAATTATCCCATCTGGATTTCCAATCATTCCCACTCCCTCTTTCTCCACTTTTTCTGCATCTATCCACTTAGTTTTAATCTCTACTCCAACTTGAAAAGCTGCATGATCAAGCGCATCAAATAAAGCTGCGTAAGAATCTTTTAATTGATAATCTCCAGTACCAAAATACTTACCAATTATGGCAATCTCCACTTCTTTGTCTTTTTTAGCTTTAATTGTTTCAACTAATTTTTCCCAATCTTTCAAGTCAGGCTTTCTTAACTTTAGTCCTAATTTTTGTAAGATTTTTTCCTCTAATCCTTGTTTGTGTAAAACTAAAGGAATTTCATAAACTGACTCTAAATCTGGGTTGGAGATAATATCTTCTGGCCTCATATTACAAAACAGGGCAAACCTTTCTCTTCTTCTTTGATCTAAGTATTTTTCGCTGCGGGTGATCACAAAATCAGGTTGAATTCCTAAAGAGTTTAAAGTCCTCACAGAGAGTTGAGTTGGTTTAGTTTTAGGTTCACCCAAATGAGCAGGTGTTGGAACATAAGAAACATGAATATGTACAACATCGCCTGGATTTTTCAAAGTCATAATCCTGGAGGCTTCATAGTAGAAAACATTCTGATATTCTCCTGCTGTTCCACCCAGTTCAATAATCACAATATCTGCTTTTTTATTTCTGCCGGCATTGTTAATCCGGTCAGTGATTTCATTGGTTAAATGAGGAATTGCTTCCACATCTTCACCGTTATATTCAAATCTTCTTTCCCTATCTATTACTGTCTGATAAATTTTACCCATGGTCACAAAACTATCTTTGCCCATGTCTTCATTTAAAAACTTTTCATAAGTTCCAATGTCCATATCAGCCTCAGTCCCGTCTTCACAAAGAAAAGGATCACCATGTTCAATTGGATTTATTGTTCCGGCATCTAAATTTAGATAGTTTTCAAATTTAATAGGGGCAATTTTATATCCTGCAGATTTTAAAAGGAAAGCAATTGAGGCAGCAGTTGTGCCTTTCCCAATACCTGAAATTACACCACCACTAACAAATATATATTTCATTTTTATTTTGGGGGAAACTTATCCTGAGCGAAGTCGAAGGATTTTGAGGCCCTCATAATAATACCAAAAATAGGCACCTTATTGCAAGTATCATTTTGCTGGATTATCCGACTTGGGCTTGGTCCAGCTGGCAAATTTACATACTGGCCAGTTTTTACAGCCATAAAAAGTTTTACCTCTTCTTGTTTTTCTCACTACAATCTCACCTCCATCATCAGAACAAATAGCATTAACCTTTTCTTCTATACTTTCAGTATGTTTACACTCAGGAAATCCAGAACAGGCAAAGAATTTTCCAAACTTGCCAATTCTAACTATCAGCTCTTTTCCACACTCAGGACATTTTTTGTGAGCATACTCCACCTCCATTTTTACTCTTTGGGCTGTTTTTTCAGTCTCCTCTAATTTTTTTTCAAAAGGCTGATAGAACTGAGCTATAGTTGGTTTCCACTCTCTTTCTCCTCTTGCGATTTCATCAAGCTCATCCTCCATTTGAGCTGTGAAAGAGTAATCTACAATATTAGGAAAATATTGCACTATAAAATCATTCACAGCAAACCCAAGTTGTGTAGGAATAAATTTTCTCTCAATTCTTTCTACATAAAATCTGTCTTGAATAGTTGATAAAATTGGAGCATAAGTTGAAGGACGGCCAATCCCTAGTTCTTCCAGTTTCTTAATTAAAGATGCCTCATTATACCTGGGAGGAGGTTCTGTAAAATGCTGGGCAGGTAAAAGCTGAACTAAGTTAAGAGGCTGATTTTCAGAAAGTTTTGGCAATAATTGATTCTTTTCATCTTTTTCTTCTGCATCTTTCCCATAAAGTTTTAGCCATCCTTCAAATTTAACCACTGAACCATTTGCTCTTAACAGGTAATCATCTGCTTTAATATCAATTGCTGTCTGTTCCATAATGGCTTCACTCATCTGACAAGCTACAAACCTTTTCCAAATCAAATCATAAAGCCTTACATGATCTCTATTCAGTCCACCCTTTTCCCTTAACCCTTCCCCCTTTACCCTTACATCTGTTACTCTTATTGCCTCATGAGCCTCTTGAGCATTTTTTGATTTGGATTTAAATATTCTAGGGCTGATGGGCAAATAAGGCTTACCAATAAAATTTTCAATATATGCTCGCACCTGTCCAATTGCTAGAGTAGATAAATTAACAGAATCTGTTCTCATATAAGTAATCAGTCCATGCTCATATAGAGCTTGAGCAATCATCATGGTCTTCTTAGCTGACATGCCTAATCTGTTAGCTGAAGTTTGTTGTAGGGTGGAGGTAATAAATGGAGGATAAGGGAATCTTCTGACTTCTTTTTGATTAATTTTTTCTATGATGTATGCGGCTTTTTCTAAGTTTTTAACATGAGTATCTGCCTCTTCTTTATTTTTAACTTCTAATTTATTGTCCATCTTTTCGATAAGGTTTGCTAAAAACTTAGCTTCTCCTGCCTCAAGTTCTGCCTCAATTGACCAGTACTCATCTACCTTAAAAGCTTGAACCTCCCTTTCTCGCTCAATAATTAACCTTAAAGCCACAGATTGAACCCTTCCGGCTGATGAGCCTTTTTTTACCTTTACCCAAAGCAACGGAGATAATTTATAGCCCACCAGCCTATCCAAAACTCTTCTGGCTTGCTGAGCATCAACTAATTTCAAATCCAGTTCTCTTGGTTCGTTAAAGGCTTTCTTGATTGCTTCCTCAGTAATTTCGTGGAAAACCACTCTTTTAACATCTACTTTAGAAAGTAGTTCTGAGATGTGCCAGGCAATTGCTTCACCTTCTCTATCAGGGTCGGTGGCTAAATAGAGAGTTTTTGAATTTTCTGCCATTTTTTTTAATTCATTAACTCTTTTCCTTTTGTCCCGGGGGATTACATATTGAGGCTCAAAATTATGCTCAACATCTACCCCCAATTCAGATTTGGGTAAATCTCTAATATGGCCCATTGAGGCTTCAATTCGATATTTATCGCCTAAAAATTTTTGAAGGGTGCGGGCCTTAGTAGGACTTTCCACTATTACAAGACTGTTCATATTTAATAATACTTTGGAGTAATTGTACCTGTACTGTCAAGTAACTCACTCAAAATCACTGTCTAAAATCTGAGGATTAATGCTATCCAGTTCTTTTTTTAAATCAGAGGATGAATCAAAATTATAGCTTTTAGGAGCATTTGGAGTGGCATTTGGTACTTCCTCAATAGTCTGTTTTGAAGTCTGACTTAAGTTTGGAGAAACCAATTTACCAACTCCTTGCCTTTGGGTAAAAAATATAACAATTGCTACCACAATAATAATTAAAACAATCCACTTACTTTTCATTTAAGGCCTTTCCCACATCACTTTTGGCTTTTAATATTTTACTTCTTAACCCTTCCAGGCTATATTTTAACTGACTGTTTGAGGAAAATTTCTGAGCTTTTTGAAAGGCTATGGCTTCAGCCGCATAGGTTATAGCATAATCAGCAGACTTTATTGGAGTATCCACTCCGCCAAAAGCCACCCTGGTTTCTTTGATCCCCAACCTATTTCTCTTCTCTTCCATGATAGCAGCTAGTCTACTAACATCCTCCTCAAACCTGTTACATACTTTTTGATTTATCTGATCAAGTGAAGTACTTGCAAAGACTGCCTGTGGCAAAAAAATTAACAAGGATAAAATTATTAGTATCCACCTTCCCATCAATTTATCATACACTAACTATGAATTTTAGCCTATACTAGGCTTGTTTTGGAAAAAACCTTCTGCTAAATATTAGACCTGTTCCCAGGAATAAAAAGAGAATTGATTGGCTTATATCATTTATCCTAGCGCTTTCTCTAGCTTGAATAGCTGACCTGACGCAATTTTGTTGATTTATCTTTTCCTGTTCTTTTTCCTCCGGAGTGGCTGGTCTTGAAGTCTTACCATCAGCAGTAAAGTAAGTTTGAGGAAAGGCACAGTCTTCTTCGTTTTGGTTATATACAGGAAAGCCGACAAAATTCATAGACAAAACTCCTGAGGTTGGGTATTTTGGGAAGAATAATAAATTAACTCCGGTTCTAACACCACCATAGATACCAATCAGTAACAAAATTATAGCTATAAAGAGAACCCAGGCACTAACTTTAGACTCTTTCAAAGATTCTGTCATATAAGTTTAATATAACATTTTAGGATAATAAATCAACCCCTACGTAAGTTCTGAGACTTAATACTTTCTATATTTATCATGCTTGCCAATATCAACAAAAAGTACTGTTTTTTCTTCCTTCCAAATAAAAAATATTCTGTCGCTTTTATTCAGACGAATGGTGAATACACCTTTAGCATTCCTCAATTTCTCTATATTTAAACTAGGGTGTGTTGGGTTTGATAGAAACAAGGTGACTGTTTTTTTGTAATCTTCTAAGCGTTGACTGTTATTTTTTATATACTTTTTGCGCTCACTTAAAAAATGACTGGAATATTCTAACTTAATCTTTAGAGAAGACATACCCTTCCAGTTCTTTAAGATCTTGCTCCAGTTCCTTATGAGTTTCAATAACTTTAGTTTTTCCGGATTTTGACTCGTTAAGTGCTTGTTTTACTATCAACTCCAATTGTATTTTTTCCAACAGATCAAGGCCAATGACTGCACCAAGGGGCTTATTGTTAGCCATAACAATAATGGGTTCTTTGGATTGATTTGCTTTTTGAAGAACCTTTTTATATTCTCTTTGAATCTGTCTGGCTGAGACGGTGTTAAACATATACCCCTATAATACATTGGTTAAATATGCATGTCAAGATGACATACAATATAGAGATTTGTTGAAACTCTTCTTCTTTAAATCTTCCTAAAATAGTATTAATAACTAGAAGTAAGATCGTATATAGGGAGTACTATTGATGCTACGAGCGCTAAAACCGCAACCAACATATAAGCTAGATTAATCATTTGAAGCTTTTTATTTATTAGAGGCTCTTTAAGGCTAATTAAGTCAGATTTATCTTGTTTTAGTTTTTCCACTTTATTTTCATCAAGAGGGTTTGACTGAGAATTATATGCAATAAGTACTAGGCCCACTATCACTGATGTAATAACTACGTACAAAGGATAATTTGGAACAACCTTATTTGCAGTCGCATATACATCATTTAGTTTAGGTAATACAAAAACAACCATTATGGCTTGGACAACTATTACCGCTGTAGGAACCAGAATATTAATTATTCGCCCCCCTTTATGAGTTTTTTTTATAAACCAATCTAAATCCTCCTTTTTTATATATTGGGGATATTGTTGGACAGGTATGATAAAAGGTATAAACATATTTCTTTCTGAATTATAGCATGAATTCGGACTTACAGTAAAATTTTATACTCTAAACATCTACCTCAGATTAACTCATTAACTCAACTCCTGCTTTAAATGGTTGGCCTTTGGTTAGTTTGTTTTCTAAAATCATTTTGGAAAGGTTAGCCTCCAATGTATCTTGAATTAATCTTCTCAAAGGCCTGGCGCCTAGAACCGGATCAAATCCCCGCCTTGCAAGCTCTGAAAGAAGTGAGGAATCAAAATCTATCAGATAACCTTTTACTTTCATTTG
>CAYMUB010000003.1:0-17878 GCA_964393545.1 uncultured Gammaproteobacteria bacterium | reverse complement strand
TTATTACAAATGAGGTTTTGGATGCATATCCAAATAAAATATTAAATACTCATCCTGGTTTAATTCCGGATACAATGGATAGTGTTGTAAAAAACCCAGACGGAACAGATGCGATTTGGAATAAAGGAAAAATGACAAATGCAGCAATGCAAAATTTTCTGAACAGCAATGCTACATATGCAGGTTGCACAAATCACTTTTTGTCAAAAGAATTTGATTTTGGAAAAGTATTGGGTCGATGCTTTGAAAAAATTGAAACTGGAGATACAGTGGATTCTTTATACAACAGACTTAAAGTAAAAGAAAATCAATTATATGTTGAAGTTTTAGAAAAACTGTCTAAGGAGAGAAAATGAATATCTTAGTAATTGGACAAAATGGTAGAGAACATGCTTTAGCCCAAAAGTATGCAGAAAGTAAAAACGTTGAGAAAGTTTTGATGACTCCTGGTAATGGTCTTACAGATTTTACTAATCCAAAGATTAAAAATTATCCAGAAATTGGGATGATGGATTTTGAAGGAATTGTGCAGGTTGCTAAAAAAGAAAAAATAGATTTAGTTGATGTTCCCCAAGAAAATATTATTGAAGAAGGATATGTTGATAAACTAGAAGAATTAGGGATTAAGGTATTTGGACCTACAAAGAAAGCCTCGCAGTTAGAGTGGGATAAAGAATGGTCCAGAAATTTCATGGCTAAATATAATTTACCCATTCCTGAATTTAAGGTTTTTACTAATCAAAAAGATGCAATTGAGTACGCAAATCAAAAGGGTGATCAACTACTTTTTATTAAAGCAACTGGTTTAGCGTTTGGGAAAGGTGTTATTAAAGCTACAAATAAAAAAGAGGCAATTGAAGCAATAAAACAGATGACAAAATTTGGGAAAAGTGGAGAAACTTTTCTTATTGAAGAAGGTTTAGTTGGGGAAGAATTTTCCCTCTTTGCTATCTGTGATGGGATAAATTTTAAGATTATCAGTTGGGCCCAAGATCATAAAACAATTTTTGATGGAGACCTTGGACCCAATACTGGAGGCATGGGAAGTGTTGCACCAACAGGAGTAGTTACCAAGGCAATTGCTAAAGAAGTTGAGACAAAAATTTTATCTCCTTTGATGAAGGGAATGCAAAAAGAAGGGAGGCCTTATAAAGGAATTTTATATTTAGGTGGAATGTTAACAAATCCGCCAGCTGGCGGAGGTGTAAAAGTTATTGAATTTAATTGCCGCTGGGGAGATCCTGAGGCAGAGGTTATTTTACCCGGTATTAAAACTGATTATCTAAAAATCATTGAATCAGTATTATCAGGGAGGTTAAGAGGTTTAAAAATAGAAATAGATTCTAAAATAAGAATTAGTGTTGCAGGCTGTTCTAAAGGATATCCGGTGGACTATTCCAAGGTGAAAGGTAAGCAAATGTTAGGTTTAGAAAAAGCAATGAAATTACCTGGGATAACTATTTTTGGTTCTGGAATAAAGCGGGAGGGAAAGAGATTTCTTGCAAATGGAGGACGAATATTTTATATAGTAGCTGAAGGGAAAAATATCAGAGAGGCAAGAGAAAAAGCGTATAGAGCAATGACACTTATAAATATAGAAGGAGATAATTTGCACTTCAGAACAGACATTGGTTGGAGGGATTTAGAAAGAAGTAAAAATATATGATACAAAAAATAAGAGTAATTACAAAAGTTGGTCCAGATTTAAAAGGGATGGGGATATTGAATGATATCCAAAAAATATTGGGGTTAAAATCTATTAGAAAAGTCATGGCAGTTAAAGTTTACAGACTTGAAGGGGTGGATAACACTCAGACAAAAATTTTAGCAGAAAATCTTTTATCAGAATCTATTAATCAATCTTATACGATCAATCAACCAATTGTTAATGGTAAATCACAAACTGTGGAAATTGCCTATAAACCAGGGGTAATGAATCCAGAGGTGGCAACTATCTTAAAAGTAGCCAAAGGTTTAGGAATAAAACTTAAAGCAGTTGATTCTTCGTGGGAATATGCATTTTTTGGTCCAACTAAAGAAAAAGTCCTAAAAATAGTTGATAAACTTAATCTATACAATAGATTAACCGAAAACATTGTAAATGAAGAGCCAAAAACATTACTTGTTGAAGGACAAGTTGGGAAAACTCAAATAATCCTAATCAGGGGTTTGTCTGATGAGCAACTTATAGAACTTTCTAAAGATAAATTATTTCTAAATTTAGAAGAGATGAAAGTGATTCAAAAATATTTTCAAAAAATAAAAAAAGATCCCACAGATTTGGAACTGGAAACTATTGCTCAAACCTGGAGTGAACATTGTGCCCACAAAACATTTAAAGCCAAGTTAATTGTTGATGGAAAAGCAAAAGAACCCTTATTTACCAGAATTAAAAAAGAAGCTTATAAACATAAAAAAAATATAGTTTCAGCTTTTTTAGATAATGCAGGAGTAATGGATTTCTATGATGGTTGGGTAATTAACGGTAAAGCAGAAACACACAATGCTCCATCAGCAATAGAACCATATGGAGGAGCAATGACTGGATCTGGAGGAGTTTTTAGAGATGTTGCGGCAACAGGTCAGGGTGCCAAGAATTTAGTTTCAACAGATATATTTTGTTTGGCATCACCAGATATGGATAAAAGTAAACTTCCTTCTGGTTGTTTGCCTCCAGATTACATATTAAAAAGAGTAGTGTCTGCAGTCAGAGACTATGGTAATAGAATGGGGATTCCTACCAACAATGGTTCATTTCATTTTCATGATGACTTTAGAGCCAAACCCGTGGTGTTGGTTGGGGCTTATGGGATTTTACCGAAATCAAAAGCTCAAAAAGGTTATCCAAAATTGGGTGATCTAGCAATGATAATTGGAGGGAGAACTGGAAGAGATGGAATACACGGGGCCACATTTTCTTCAGGGGTGATGAGTGATAGAACAATTTCTGTTAATGCTTCAGCAGTTCAGATAGGTAATGCAATTGAGGAAAAAAGAGTCTTTGATGCCATACTTGAGGCAAGAGATCAAAACTTAATCAGAGCAGTTCAGGATTGTGGCGCCGGTGGTTTATCCTCTGCAATTAGTGAGATGGGTGAGGAAATTGGCGTTTCTGTTCATTTGGAAAAAGCTCCATTAAAATATCCAGGATTATCTCCTTGGGAAATTTGGGTTTCAGAATCACAGGAAAGAATGGTAGTAATTTTACCTAAAAAGAATGTTAAAAAGTTTGAAAATATTTGTAAGAAATATAATGTTGAAAGTACGAATTTGGCAGAGTTTGATGGAAGTAAAAGACTGCAAGTTTACTACAAGCAAGAAAAAGTTGGTGATTTAGATATGAAATTTCTATTTGGAGGATTACCTCAAAGAGTAATGAAAGCAACCAATGTCATTCATGCGAAGGCAGGAATCCATACAAATAATGACAAGGTTGTCATGCCAAAATCAGAAGAGGAATGGATAAGTATTTTGGAAAAAGTTGTATCCCATGGGAATATTAATTCTAAAGAGCCAATAGTCAGAATGTATGATCATACTGTTCAAGGAACAAGTGTTTTGCCTCCTTTTACAGGAACTTATATGGATGGACCAAATGACGCAGCTGTTATAAAACCTATTTTGAATAAGCCATTTGGGATGATTGTTTCACACGGATTAAATCCAATTCTAACTAAGATAGATCCATATTGGGGGAGTATCTGGGCAGCAACAGAGGCAATCTCAAATTATGTTGCTGTGGGTGGAGATTTTAAGCAGGCATCTTTAATTAATAACTACATTTGGCCTTTTCCAGACGAAGAATATTTAGGAAAATTAGATGCATCTGTGACGGCGGTTTGTGATTTTATGAAGGCTTTGAGGATTCCGGTAATTTCTGGAAAAGACAGTTTATCTGCAACTTACAAAGGTAAAGATGGATTTGTATTACATATTCCACCAACTCTTTGTATGTCTGTTTTTGGAAGAATTCCTGATGTAACTAAAACAGTCTCCTCTGACTTTAAAAAAATTGGGTCAACAATTCTATTAGTTGGAAAACAAGACTTAGAAAATATGGGTGGTTCTATATATTTGAGTACTATAAATCCTGAACAAGCAGAGCGAGTCAAGGTACCTCATATTGATTTAAAGAACTTACCCAAAGTGTTAGATAAAATTTATAAAGCAATTAAAACAAACAGGGTTTTGTCATGCCATGATGTATCAGAAGGGGGACTAATTACCGCCATTTTTGAAATGTGTGTTGGTGGAAATATGGGAGCAAGTATTAAAACTTTTGGAAAGGAAGATAGTTTTATTTTCAATGAAACATCTGGCTGCTTTATTATTGAGGTAGAAAATGAAAAAGTAGCAAAAGAGTTATTTAAAGATATTCCTTATAAGATTTTAGGAAAAACTCTAAGGCAACAAACAATTTATGTTAATAATCTATTCTCCGCTGATGTTTTAAAACTACAAAATGTCTGGCAAAAGCCAATAAAGGAGATATTTTCATGAAAGATATAAAAGTTTGTATTTTGCAATCAGATGGGACTAATTGTGATGTAGAACTTTTTTATGCTTTCAAAAAGTTTGGAGCACTTCCTCAATATGTCCATGTTAATGAATTAAGGAGCAAGCAAAAAAGTTTAAAAGATTTTGATGTTTTAGCCTTACCAGGAGGATTTTCTTATGGAGATGATATTGCCTCAGGTAAAATTTGGGCTGTTGAATTAATCAGTTTTTTAAAAGATGAACTAACTAGTTTTCAAAAAAAGGGTGGGGTAATTATAGGAATTTGTAATGGGTTTCAGGTGTTGATAAGAACCGGGCTTTTGCCTTTTGGAAATTTAGGCAAAATGGATGCCACCCTTGCACCTAATGATAGCGGTCATTTTGAATGCCGTTGGGTCAGATTAACAATTGATAAGAATAATGTCTCACCTTTTTTTAAAGGAAAAGAACACACTGGTTGGTATGCTGTTAACCATGGAGAAGGAAAAATCTTAGCAGATGAAGCGACTATTAAAAAAATAGAAGATCAAAACCTGGTAATATTTAGATATATTGATGAAAACAATTACTCTACTCAGAGATATCCTGAAAACCCCAATGGCTCAATAAATGCCATAGCAGGTATTACTGATCCATCAGGTAAAGTATTAGGACTCATGCCACACCCTGAAAAGTTTGTAGATATTACCCAATACCCAAATTGGAGAAGGGAAAATATCAAAAAAGCTCATGGAGCATTCTTTTTTGAGAGTATAATTAGTTACTTAAAACAATGATAATTTTAATTGATTTTGGAGGACAAACAGCACATTTAATTTCCAGAAGAATAAAAGAGTTTGGAGTGGAGTGCAAAATAATCACATCAGAGAAAAGTTTAGAAGAAGTTAAACAGTTAAAGCCTGAGGGAATAATTCTTTCTGGTGGACCTGCTGATGTATTTGATAAGAGTGCTCCCACTGTAGACAAAGAAATGTTTAACTTAGGAATGCCAATTTTGGGAATTTGTTATGGTCATCAACTGATAGGCTATCTTTTAAATGGAGAAGTAGTAACAGGAACAAAAAAAGAATTTGGTCCAGCTCAACTTGAGTTAACTGAAAAGGCTACGGAATCAAGATTATTAAAAGGGGTATCTGAAAAATCTGCCATCTGGATGAATCATGGAAATGAAGTAGTGAAAGTCCCTAAGGGTTTTGAGTCTTTGGGTAAAACTAAAACCACACCTCATGCAGTAATGGCGGATGAAAAAAGAAAAATTTATGGAATTCAGTTTCATCCTGAAATGGTACATACAGAGTTTGGTAATCAGATTTTAGAAAACTTCTTATCTCTAAGCGGAGAAACTATTAAAAAAACAGAAGTAAATAAAGAGTATGTAGAAAATCTTATTCGTGATATTAAAGACTCAATAGAAAATCAAAAAGCTCTGTGTGCTTTATCTGGTGGAGTTGATTCCTCAGTTGCTGCGTTACTTGTTCATAAAGCAATTGGAAAAAATTTAACTTCTGTTTATATAGATTCAGGTTTGATGAGGGAAGGGGAAACAGATACCTTAAGAGAAATATTTAAGAAGCATTATCAAATGAATGTTTCAATTGTGGATGCAAAAAAAGAATTTCTTAATGCTTTAAAAGGAATAGTAGACCCAGAGCAGAAAAGAAAAATAATTGGCAAAACTTTTATAAATATATTTGAAAAAGAAGCAAAGAAAATTAAAGCCAAGTTTTTGGTTCAAGGAACAATCTATCCTGATGTAATAGAAAGTGCTGGCAGTAAACATGCACGGGTAATTAAGTCTCATCATAATGTTGGAGGATTACCAGAAAATATGAACTTAGTGCTGGTTGAACCTTTAAGAAATTTTTATAAAGACCAGGTTAGAAAAATCGGAGAAATTGTAGGATTACCCCGAAGTATCATTCAGAGACAACCTTTCCCAGGACCAGGACTTGCAGTAAGAATTATTGGAGAAGTAACAGAGGAAAAGTTAGATATCTTAAGAAAGGCAGAACAAATTCTACAAGAAGAAATAGAAGAAGCAGGTCTTAGTAAAAAACTTTGGCAAGTCTTTGCTGTTTTCACCGGAATTAAAACAACAGGAGTTAGGGGAGACAATAGAGCATACGGAGAAACAATTGCTATCAGGGCAATTGAGGCAAAAGATGCCATGTCTGCCAACTTTGCCAGGTTATCTTATGAATTGTTAGATAAAGTTACAACCAGAATTGTTAATGAAATAAAAGAAGTAAACCGTGTGGTCTACGATATCACCAACAAACCCCCAGCCACTATGGAATGGGAATAAATTTATCTGGATAAACTAACAGTAAGTTTATAACCCATAACCTGAGCTATCTTCTGTAAAAACTCCAAAGAAGGATTAATGTTTCCTCCTTCAAGACGAGCAATAGCAGATTGTTTAGTTCCTAATTTTTCTGCTATATCTCTTTGTGTCATACCCTTTTTAAGCCGGGCCTCTATCAGTGCAGAAATCACAGCGTAGCGTGGAGCCAAACCATCATACTCTTTTTTGACTTTAGGATCAGCTAATAATTCTTTTTCCAGATCTTCCCATTTACTCATAATATGAGTATAACATAGATGTTATATTGATGTCAAACTTTTCATTCTCTGTAAAGCTATACCTAATTCTTTTTGCGGTGTTTCCTGAGTCTGTTTTTTGATAAATTTATCAACCACTTTTTCTCCGCTATTTGTTTCAAAAGTCTCAATAATCCAACTAATTTCTTCCATCTGCTAAAATTATACCAACTATTACCAACAAACCCCCAGCCACTATGGAGTGGGAATAAGACTCTACAACTTTTTCAAGTCTATTCCCTCAAAAGAATCCACAACTAAATCTGCGTGCGATAATCGGTCTTTAGTGGTAGTTGTTGTTATGGCAATACTCTTCATTCCTGCAGCGTTTACTGCTTCAACTCCTTTAGGAGAGTCTTCAATACCGATACATTCAGACGGATGCAATCCTAACTGCTTAGCAGCATGTAAGTAAATATCCGGGTGTGGTTTTGCAATAAACCCAATATCTTCTATGGAATAGACATGGTTATTAAATAATTCATGTAACTTAAATCTTGTAGCAATTGGATCTAAAAAATATCTTATTAATGCTGTAGCAATAGCTACTTTGTGAGATTTCTTTACTTTACTATGAAACTCAGTAAATCCTTCAATATGACCAACATTTTTCAAGAATCTATCAACCATTAGCTTTCTCTTAGTGTGAAGTTTTTCTGTATCACCCTTTAATCCAAGATGTTTTTTAAATACCCTAACACCTTCAGTAAAGGCTGTTCCCATAAGCATTACTTTGATTGTTTTTTCATACTGAGCTTGATCAACAACAATGCCTTCGTTTTTAAGGAAAAGCAAATCTGCTGTAGTCCAAAGCTCCTCACTTTTTAAAATTACACCATCTAAATCAAAAATTATTGCTTTAACTTTGCTCACAGTTGAATATATTCTTCTCTTGAGGGACCGGTTGATACAATGCTGATTGGGACTGCTAAAAACTTTTCAATAAATTTAATATAGTCCTGACAGTTTTTTGGCAAATCTTTAAGATTTTTGACCCCATCTATATTTTCTTTCCACCCAGGAAGAGTTTTATATGTGGGGGTTAGCTTAAAAAGTTCCTGATATCCACAACTGGAGTAAGGAATAGATTTGTCTTTCAGTTTGTAACCTGTACAAACTTTAATATCTTTTAACCCTGATAAAATATCAATTTTAGTTATCGCAATATTTGTTATCCCGGAAACTATACATGAAAATTTAACAGATTCTAAATCCAACCAGCCAACTCGTCTTGGTCTGCCTGTGGTAGTACCATATTCTTTGCCTTTTTCTCGAATCTCATTTCCTAATTCATCTGTTAGCTCTGTTGGGAATGGACCACTGCCTACTTTTGAAGTATATGCTTTAACTACCCCCCAAACTTCATTTATTTTTTGAGGTGGGATTCCTGCTCCTGCATTGACAGAACCAGCAACTACATTTGATGCAGTGGAGAAAGGGTAGGCTGAAAAGTCCAAGTCCAAGAGTACTGCTTGTGCACCCTCCATCAGAATCTTCTTATTTTTACTCAAGGCATCTTGTAAAAGTTGAAAAGTATCCGCAATAAAGGGAAGGATAATTTCCCGCATTTTTTTGAAATTTTCTAATTCTTTTTTAATGTTAACTGGTTTAACGTCAAAAGCTGTTAATATTTTATTTTTAATTTTTGCTTGAAATGTAAACTTCTCAACAAACAAGTCCCATCTAACTAATTCATAAATCCTTATTCCGTTATAACTAACTTTATCAGCATAAACAGGACCGATACCTCTTTTAGTTGTTCCTAATTTTTCTTTTCCTCTGGCATTTTCATAAGCTTCGTCCAAAGATTTATGATAGGGTAAAATTATGTGACATCTGTCAGAAATAAATAATTTACCTTTCAAATTTCTTCCTTCATCCTGAAGCATTTTAATTTCAGAAACTAAAACCTCTAGGTCCAAAACTACGCCATTAGCAATAACACCGATTGTTTTAGGTTGTAGAATCCCAGAGGGGATTAAGTGAAAAGGATATTTTTTACCATTTACAATTATTGTATGTCCGGCGTTATTTCCGCCGTTAAATCTTACCGCATAATCTGCATTTGCAGATAACAAATCAACAATTCTTCCTTTGCCTTCGTCACCCCATTGTGTACCAACAATAACTGAGACATTATTTTTCATTGTTGAAAGTGACAAGAGTGTAGCATAAGTTTTTGACATTTGGTAGTCTATTTAATATAATAAGTTATGGGAACTAAAAATTACACTATTGTTACTTTAGGATCTCACTCCGCCCTGCAAATCCTCAAAGGGGCAAAAGATGAAGGTTTTAGGACTGCAGTAGTGGCTACTCCCAACAGAATTCCTCTTTACAGCTCATATAATAATTTTATTGATGAAGTTTTGGAAATTTCCTCATGGACAGATTTTCCTAAACTAGAGAAAGATTTACAAAAAAGAAATTCCATTATAATCCCACATGGCTCATTTGTGGCTTACTTAGGTATGGAAGAAAACAAGAAAATGAAAATTCCATACTTTGGAAATAAATTAGTTTTGGATTGGGAAGAGAATAGAAAAATGCAAAGAAATTGGATGGAAGAATCAGGAGTAAAAGTTCCACACCGTTTTAAAAAAGGAGATAAAATTGATAGACCGGTTATTGTTAAATCATATGGTGCTGCTGGGGGGAAAGGCTATTTTACTGCCCGGAATCAAAAAGAATTAGATGAAAAACTAAAAAGCTTTGAAGAGGCACAGTTCATGGTTCAGGAATATGTAATTGGAGTTCCACTTTATTTTCACTTTTTTTATTCTCCCTTAAATAAAAAGGTGGAGATAATGAGTATTGATAAACGTTATGAAACAAATGTTGATTCTTTAGGCAGAATTCCTGCTAAAAACCAAAGAGGTTTAAATATTGAACCATCATTTGAGGTGGTGGCCAATATTCCTTTAGCAGTCCGGGAGTCAATGCTTGCAGAGGCAATGTCTATGGCAGAAAGAGTTGTGGAAACTTCAAAAAGATTAATACCCAAAAAAGGTTTATTCGGACCTTTTTGTTTGGAGACAATTATTACTTCATCAGAGGAAATTTATGTGATAGAAATTTCTGCCAGAATTGTGGCCGGAACTAATTGTTTTATTAATGGTTCTCCATATACTTATTTGAATTATGATGAGCCAATGTCCACAGGGCGAAGAATTGTCAGAGAGATTAAAGAAGCAATTAAAAAAAATAGATTAAAGGAGGTATTAGACTGAGGTGAAAGATTATACAATTGCAGTATTGGGATCTCATTCTGCTTTAGATGTTTGCAGGGGAGCAAAGGATTTGGGATTTAAAACTTTGGTGATTGTACAAAAAGGTAGAGATAAAACTTATTCTAAATACTACCTCTCCAAAGGGAACTTAGGATGTGTCGATGAAGTAATAGAACTTGAGAAATTTTCAGATATTTTAAATGAAGATGTACAAAAACAATTGGTTGATAGAAATTCTATATTTATCCCTCACAGATCTTTTGAGGTATATATCAATGATTATGATGCTATTGAAAAAAAATTCAAAGTACCTATGTTTGGAAATAAGTTTTTATTAAAAATAGAAGAAAGAAATATTAAGCCTAACCAATATGATTTACTGGATAAAGCTGGAATTAGATACCCAAAACAATTTAATCCTGTACCAGACGGTACAGGACCTAAAGATATCGACAGACTTTGTATAGTCAAAGTTTTAGAAAAGATGAGAGGATTTGAAAGGGCATTTTTCTTTGCAGAAAGCTTTGAAGAGTATAAAATAGGAGTTGCTCAGGGTTTGGGGTTGGGAAAATTCACAGAAGAGCAAATTAAATCAGCTGTTATAGAAGAGTTTATTGTTGGAGTACAAGTAAACTTTAACTTTTTTTACTCACCTCTCCATAAAAGATTAGAGCTCTTGGGAACTGATACTAGGAGGCAGACCAACATTGAAGGTTTAACCAAGCTACCTAGTGTTTACGAAGAAGATGTCATTAGAAAAATTGGTATTAAATATGAAGAAGCAGGACATATTGCTGTAACAGTTTTAGAATCTCTTTTGGAAGATGCATTTGGAATGGCTGAAAAATTTGTAAAGGCGTCACAGCAGTTAATGTCACCTGGGGTAATTGGACCATTTGGTTTGCAAACAGTTATTACCGCAGGCCCACCCAAAAAAGAAATTATTGTTTTTGATGTCTCACCCAGAATGCCGGGTAGTCCTGGCATTTTTGCAACACCATATAGCGGATATTTGTTTGAAGAAAATATCAGTATGGGTAAAAGAGTGGCTATGGAAATAAAAGATGCTATAAAGAAAGATATCTTAAAAGATGTCACAACTTAAGAAAAAATTTAAAGCTTTAATATTGGATTGTGATGGAACATTAATACCAAACAAAAAAGATGGGTTACCAACAAATGGAGTTACGAGAGCTATTGAAAAAGTGAGTAAATTAATGCACATCGGTATTGCTACCTCAAGACCCTTATCTTTTTCAATCCCTATCATGGAACATCTTCAATTATCAGGTCCATCAATAATTTCTGGCGGGGCGCAAATAGTTGATGGTAAGAGTTTTAAAATAATAAAAGAACAGCGGATGAAGAGAGAAGATATGTTAGCAGCTATATCAGCAATAAAAAAATTTAATCTAAGTTATTGGATTCAAGATGGTAGCGGTAAGGATAAAGAGACTGTTTCAGATTTGGTTCCTCAAAATGCAATTGAGATGGCAGTGGTGGGTTTAGAATCTGATATAGCAGATAAGTTGCAATATGAACTTTCAAAGATAGCTGGTTTATCAGCACACAAAACATTTTCTTGGCAATTAGATAAAGCAGATTTGGTGATAACACACATTTTGGCTACCAAACATCATGGAGTACTGGAAGTTGCCAGATTATTAAATATAGATACTCATGAAATAATAGGAGTAGGTGATGGGTACAATGACTTTCCACTTCTGATGGCTTGTGGATTGAAAGTAGCTATGGGCAATGCTGTGGAAGAGTTAAAATCAATTGCGGATTATGTAGCACCAACAGTTGATAATGATGGAGTAGCTGATGTAATCAATAGATTTATACTATGACAGCAAAAAAGTTTGCTCTAATAAGTGTTTATGATAAAAGCGAGATTTCAGATTTTGCCAAAACTTTGACAAAGTTAGGATATGAAATTATCTCCACAGGTGGAACTTATGAAGCATTAAAAAAAGATGGGATAGAAGTAATTCCTATTGAGGAGATAACCGGAAATCCCAGAGATTCTTTTGATGGTAGGATGAAAACTATTAGTTTTCAGATAGAGTCAGGTATTTTATATGACAGGACTAATCCTGAACACGTTAAACAAGCCCAAGAGTTAAACATTCCACAAATAGATGTCGTAGTTTGTAACCTTTACCCGTTTGAACAAAAGCCCGGAGTTGAGACAATAGATGTTGGTGGTCCAACTATGATTAGAGCAGCAGCCAAAAACTATCAAAACGTTATAGTTGTTGTAGATCCTATGGATTATGAAAAGATTGCCGAAGTTTTGAAAAATAACAAAGATTCTGAGGACTTTAGAAAAGCACTGGCTGCAAAAGCTTTTTACCATTTATCTTTTTATGATAGCCAAATTGGAAATTTTTTCTCAGAAGAAAAATTCCCTCAGGAAATTACAATTCCCCTAAGAAAAACAACTATTTTGTGTTATGGAGAAAATCCACACCAGCAAGGTGCTTTATATTTAATTCCCAAAACTAATTCTCCCTTGGCAAAACTGCAAAAACATTGGGGTCGAGAATTATCTGGTACTAATATTGGAGATATATATGCAGGTTTGGAAACAGTCAGGCAATTTAAAGAAGCTGCTGCTACAGTCATCAAACATTTAAGCCCTTGTGGAATTGCAGTAGGTCAAGATGCAACTGATGCTTTAGATAAAGCTATAGTTTCAGATCCAGTATCAGCATTTGGAGGGGTGATTGTAATAAATAAACCAATGGATAAAAAAACAGCAGAGATTGTGGCCAGATTTAAAAATGAAAGTGAAGGTAATATAGATATTGTGGCAGTACCCTCAATTGATGATGAGGCCCTTGCTCTTCTCAAGGGAATTAGAAAGAGTATGGGTATTTATACCTTTGGTGAAATACCCCAAAGCCGATCTGAAAGATGGGATCTAAAATACTTTGCAGGCGGAGTACTGTTGCAGGACTTTGATGATAATGTAGAAGAAAACTTTAAAAATTGGGAGGTAGTAACTAAAAATAAGCCAACCGAGAAAGAGTTAGAACTGATGAAATTTGGTTTTAAAGCAGTTAAAGCTGTCAGGTCTAATGCTGTGATTGTGGTTGATAAAGATTTATCAATGACCCGGGGAATTGGTTCTGGTCAAACCTCAAGAGTTGGAGCAACTAAGATTGCTTTAGAGCAAGCAGGAACTTTTGCAAAGATGGGAATATTAATCAGCGATAGCTTTTTCCCATTTGATGATTCAGTCAGAATGTCTGCTAAATATGGGATTAGTGCTATAGTAGAGCAAGGAGGATCTGTAAATGACAAGTCATCAATTGATGCAGCAAATGAATTTGGAATACCAATGATATTTACCGGAAGGAGAGCTTTTAGACACTGATTATGGAAAGTAAAAAGGAAAAAGTCAAAAGTCAAAACTATAGTAATTATCAATCTCCGTTCTCATGGCGATATGGCTCAGAAGAAATGAGAAAGATATTCTCTGAAGAGAATAAATATAAAATCTGGAGAAAAATTTGGGTAGCTTTAGCAAAAGCACAAAATGAACAGGGTGTTGTTTCTGATGAAGAATTAAAAGATTTACAGGAGAATATTGATAATATTTCAATTGAGCGGATTTGGGAAATAGAAAAGGATACGAGTCATGATGTTGTTGCAGCTATAAAGGAGTTTGCAGAAAACGCAAAAATTGGTGGAGGGAAAATTCACTTAGGTGCAACATCAATGGACATTAACGATAACGGAGAAACTATCAGGTACTGGCAAGGGTTGGAAATTGTTGAGAGTAAACTGTTAAAAGTAATTGAAGGTTTTGCAGTTAAAATAAAAGAATATGCAGATACTCCAGTTTTGGCCTATACACATTTAAATCCAGCAGAGCCTACAACCTTGGGTTATAGATTTGCTTTTTATGCACAAGACTTATTAAAAGATTTAGAGATTTTAAAATTCGTAAAACAAAATTTAAAAGCAAAAGGGATGAAAGGAGCCGTTGGTTCAGCAGCAAGTTATACAGAAATATTAGATGATCCGGAAAGAATGGAAAGATCAGTGATGGAGCAGTTAGGACTTGAGGCGGATATTGTTTCGACTCAAGTTTATACAAGAAAAACAGATTATTTAATCATCACTCTTTTAAATTCTATTGCTTCGTCTTTAGCAAAATTTGCCAATGATTTTAGAATTTTACAAACTCCATTATATGGTGAATGGTCAGAACCATTTGGGAGTAAACAGGTTGGATCTTCAGCAATGCCATTTAAAAAAAATCCAATAAATAGTGAAAAAATTTGTGGATTGGCAAGAATTTTGAATCAGTACCCAGCAGCTATTTTAGAGAATGCTACATATTCCTACCTTGAAAGAACTTTAGACGATTCATCAACAAAAAGAGTAATTATGCCAGAGAGTTTTTTGATAATTGATGAAATATTAAAAACTGCAGAAAAATTAGTTTCCGGAATGGTTATTAATGTAGAAAGAATAAATTTAAATCTAGAAAAGTATGGTAGCTTTGCAGCAACTGAAAAAATAATAATAACGGCTGTAAAAAAAGGAGCAGACAGGCAAGAAATGCATGAGGTTTTAAGAGCAATCTCGATGCAAGCGTGGACAGATATACAAACTGGATCAGAAAATCCGTTAGAAGGATTACTTATAAATAACGAAGAAATTAAAAAATATATGAACTCGGAAGAAATTAAAAATCTATTAGATGCAAAATCCCATGTAGGGAATGCTCCAAAAAAGGCTTTGACAATAGTTGAAAAAATTGATAACTTAGATAAAAACCAATGAGTAAAGTTTTAATTATCTCTGCTTCTGATTCTAGTGTACCAGCAATGAAAGCTGCTCAAGAAATTTTGGATGAATTTGGAGTTAGTTATACTCATACAATTTCTTCAGCGCATAGGTCTCCTGAAAGAACTTTAGAGCTAATTTTAGATTTTCAAAAAAATGAAGGGAAGGTAATAATTTGCGGAGCGGGATTGGCAGCACATTTGGCAGGAGTGGTTGCTGCTCATTTTCCACTTCCTGTAATCGGAGTGCCTTTAGGTGATGGACCGCTAAAGGGTTTGGATGCCTTGCTTGCAACTTTACAAATGCCTTCTGGTATTCCTGTTGCTACTGTTGGAATTGACATGTCAAAAAATGCCGGAATATTAGCTGTACAAATCTTAGCAACTTCAGATAAAAAATTAGAAACCAAACTAGTTGAATTTAAGGAAAAGTTAGCTCAAGGTGTTGTAAAAAAGGCTGCCAATTTAAAAGAGAATGATTCAAACTAAGAAAATTTTAGATAGTATTCCTCTTGCCCTCAAAACAATTAACCTGCCAAAACTTGGTCAAAAATATCAGGGCAAAGTCAGAGATTTTTATATATTGGGTGACAAAAGAATAATAATTACTACAGACAGATTATCTGCGTTTGATAGAGTTTTGGGATACTTTCCTTTTAAAGGACAAGCCGTAAATGAACTTAGCAAATTTTGGTTTGAAAAAACCTCTGATGTTATTCAAAATCACATGATCTCTGTACCAGATCCAAATGTAATGATAGTTAAAAATTGTACCCTTATTCCTATAGAGATGGTAGTGAGAGGCTATATTACCGGGGTGACAGATACTTCTATTTGGGGCTCATATGAAAAAGGTGAAAGAGTAATTTATGGAATAAAATTTCCTGATGGTTTGCGGAAAAATCAAAAATTACCAACTCCTGTAATCACTCCTACTACTAAAGCAGAAGCAGGACATGATGAAAGATTAACTGAAAAAGATATTTTAGACGGGAAAGTTAAATTAAAGAACGGAGTATCGGTTTCTCCTGCTCTCTGGAGAAAAATAAAAAAAGCAGCTTTGGCAGTTTTTGAAAAAGGCACAAAGGTTTGTAACTCTGCAGGAATTATTCTTGTTGATACCAAGTATGAATTTGGTTTAGATAGCAGTAGTAAGTTAATTTTAATTGATGAAGTTCATACTCCTGATTCTTCCAGATTTTGGGTTAAAGATTCTTATCAAAAAAAGTTCTCTTCTGGAGAAGAACCGGAGAATTTTGATAAAGAATTTCTAAGAAAATGGTATGCAAAAAGAGGCTACAAAGGTGATGGTAAAATGCCAAAAATGCCTGAGGAATTTATGGCTCAAGTAAGTAAGAGATATATTACAATTTTTGAAAAGATAACAGGTAAAAAATTTAAAGCATCAGAATACCCAATAGAGAAAAGAATAAAGGAAAACCTGAAAAAGCTGGAATTTTCTGATAGAATTATAAAGCATGCCAAATAATAATGGTTTTGTACTTTTGACCGGAACCGCCAATTTAAAATTGGCAAAAGACATTGGTCAAATTCTGGGAAAAACTGTTCATGAAACTGTTTCTACTTTTGCAGATGGTGAGAAAAGAATTATTATTCCTGAAAACTTAAGAAAACGGGATGTTTTCATAATTCAGCCCACTTGTCCTCCTGTTGATTCTAATTTGATGGAGTTACTTTTGATGATTGATGCTGCCAAAAGAGCATCAGTCTCTGAAATTACTGCAGTAATTCCCTATTTTGGATATTCAAGGCAGGATAGAAAAGACAGGTCCCGTGTTCCAATTTCTGCTGCTTTGGTAGCCGGATTAATTGAATACGCCGGGGCAGACAGGATTTTGACTATAGATATCCATTCTGAACAAGAACCTGGATTTGTAAAAATTCCCTGGGATAATTTATACAGCAGTTATTCACTTCTTCCTGAACTTAAAAAACAATTTAGTCCGGATAATTTAGTTATAGCATCTCCTGATAAAGGAGGGGTGCTTAAAACCACATTTTATGCGGAGCTTTTAGACGCGCAAGGTTTGGCGATAGTTTTTAAAGAAAGAGATGTGAGGAAGAAAAATGACAGCAGGGCTTTGGATATAATTGGAGATGTAAAAGGTAAAGATGTTTTGCTGGTTGATGACATGATTGATACAGCAGGAACAATTTACGAGGCTGCCAGATTAATTAAAGAACGGGGGGCAAAGAGTGTGTCTGCTGCTGTTGCTCATGGATTATTTTCTGACCCAGCACCAAAAAGAATATCAGACTCTCTGCTGGACAAAATTTTCATAACTGACTCTGTGCCACTTCGGGCTGAAATAATAGAAAATCCTAAAGTAACAATAGTATCTGTTGCCAGTCTTTTAGCAGAGGCAATAAATTGTGTTTATAATGGTGATTCAATATCTGAAATACTAATTCCTAAAACCCGCAAAGGAGAAGGTAGTTAACCCCGATTTAATCGGGGTTAACGGAGATTTAAAGTTTTACCTTCAAAAATAATATCTTTTGGCTTGATTATTACTCTTTTTTCACCCATTTCCAAATATCCTGCGTCTAAACTTTCAAAGCCATTTTGAGAAATTATTTCTTGAGCTTTGATAACATCTGACGCTGGAACAAAAATAGCATAGTCTTGTCCCATGTTGTAAGTTTGATACATCTCTACATCATCAATTCCTGCCTCTTTTTGAATAAATTTAAATACTTCTTGAGGCTCAAAAAGTTTCTCTA
>CAYMUB010000002.1:0-7535 GCA_964393545.1 uncultured Gammaproteobacteria bacterium | reverse complement strand
CTAATAAGGATCTTAATTTAGAAGTTGATTCTTTACTTAATAAATCCAGAGTTTGGATTGGTTTGGCAATTGTTTTACTCGCAGTGGGAGGTGGGATATATTTAATGAGCAATGGTTCCAAAGATAAAGAGAAAAGTCAGATTGCTGACCTGGTCTCTCCCAACCCAAGTGTTATAGAGAGTAGCAAAGTAAATGCCAGTCCAGTAGCCTCCGCCTCTTCAAAACCAGCTGTCATGGTAAAGAAAGTGAAAACACTAGCTGATACTAATGGAAAAGTTGAAGTAACTGTGCAAGAAGGAGATAGTTTTTGGAAGATTTCTGAAAGAGCCTGTGGAAACGGCCGATACTTTTTAGATATTCAATCTGCTCTAGGGTACAGTAAAAGTGCGATTCATCCAGGAGATAAATTAGTGATTAGCTGTCCATAATTAAAGCTTATTTAATAAAAAAGGGTTTGATCATCACCGGGTAAAATCCGGAGATAGTTTAGTGGAAATAAGCTTTCATATAGAGTATAATTCCTCAATGGCAAATGAGCGATATCCTGAATTACATAAAGAAATTGCAGCATATTTAGAAGGAGACAGGCTAAAACAGCAAGGGTATCATCCTTTACTCCCTGATGCTGAGGCTGATGCTGTAAGGGAGGCAGAGGAAATTTTTAAAGAACAGCGAGAAATAGGATTTCCTAAACGGTTTGAACAGGAATTATATGTACCAGCAAATGATACTAATCTTAACCAAGAACAAGTCTGTTATACAGTACAAGAACTTTTAGATACTGCAAAAGTAGCCTTATCAGGCATACTGAAAATTGATACAGAACATACTATAGAAACATTTCTTAACAGAGGGAGAGATTATTATTCTATAATCTGTCATAATAATCCTCAGGAAACTCTGTTGAGAATTAGAAAATTTAGAATAAATGATGATAGAGTGGAGACTTTGGAATTTGGACAAATTACCAGAAGATTTAATATCGGAAGAGATGATACTTCCTTTTGTTATATGGGGCCAGGGGTTTACGTACTTTTTCCCGCTACAGATGAGAGGTGTCCTGTTTACTCAACTACTGCAGGTAGAAATGGCATAATAGGATTATTAGGACAAATAGCTATTGATGAGAGAAAATATTAAGAACTCAGTATACTACCGTGACATTTACTCCTGGCCCAACCCTTTTTTCACCGCCACGGAGACCAGAATCTTTAGCAAACTCAGAGCATTTTTGGCGGTTTCCTTCTTCCTGGCAAAGAGAACGGCAGGAATCAGGGGAGTCACATCCTAAAGTTGCCTTAGCTTTTTGCAAAACCTCTGTACGGGAAGGATCATCAACTTGTCCGCCTGAACTGCATTTATCAAAATTTGCTTCCTGATGACACATTTCACGGCAGGCATCTGGAGCTGTTATCATTTCAGTTCATTAAGAAGTTAGATTGCCAGGGATTTTGATAATTCCCCTGGTATATAAAATTAATCCAGGTCTGATTGTTGCTTAAAATTTTTGGGCATTGCTATATTTTTCTTACAAATTAACTAAGTTGTCAAAGACTGCTTACTGAGTAAATTTAAAGCTGGAAGCAAATTTATCAAAATCTTGAGAGCTTGTATTATTAACAATCATGTATAAATACCCACTATTTTTAAGGTAAATTCTTTTTTGCAAAGTTCCTGTGGCTGTAACTTCTATCAAGGCTGCATTTTGTCCTAACATATTAATATCAGCAAGTTTTTTAATATGAAAGTAGGTGATAGTAAAAAAGAGGCAGGGGTATTTTTTAAAGCGAAATTTACCTGAGTTTGCTAATATAAGGTATATGACTGAAGTTCAAGCAGTTCCCCCAAAGGAGACAGTTCAGGCTTTTAAAAAAATAATCCCAATATTTGGTTTTCACCTGGTGGGGTCTGAAGGGTCAAAAGCATATAAAAAATTTGAACAACAATACAAGGATAATAAAAAGTATCCGGGTTTCCGTATCTGGCCAAAATCAACCATTGATGCTTTAAGAAGATTAAACCCCAGCTTAGTTTTAATTGATAGCAGAGACTATGACCCATTATTTGATCGTCCTCCTTTTGCGTTTACTACAGGAGATATGTTTAGTTTTCCAGGTGATCCCTTTAACACACGGACTGATAATGAAGGATTCTTTATTGTAGATGCAGATATACCCATGGGATCTATTGTTGGACATAAGCTATATTCCAAAAACCATGATAACTATCCTACGCATCTGGATCTAGCACATGAAGCAGTTTTGCGTTACTGGGAATTTCCTGGAGATTGGGATATTGAAGACCAGAATATACAAGTTGCCAAAAGTGACCTAGAGAATAACTGGTTAGCATATAAAGATATGGCAGAGTTTATGTTTTCTTTTGGGATGGGTGTTGCCGGAGGAATAAACTTTTTACAAGAAGCTTCAAATCCCCGGCTCTCTACCAGAAGAAGATTTATCAATAAAATATTTCAAACAGCCGGAGCTTTGGGGGCTATTAACAACATCCGTTTATTTGCAACTGCTCCCCAACTTCTCCGTGATACTGAAGAAGGTATGCATGTTTATAAACCTTGGGAGATGGCAATCTCAAATAATATTATTTTTCATCCCATTGCTGCCTTTGCAAGAAATCAGCGGACTATTTTAAGAAATGCAGTAGCATCAATAAAACTAAGAGAGGTTGATAATGATATTCCGCAAGACCAAAAACCAGCAGGTCCATTAGTGACGGTGTTTGGAGCGTTACATGGTTTAGATTATGACATTTGGAATGATCCAGAAGGAGAAAAACAAAGGGTCAAAGAGGCAATGAAAGATATTTTTAAAGAAATGGAAGCATTGATAGAAAAAAGTGGTGAGGGTAAAGATCAACAATTTAGAAAGCAGGCAGTAGAAAGAATGGTAGAAATTTTTGGAGGAACCCGTGTCTGGAAAGTAAATCCAGGAATTTCAGATATGGGTTCAAAATTATCAAGAAGAAAGTTGTTTTTACTGGAAAGAAGCAAGAATATAGAGGTGGTAAAAACTGCAATTAGCCCAACTATCAGAACTCTAGCTTTCATCGCTGCCCAAGAACAAGGATTTTTGAGTAACTAACTATAAGCTGTGAGCCGCCTGAGATTTGAACTCAGAACCTATTCCTTAAGAGGGAATTGCTCTACCATTGAGCTAGCGGCCCGCGGAATTTTTAACTTACTAATAAAACTCCAATGAAGCTAATTATAGCAGCTAGAAGTTTTATTAACATTTTTTGTCTTTCTTTAAGTAAAACCATAGAAATTAAAACTGTTAAAACTGATGTGATTGGGAAAATAGCTGCAATCTTGGCTGCATTTTGGGAGGAAAAGTAAGCAAAATTATATGTTGTATATGCTGTCCCATAAATTAATCCCATTAACCCTATATTGGGAAAAAATTTATCTTTTGGCAGAGCGAGGATTTTACCAGTTGATTTGGGGTTGATTAACCAAATAAAAATTCCTGGAATAAAAAATGCTATGGCTGAAAATGTAACTACATCAAATTCTTTTAAAATAATAGAATCATTAATAACTCCACAGGCCAGAAAAAATCCAGCCAGCAGACTATATATTTCTCCCTTCCTAAACTGTAGTTTTTCTTTTTTAAGGGAAACTACCACAACAGAGGCTAAAATTAAAATTGTTCCTAAAATTTGTCTTAAGGTAAAAGGATTATTCAAAAGTATAACTGCTCCTAAAACTGTAATAATCACTCTGGAATTAAACAAAATAGTAAATATTGAAGCTTCTGTTTGTTGTAATGCCTTAAAGATAAAAATGCTCATTAGGCCATAGAGAGCAGATACTAAAACTAAATTAGGAAGTAGAGTTAAAAGATTATCTGGTATCTTAAACCCATGTATTAAAGCATAAATTGAAAGTAAAATACCAGTTAAAAACTGGAACCAAACAGCATAAGCAATTGGATTTGAGGTATTGTTTTTCAACACAAATCTTTGAAAAACCCTTCCAAAGGCTTCTGCTAAAATACTGATTAATAAAAAAAACTGCCAATTCATTTAACTGTTGTATATAGTTGATCTTGGTCCAATGTCTAAAACAGTAACAATCTTATCCTTTTGATTTACCTTATAGATAATTCTGTAAAAGCTTAAATGGAATGAGAATTTTCCAGTTAATTCTTGAGATAAAGGTTTACTTAAATTGGGGTCTTCCTTAATTTCATCCAATGCAGAAAGTATTGCTGCTTGATAAACTTTTTTTAGCTTTTTGATTTTCTTTTCAGCTCTTTTGGAAATTCTAATTTCAAACATCTAATTTCAGGTCTTTTTTTAGCTCTTCAAGGGTGATGTATCTACCTTCCTCTATTTCTTTTTCTGCCTTCTTTAAATCTTTCATCAGTTTTGGATTGGATAATATTTCTAAAGTTTCCTCAATTGATTCAAGCTCTTCAGCGCTTAAAAGAACTGCTTTTGGTTTGCCGTTGACAGTAATTGTAACCCTGTCCAGTTTTTTGTTAACTTTATCAACCAAATCAGGTAACCTGGCTCTAACATCAGAAATAGAGATTAAACTGGTCATAAGTTCAATGTACAACAGTATGTACAATTAGTCAAGTAGCTGAAGTTTGAGAGAAGAGTGTGAGAATCAAAACGGTTTAACCAGGTTCTTAGATAATATATAATCATCTTACTATGAGTGATTCAGGAGCTGAGCGAAGACAACCATCACTTGACACAATTTATGCAAGACAAAACCAGCTATTTGGCCTTTTTCATCAATATGAGCACGCTCAAACAAGGCCAATAAAAATGGGTTCCAGTCCATATCCTACTCCATTTAGGATTATGCCACTTATGGTTGAAGGGTTACCTCAGGGTCGAATTCTGGTGTGGTCCTATCAGGGTTTTGCCCCCCCCATGTCTATTCGTATAGAACTTAATAACCTAAATTCAGAACAATCAGCAAATATGCAATGCGCGCTTGTTTATGAGGCGCAGCTATATATTGCCCAACCGAACGTTGAGACAAAGCGTGAAAGAAGGAACGTTAATATTTTATCCTATGGTAACTGGTCAGATGAAGAAGGTAAGATCTTTCCCATTACAAGTATAAAGGACCCTGAGTTCTTAAAAAAGGTTAGATTTTTGGTTAGAGATAGAAGGCAAACAACACCTGGTAACCCAAGTGATTAACAAATAATATTTTTTGCGCGCCTAGACATACTAGGATGGAACACCATATTCCAGAGCCTAATTCACACCTGCAAAAAGCTTCAGGCGCTAGGCCATACGTATTATAACGGAAAAGTCGTGATAATTCACTTAAAATGACCAAATTGCCGCAATAGTTGAAGGATTTAAAAAGCTCATCTACCGTTAGGTAGAGAGAGGGGATCAGAGACCAGTTGTATTTGTCTAATCAAAGCGGATTTCAAAAAGTATGTTTTAACATCTCGAACTAAAAGTGCAATATGATCTACTGCAGGTTGAAATAGCATTCTGTCTCCTGCGCCCATTGGGCTATAGCCATAAACTGTACCGCTTTCTCCAGGTTTCCAACCCCAATCACCAGCATCTATCTCATGATCTCCCGTAGGAACAATCGTAACACGAGAATCCACCTCAACCCTGTTCCAAACACCCCAAGCACAATCTGTTGATCCTAGGGGTATAATTCCTTGTTCTTCGTCTTCTGGACGTTCATCAAAATCTTCCTGTGTTTCAATCCTTCTTATTCTCGGTTTACTACCTTCTTCAGGTATTAATCCCCCTTCAGGATATAAAGGTTGCCTCATTATTCTTTGAACTCTAAATACTGTTTCAGCTAAAACAGCCCGAGGTAATTGTTCCATCATGTCTATTACTCCTTTCATTGCTCCAGTAAATCTGAAAAGATAAAATTCTGCATTAAATCTGAAATTATCTGCGCTCATATCTCCCATTTGCTCCCTAAGTTCAGGAGAAATACCTGCTTCAGCAAATTTTCTTTGCATACCGTCATAACTAGATTGCCCCCCACCAGTTCTGGAATACTCGCTACTTAGTTGTGTGTAAATATTTGACCAATTTACCCAAGGCAGTAGGATTGCATCAGCTTCAGCAGGAGTTGACGTACCAGTGATTCTATCAACGAATCTAGATCCCCATTCCGCAGCTTTTCTATCAGATCTTCCATGAATTAGTTGATTGAGAAGAAAAGAATCAAACTCTCTTGAGTTTCTGAATCTTTGCATACAATCACGAGTTTCAGCCCTAAGAGGCCTGTTTAAATTTGGATCTTGATCAAAGTGAACTCCTGAATCTCTATCTAACATATTTAACTTAATTATCTTATATATATCACATTTAAAGTTCAATTGCAAAGGAAATTCATCTCCTATACACTAACTATATATGAATATAGTAGATAATATTAGATAAGTCGTATTTAGCTTCAAATTGCTTAGTAATTTATTACGATGTGCGCCTAGACAGACTAGGATGGAACACCATATTCCAGAGCCTCATCCAAACCTATAAAAAGCTTCAGGCACTAGGACATACGTATTATAACGGAAAAGTAATCATAATTCATCCCGAAAATAAGGAGGAAGATACAAATGTTTAACTCCAAACTTCATGACGAAAATACTTTCTACAGAGCTTTCATTAAAGATTTAGAAAACTGCAAAGAAGAAGTAATCATTGAAAGTCCATATGTTACTACTGGAAGAATGAAGACCCTCTGGCTTGTATTAAATAAATTACTATCCAGAGGTGTAAAAATTTACTTTATTACCCGAGATCCGAAAGAACATGATTTTAGTATGGAATATCAGTCGGAAGATGAAATTAGATATTGTGAAAAACTAGGAATACAAGTTTTACTGTGCGTAGGTAACGATCACCGAAAACTGGCTATTTTAGATAGAAAGGTGCTTTGGGAAGGAAGCTTGAACATCCTTTCTCAAACGCACAGTCGTGAGATTATGAGAAGAATTGAAGACAAAGAAACAACCCTAGAAATGTTTAATTTCTTAAAATTGAGCAAGGTTTTGTAAATTTTGCTACAATACGAACAATTATGAGCATAAAACACAGTGAAGAAGACATTCAGAAAACAATTGAGTATTTAAAGACTAATCATCCTGAATTACCGGCTGATCGCGAACAGGCGATTAAAATTCTTAATAAAATGCAGGATGCTTCTGAATCTATTGTGCAAGTTATGGAGAAAACGGCCAAGAAAATCGGAAAAGTCAGAAGTAGTAACTAAAAGGGTAAAATATCAGAAGATTTCACACCTAGAGCTTTAAATATCTTCTCCAAAGTATCTAATGCAGGTTGTATCTCTCCCCGTTCGATCTTTGCGTAATAATTAGGATGAATTCCCACCTTTTGGGCAACTTCCACCTGAATTAATTCTTTTTTCTGTCTGGCTTTCTTTAGATTTTTACCAATCTTCTCAATATTCATAAGCTCTAATTGGATTATATAACATATAGGGATAGTTTGCCGATATCTTAAACGTAAGAATTTTGCTAGAATTATTTTAGATATGGCTGATG
>CAYMUB010000001.1:0-51352 GCA_964393545.1 uncultured Gammaproteobacteria bacterium | reverse complement strand
CTCCGCTTGGCGGGGTAAATGTGTAGAGACTATATACCTGACTCCCGAAAGGGATGATAAGATAGTCCAAGTCTTTTGGTAACAGAAGGGCGCTTGTAAGATCAAGGTTCGTGGTTCGAATCCACGCGGGGGAGCCAAGCTTGACGACGAACCAAAAAGTTGAGATTTGGTAAAATAATGTTATGACGAAAAAAGGAATCTCTGCTGGTGTGGTACACAGCGTGCCAGAGGATTTATGGAAAGTTCTTACTTCAACGCCTGCTGCGCGGGTAGCATGGGAGGATATTACACCACTTGCGCGCAATGAATGGATCTGCTGGGTTACATCCGTCAAGAAACCGGAGACGAGAAAACAGCATGTCGAGCGAGTACGCGCGGAGCTTATAGAAGGAATCCGCAGGCCTTGCTGTTGGGCTGGTTGCCCCCATCGCTCCAAATAATTTGAATATGTCAATCAGGGGAAAATAACGTGAATTTATCCCGCAAATGGCACTAGATTCACGTTAAATTGACAAAATAACGTGAATATGATATGATATTCAAGTTATGTCAACATCTAGTTTAATCCAAAAAAGAATAGAAGCTCTCAAAAAACAATACGACCGTTTAAAAATTGGTAAAAATTCTTTACTCAAGATTATTGATGAAGCTGAAACTGCCGAAAGTGTTTATAACTCAAATGCTATAGAAAATTCTACCCTCACCCTTAAAGAGACAGAAAAGATACTTTTGGAGATGGAGGTTTCCAGGAATGTGAATCTACGGGAAGTTTTTGAAGCTAAAAATTTGGCAAGGGTAATGGAATATATCCAAACCAAATCTTCAGAGGAACTCTCCAAAGATACTATCTTGTTTTTGCATCAAATGTTGATTGGCAATATTGATGAAAGCATTGCTGGCAGACTCCGTAAAAAAGGGGAGTATGTCAGAGTGGGAACTCATATTGCACCTGCTCCAGAACATGTGGAACGGATGCTTAAGGAGGCTTTGATTGAGTACTCAAGTGATCATATAAGTTACTTTGTAGATAAGATTTCTAAGTTTCATTTACAATTTGAGACAATACACCCCTTTTTAGATGGTAATGGAAGGATTGGCAGATTGCTAATAAATTATCAGTTATACGCTCTGGGTTTCCCGGGAATAATTATCCGTGATAAAGAAAAACAAATCTATTATCAATCCTTTAATGAGTTTCGTAACAAAAAGCAACCTAAGATAATGGAAAAAATAGTCTCGCTTGCCCTTATGGAGACTTTGCATAAAAGAATTGCCTATCTTGAAGGAAATAAAATTATTGAGGCTACTGAATATGCAGCCAGACAAAAGAAACCTGCACCGGTAATTTTAAATGCAGCAAAACGCCAAACAATACCAGCTTTTAGGGAAAAAGGAATTTGGAAAATCGGAATTAAATAAACCTTAATTTCCAGTCCTAACCTCTTCAACTCAGGGGAGCAAATACTATTTGTTTGAATTAAACCATTTTGGTTTGCCTATTTCAATCAAAACAACCCCTACAGTGAGTATAATCATTATTTCTTTAGTGAAGATATTTATCCAGGTTATAAAGTCAGCCCAAGGATAGAGAAAAGTCTGGTACTTCAAAAGCAGCATTAAACCCATGATGTAAATTAAGATCCATGAATAGGTTTTAATTTTAGCAAAGGGCAAAAACATATAAATCCAAGTGTAGTACCAGTTAAGGATAGGACGTGAAGGAGCTATTGTCAAAAAAAGAAATAAGGCAAGACTTGCCACTTTAAAATAAAATGGCCTTTTTTTCTTATTTAACAAAAGTACTGGAGTTCCAAGGATAACAGGACTAATAAAGTTTGGGCTTTTTGTAAAGATAGTTACCAAGAAAATTGCAATTGATTTAATCTGTTGGTGTAGGTTGAGAAAAAACATTGAAATGATAAATAAAGCTATCATTAAAAGATCGTTGTGAGCATTCATTAACAATTCAACAATTAGATATGGATTAAGAAACCAGTAGCTAAAAACCTTTTTATCCCTCTTATTTATCTTCAATAGAAGTAAGCCTGCAAGAAAAAACAAAAAAAAGTTCATGATCCTTAGACCATAAAAAATCAAAGTGAAGTGGCTACCCCCAAAAATCGCTATGGGAATCATAGAATAGATAAGATAGAAAACTCCATAAGTATAAATAGAGTCTACTGAGTGTATAAAGGTTACCCATAGATCTTGGTTATACATACTGGGAGTAACTTGGTAAGGGTTTTGATGAAAAACCCAAGCCAGTTTAGCAAAGAATAAGTAATTGAATAGGTCATGTGAGGCAAAATTGTAGGAGCAGGCAAAGAGGAAAGAGGTAGCTGCAAATAAGACTAGCAATCTTTTTACTTTTACCTTATTTAACCAACCGTATAAGACGCATAGCTGAAGCATGAATAATGTTGTTATTGTCAGTAGGTAGGTAATAAAAAGAGTCAATTGATGGTGGCCACCCCATAGGCGATAGGCAAATAAGTTATTGAAAATAGGGCGGGTATGGGCAAGCATGTAGATAATTCCAATGTCAATCCAAACGTAAGAAAATAACAGCAAATACAGTGTGGTAAGGGTAAGCAGTATGGTAAGTAGGACGAATCGCATAAGGTATTATAACCACAATTCAAATTCCCGCACCTTTACCCCTCAAGAGGTTGAAGCAGAGCCTGATTGATCATTAACAGTTGATTTTTGGGCAAAATAGGCAGATTTTCAAAAGAGAAAAATTCAGCTTTTGATACTTCACTGCTTGGTTGAAATTCACCACCAATGTATGCTCCAATATAAGCAATATCTAATCTGGCTGTTTCTCTATCTGCCCTGATTTTTATCTCTTTATCAATACTTACAATAAGTCCTGACTCCTCTTCAATCTCTCTTTCCAATCCTTCGGTTGGATGCTCTGTGGCTTTCATATAACCACCAGGCAAACTCCACTGACTTTGTCTATAAGTATGCTTAAATAGAAGTATTTCATTTTTGTTATTTAATATAATTCCTGTTGTTCCAACTAGGAATTGATCTTGGGTAAGCCGCATGATATTAAGTTGGATATGTTTGGGTAATTTAAGAAACCGCCATGCTTTTGCCAGAAGATTCATTATAGCGATTTATCATTAGAATCTGTCTCACCCAATCTTTCTTTTAAGCGGGCATCGTCAAGTTCAAGCTGATGAACCTCTTTGGTAAGTTCTGCTATAGTCCGCTTATTCTCTTTAATTTGGTTTTCTTTTCCATGCAAGGTTATTTTGGAAGAAAAGGAGTTAACTAAAGAGAAAACCCAGGCAAGTAAAAGTCCTAAAAGAACAGCACCAACCACTACAAAATACAAAGGAATATTTGGGAAAGCATAAGGCCCAAAATATAAACTAATCAAAGTAGTATTTTGGGTGGCAAAATAGCCAATCCCTAAACCTACAACAACAGCTAAGATGATTGTTTCCATTATTTCTTTAATATTAACAGAAATTGAAGAATTTCAAACACCCAAAAATTGCTTATGAGTTGTTTTTTCTATATAATAATTCTATGTTAGCAACAATCGTTATTATTCTTGTTATTCTCTGGTTTCTTGGGTATGCTCCTTTATCTCAAATTTCTATTCCGAATCTCGTTCTTTTTACAATCAATAATCACCAGGTTACTTTGTGGGAAATTCTTATACTAGCAGTGATTGGTTGGGCTATAGGTATTTTACCTCGTCCACTTCAAGCAGTTGCCTCAGTATTGCTTATCCTGTGGGTACTCTCAGTATTAGGTATTCTTGCAATTGCAGGTCTTCCCAATATTATTGTATTAGTAATTATCGTAGGACTCATTGTATCTATTTTTCTGTGAAAAATTATTATTTTTGTTTGCTGCTTTTATTACTTTCAAAAGAAAAATAAGCAGAAGCACAGATGATTAAGTGATCAAGTAAGGTTAAACCCATAATCTCTGCTGCTTTTTGAATTCTAAATGTGAATCCTATATCTGCTTTGGAAGGAGTTGGGTCTCCTGAAGGATGGTTATGAGCCAGGATCAAAAAAGCGCAAGGGGAAAGTAAGGCTTTGGTCAAAATCTCCTTTGGTTCAATTAAATTAGTATTTAGATTTCCCACCCCGACTATTTCTTTCTCCAGCAATTCATGCCGGGCATTTAAATAAAGTACTAATAAGTATTCTTGTTTCTTATCAGCGATCTCCTTAACCTGATCCAAGATATCTTTAGTTGAGTTAACAATTACTTTATTCAATGCTGCAGGAGCAAAAGTTCTTTCACCAAGCTCGAAAGCAGCTTTAATTCTGGCTGCTTTGGTTTTGCCTATTCCCGGAATAGTCTTCAGCTCCTCCAGTTTAACACTGACCAGTTTTTTCAAAGGAAAGGATTTGAGGATTTTTTCTGCCAAAACTATCACATTTTGTCCTGGTTTACCTGTTCCCAAGATTAAGGCTAGAAGTTCCTGATTAGATAAATTTTCTGCGCCTTGTGCAGATAGTTTCTCTAAGGGGCGTAAGGATGGGTGTAGATCTTTAATTCTTTTTTTACTCACGGAAATAGTATAATTGGAGTATGAGTGTTAATCAATCAGATCAAAGAAAACTAGCTGAGCTGGCAAAAAGGATCAGGCAAGCCAGAGAAGAAGCTCATATTTCCCAGCTAGAATTGGGAAAAGCAATTGGTGTTTCTGATAAAGCTATCTCCTCTTATGAAAAAGGGAGAAGTACTCCTCCCTTTCACAAACTTAAAAAAATTGCTCAAGAAACAGAGCAACCAATGGATTATTTTAGTGGTGATGCAAAAATGGAAGGCACTATTATTAGTAAGTTGAGCAAGGTTGAGAAAGAATTAGCAGAGATCAGAAAATTACTCAAAAAGACCTCTTGACCCATTCGACTTTGCTCAGGGTCAATACTGAGTTAAATCGAAGTATTGACAAGTTAGATAAGACTCTATTATCATGAGATTATGAATGGAAGAAGGGGCGTTATTTTCTTAGACGGAACAGAAGTTATTATTGGAATTTATGGTTTAAATAGGGACTTAAGATGGACAAAACTTTACTTCCGGGTAGAAGATCTGGCGATTTATCAATCTGATGATTTGGTTGATCCTTTGGATATCGTAGAAAAAATGGCAGACACTCTGCTATTTGGAGTTAAGCTAAATATTAAGGATTGGAAAATTATCAGTAGGAATTTACCCGAAGAGTCTTTTAATCAAATCACTCAAGCCACCAAATTAAAAATTAAAAAGCTGAATTTAGCAGACGAGCAGGAACTCATATGCGAAGGGGTATTAAATGAAGTGTTTACGTAGGTAACAGTAAAGCAGCAAAAAGAGGATAGATAATAACCCAACATAAAATTATTTTTGCCATTTTTGAGTTATCAGTTAATAACAGCAAAACCCCCAGATAGAAGACTATTAAAGTTGCCAGGGACAGTATTAAAGACTGGTGGCAGCAGAAAAATATAGTGTATATCCGGTTTTTTCATATATATGGGAAGTTTTGTATTAGTTTCCCAGATTTTCCAAACTACTGACAAAAAGTCTAAAACCTTTGTTATCTTAGGATGGTTAGCACTTTTTCTACTGGTTTTTCTTGCTGGATTAAACTTAAAGATTTATCTTGATCAGTTTAAAACTAATAACCAACACAAAAATTTATATCTTAATTTTGGTGAGCAAGTTAGAAAAGTTATTCCCTCTCAAAAAACAATCTATCTATCAACAACCCCTGATCTGTATTTTGAATTACAAGGCAGAAACCGTTTATATGAATTTCCCAGTATTTCTCCAAAAATCAAAGAGTATATAGATTTATTAAATGATAGTGACTATCTGGTGATTAATTTCCATTTAGAAAGAATGTTTGTGGGAAATTTATTAGATAAATATATTGAGTTAAACAAACTAAAAGAATTTTCAGCAGGGGAGTTTGGGATTTATCAAGCTAAAATAATTGAACTAAAGCCAAAAAAGGAGCGTTTAAGCCCGTAGGCACCCGCATATTGTTTTAAATCCCTGAATCTGCTAAAATATGCTCTTATGGCAAATCCTTGTAGCGAATGTGGAAAAGAAAGAATTGAAGGTAAAAGCTGGAAAGAAAAACTGGGTATTTCTGTAATAACTCATACTTCAACCATTTGTCCAGATCCTAGTTGTCAAAAGATTGTTGATAAAACAATTGCTGACCGCAGAGCCAAAAGTGCCCTTTTAATCAAAAAAAAACTTGATGCAAAGCTAGCCAGAGAAAAATCCATGGCCGTCAGCTAAATACTAATTCTCTCTCACATCCTCTTCAAATTCCTTATACAGCTTTTGAATCTTAGGATCAATCACTATTCGACAATATGGTTGAGAGGAGTTTTTTTCATAATAATTTTTATGATAATCTTCTGCCGGATAAAACTTAGTAACTGCTTCTAACTTAGTAACTGCTTCTTTAACCTTTTTAATTGTTTGTTCAGCTTCTTGTTTTTGAATTTTATCGTGATAAAAGATGGCAGATCTATATTGCGTCCCAACATCTGTTCCCTGTCTATTTAAAGTAGTAGGGTCATGCAGTTTAAAAAAGATCTCCAGGAGTTTTCCAAAAGAAATAACATTAGGATTAAAATTAATTAAAACTGCCTCAGCATGATTAGTGGTGCCTGATGAAACTTGTTCATAAGAAGGATTAGCTATGTTACCGCCAGTATAGCCTGGTATAACTGATTCAACCCCTTTAAGTTTATTAAAAATAGCTTCTGTACACCAGAAACATCCGCCCGCCAGGATAGCAGTTTCCATGTCCATATTCTATCATCCCTACTTTTGCTAAGGTATAATCTTCTAAATTGACTAAAAAAGATAAAATTATAGTATTAGTAGGAGGTTGTTTTGATGTTTTACACCCTGGTCATGTTGTTTTTTTGGAAAAAGCAAAGAAAGCAGGGGATTGGTTGGTGGTATTTTTAGAAAGTGATAAGAAAATTAAGGAGATTAAAGGTATTAACCGTCCGGTTCATAATCAAAAACAAAGAGCCCAAATTCTCCAAGCTTTAAAATTTGTAGATGAGGTTATCCTTCTTCCATATTTGGCAACTGAAAAACAGTATGATGATTTTGTACAAGAAATTAAGCCAGATATAATTGCGACAACTTATGGAGATCCTCAAAATCAGTATAAAAAACGTAGTGCTAAATTTGTAGGAGCAGAGTTTAAGTATGTTACCCGGCCAATTGGTCATCACTCAACCAGTCAAATATTAAACAGGGGGTAGACTTTTAAGGATTATTGTAGTATCAATATATTATGTCTCGCAATACAACAATGGTAGTTGTGGTAGTTCTATTATTAGCAATTGTTGGGTGGTTTTTCCTTCGTCCAAAACAAACAATAGAAGCACCTGTTTCCAGTCAACCAACCCAAACTCCTGTTTCGTCCACTTCAGCATCTCCTTCTGCTGCAACAGATAGCGCCAATATGGAGAAAAATGTTGTGACTATCTCATCTGCAGGGTTCACCCCTAAAGATACCACCATAAAAGTAGGGGATATCATAGTCTGGACTAATGGTGATGCAGCAAACCATACTGTTAATTCTGATCCTCATCCTACTCATACTCTTTATCCTATATTAAACAAAGTTGGTTTAATTAAGGTTGGTGAAAAAAAGTCTTTGCAATTTACTCAAGCAGGTACTTATAAGTACCATGACCACTTAAACCCTTCACTAACCGGTTCAGTTACGGTACAATGATTGTTTGTGAGAACTAAATTACTCTTACTCTCCTTATTTTTTATTGGTTTTTTCACCTGGTATTCTTTCACAGTTGCTAAAGAAAAATGGGTGCAAGCAGATTTTGATACAACAGTAAAATTACAAGATCATATCTCCAGAAGATTTGATAAATATTTTTCCTGGCTTAGTTTGTTAGGGAGTGCAGAAGTAACAATAGGTATATGTATAGTTATGGCTTTCTTGTCTTTTTTAAAACTCAAAATTTTACCTATCTTAGGCTGGTTAATGATAATTCCAGCTTCAATGGGGGAGATATTTGGCAAATTAGTACTTTTTCATCCAGCCCCGCCAGTATTTTTGCATAGAAGTGTTTTACCAACTACTTTGCCCAGTTTTTATGTACACACTGATTTTTCCTATCCGTCCGGTCATATGACCCGGACTATATTTATATTGACTATATTTTTAAGTATCTTAATCTTCCAATCAAAACACCCTTTTAGTAGGATTCTTGGTTTGCCTATTCTGTTAGGTTCAGCACTATTAATGGGTTTAACTAGAGTTTATTTAGGAGAACATTGGACTTCAGATGTAATAGGAGGTGCTCTTTTGGGAGCAGGAGTTGGTTTTTTCGCTTCGATATTGATTTTACCTAAGGAAAAGGTTTAATATAGCTTCACTAGCCTAAAGAGGAGGTGAATTTATGAACAGAAATGTTTCAATAATTATTGTAATCTTGGTACTGGTAGTGGTTGCAGGCTATTTAGTTTGGATTAGAAGTAAATATCAACCTCCTGTTTCACCAAATGTAGAACAAGCAGTTCAAGTAACACCTACGTCTTCTTTTATTCCATCAGCCAGTGCCTCAGCTACTCCGGTTACTAAAGAAGCAACAGGATCTACCAAACAAAAAACTTCAACTCCTAGCTCTACCAGTAAATAATGGAAAAAGATAAAGAGAAGTTAATTATCATTGGTTCTGGTCCTGCAGGACTAACTGCGGCAATTTATGCTGCCCGTGCAGGATTAAATCCCTTAGTAGTGGCAGGCAGAGAAGCAGGAGGACAGTTAATGCTAACAACAGATGTAGATGACTTTCCAGGCTTTCATGAAGGCGTACAAGGCCCGGAATTGATGGCTAACATGCGAAAACAAGCAGAGAGATTTAATACCAGATTTGTCAATGAGGATGTTTTATCTGTTGATTTAAAGATTAAACCCTTTGAGATTAAAACTGAAACCTGTAACCTGACAACTGAAACTTTAATTATTGCCACCGGAGCCTCAGCTTTATGGCTGAATATCCCTTCAGAACAACATTTAAGAGGTAAGGGTGTTTCCTCTTGTGCAGTGTGTGATGGATTTTTCTTTAAGGGTAAGGAAGTGGTAGTTGTTGGAGGAGGCGATACTGCGATGAGAGAAGCAGCTTATCTGTCCAAGCTTTGCCAGAAAGTGATCGTGGTACACAGAAGAAGTAGTCTTAAGGCTCAAGCTGCATTACAGGAATTAGTTAAATCTAAATCAAACATCGAATTTAAATGGAACTCCCAGGTAGATGAGATATTAGGACAGGATAAAGTAACAGGAGTGAAACTAAAAGATACTCAGACTGGACAGGTTAGTAAGCTGGAAATTGATGGAGTATTCATTGCCATAGGTCATAAACCCAATACAGATTTTTTAAAAGAACAAGTTAAGCTGGATAAAATGGGATATGTTGTGGCGAAGAATGAAACTAAAACCTCAATTGAAGGAGTGTTTGTGGCAGGAGATGTGGCAGATTATAAATACCGCCAGGGTGTAACAGCTGCAGGAGCAGGCTGCAAAGCCACCTTTGATGCAGAAGAATATTTAGAACATTTAAAGTCTTGATTAAATGTAAGACAATGTGTTACAATGGATATTGTAGTTGACGAATTAATAATTGAAGAAGATAGACCTGAACATATAGCAAAGCATGGTGTAACAGTGGATGAAGTTTTGGAAGTGGTATTTGGAGATTATGTTGCTGTTGAAGGGAAGTTTGGTAGGACTCTATTGATTGGTCAAACATCCAATCAAAGATTAATTACAATAGTTGTGGGTATTAGAAAGGGAATAAATAGATACGGACTGGTAACAGCAAGAGTTACTAAGAAAAGAGAAAAGTTATCATATCAAGAGAATTTTGAAAAAGAAAGTAAAAAATGAAAGTAACATTTGTTAAAAAAGGCACAATTAAACCCATAAAACCTTTTAAAACCCTGGAGGAAGAGGCTCATTTTTGGGATACACATGATGCAATAGATGTATTAGGCAAAGATGTAAAAGTAGGATTCCATCAGGCTAATAAAACAGGTACCCTAACTATCCGCTTTGAGCCCAAAAAATTACAATCCTTAAGGGAAAAAGCAGATAGGATAGGAGTTGGTCCGACCACACTTGCCAGAATGTGGATTATGGAAAAACTCAGCCAGAATGCATAAGCTTGACCAGAAGAATATTTGGAGAGTCTTTAGATACTTGTTATATTGAGGTACAATAGATTAAATGAAAGTTTTAGATTTATTGATTAAACTTCTTCCAGCCAAGATTGTCTATGCTCATTGTGATATTCCTTGTGGGATTTATGACCCTCATAATGTTCAAATGGCCGCTCATACAATCATTAGAATGACTAAATTAATACAAGAAGCAGCAGATGATATTCATAAAATTGCCAGAATGACTGCAGTCAAAGAAGAACATGCAGCAATAGTAGAAGAAGAGATAGTAACTTTGTGGGCAGATTATTTTAAAGAAGAACACTTTAATGAAAATCCAGAGCTGAAAGACTTAATTGAAAAAATAGTAAAATCAACAGGAAAAGTCAGACAAGAAGTTAACCAAGAGGCTGCTCAGGAGCTTTTGGACAATGTGCAAAAAATTGCTGAAATCTTTTGGAAAACCAAAGGTTTTGAACCTATTAGAATTTCTTCAGGGTATCCTACAGAGGGTGAAATAGTTTCTCATAAGTGAAAGCGCCAATCCAAAGATTTACCATTCATGGTAATTCCATGTTCCCAACTCTAAAGAGCGGCCAGGATATCTTATCAATCAACTGGTTTTATAAGATAATGGTTGGAGATTTAGTGGTGGTTAAAGTGAACGGGAAAGAAATAGTTAAGCGTGTACAAAATATTCAAGATCATAAGGTTTTTGTCACAGGAGATAACAATAAAGAGAGCACAGATTCCAGGTACTTTGGAACAGTTGATATAAGGCAGATAGTTGGAAAAGTTATTTATCACAAGTAGCCGTCAAATCTATCATAATGGATATTAATCTGATCAATTCCTAGATCAAGTAAGATTTTCTCAAACTCATTGACCATACTATGTGATCCAGCTAAATAGTAGATAGTATTTGATGTTAAGTTTTTTGTATTTAGGGTAGTTAAATGACCTGATTTAGTGGTATTAGTATAAACAATTTCTAATCTTGGATAGACTTTTTGCCATTCATCTAACTCTTGTTTAAAGAGATAGTTATCATCAGAATTTGAATAAATGAGAGTGATTGGGGTATTTATTTTCTGATCTAGTACATATTTGATCATAGATCTGAATGGGGTAATACCTATTCCTCCTGCTATAAAAACAGCTGGGGTTGACTCATCTAAAGTAAAAGTGCCAGCTGGGTGTGAAGTTTTGATATCATCTCCCATCTTCAATTTGACTAATGCTTTTTTAAAATTACTAACACCTTTTTTGGTAGTAATCATTAAAAATCTTTCTGTAGGGGAGGAAGAGATAGTAAAGGCTCTGGTATCATTTTTGAGTTCAACATCCACATATTGTCCTGGATAAAAATTGAAATCCTTAGGCTTTTGCAGTATCAGACTAAAACAATTATTTGCTTCTTCTTTAGTTCTAATGATCTTTAAAATCATATCAGGATGATACTACACTAGTCGGGGAATTGCCGGGTATGAGATAATATAGTCTATGCAAGAACCTGCCCCCATAGGTATTGTTGAAAAAAACATTGCGGCAAATCTAGATCAGGCTGGTATACAAAGCACACCACGAGATGTTTCAACTGATCAGTCACATGTATTAAGAGATATAGAAAAAGTTGGGGGTCAAGTTTTGCATGATGCTAAAGCACTTGTTGACACTACTTTAGGAGAATTTGGTGGGGGAGAAACTTACATTAGGACAGCCAAGCCCGAGAACATTACAGATATAATCAAAGAGGCAGAAAAAAGGGAAGGAAAAATAGCATCAATTCTTACTAAATTAGGTTTGAAAAAGGCGGCGTAAGTTATGGAAGTAACACAAAGTACAGGAATAGATTTTATCAGTTTAATAATGGTAGGAGTTGTTTTCTTGGCTGTAATTTTACTGACAGTTGGAGCATTTCTTTTCTTAAGAAAATATTTAGTAGGCTGGATTAAATACAAAGAACGGGAAAAAACCTCCTTGCAGTTTGTCCTGCTCCAGATTAAAGTTCCCAGAGGAAATGAAATTAAAATTGATGCTGCAGAACAATTATTTGCCACCTTTGCCTCTTTACGGAAATCAGGTGGAATGTTTGCTGAGTTTAAACCTCAACCTCACATCTCATTTGAAATAGTAGCCACTCATGAATCAATTAAGTTTTTCATTTCCTCACATAAATCTCATCAGGATTTGCTGGAAAAACAAATTCATGGAGCTTATCCAGATGCAGAGATTAAAGAAGCGCCTGAATACAATATCTTCTCTGAAAGCTCTCAAACTGCTTATGCGGAGCTGAAATTAAAAAGCGCTGACTATTTTCCTATAAAAACCTTTAGAGATTTACCAACAGATCCCATGTCTTCTTTAACTTCAGCTTTGGCAAAAATGCAAAAGGATGAAGGAGCAGCAGTTCAAGTTATGATTTCCCCTGCAGGAAGTGGTTGGAAAGATGCTGGTAAAAAATGGGTTAAAAAAGAAAAAGACCCGGGTAAAGAAAATGCTCCTAAAGCTGCTCCGGATGCTAAACAGTTGGAAGCAGTAGAAGGGAAAATTTCCAAAAGCGGTTTTGAAACAATTATTAGGGTTGTAGTTTCATCCACATCAGTTGATTCAGCTAAAGCACATTTGACTAATATTAAAACCTCTTTTGAGCAATTTAGTGGTCCTTATAATAACTTTTCTGGGGCTAAAGTTGGATCTGAAAAAAGTTTTTTAACTGAATTTATTTACCGGTATATGCCAAAGTTTTCTAAGAGTTCAGTTTTAACTGCAGATGAGTTAGCATCTTTGTATCATTTTCCCAATAAATCTATTGAAACACCATATATCACCTGGCTGTCTTCTAAAAGAGCTCCAGCCCCGGAAAAGATTCCTAATTCAGGATTATATTTAGGTAAATCAGTCTTCAGAGGGGTAGATAGGCCGGTTTATGTTTCAGAAGACGATAGAAGACGGCACATGTATATTATTGGTAGAACAGGTACAGGTAAATCAGAGCTGTTAAAAAGCATGATGCTGCAGGATATTTTAGCAGGGAAAGGACTTTGTTTTATTGATCCTCACGGAGATGCAGCAGAAGAGTTGTTGCAGCTGATTCCACCTCAAAGAGCGGAAGATGTTATCTACTTTGATCCTTCGGATATGGATCGTCCTTTTGGATTAAACATGCTTGAAGCTTACAATGAACAGCAAAAACACTTTGTGGTAGCCTCAATTATTGGACTGATGTATAAACTGTTTGACCCTAATAAAACTGGGATTATTGGTCCCAGGTTTGAACATGGGGTGAGAAATGCCATGTTAACTGCGATGGCCAAGCAAGGGGCTACCTTTATAGAGGTTATGAGAATTATGACTGATGCAAATTTTGTTAGGGAGTTGTTGCCTTTAGTGCAAGACCCGGTTGTTAAACGTTATTGGACTGATCAAATTGCTCAGACAACAGATTTTCACAAATCTGAAGTTTTGGATTATACAGTTTCCAAGTTTGGTCGTTTTGTGACCAACAAAATGATGAGAAATATTATTGGTCAATCTCAGTCTTCTTTTGATTTAAGAAAAGTAATGGATGAGGGGAAAATTTTAATAATGAATTTGTCCAAAGGAAAAATAGGAGAGGAAAATTCCAATTTTTTGGGGTTGATTTTAGTACCTAAGATTTTAGCAGCAGCCATGTCCAGAACAGATATGGCCATGGATCAAAGAAAAGATTTTTATTTGTATGTTGATGAGTTTCAAAACTTTGCCACAGAGACCTTTTCTGATATTTTATCTGAGGCTAGAAAGTATAGATTAAATTTAACTGTGGCTAACCAGTTTATTGGTCAAATAGGAGAGGATTTAAAAAATGCAGTATTTGGTAATGTTGGTACAGTGGTAGCATTCAGAGTTGGAGTAACAGATGCAAATTACCTGCAACATGAGTTTTCTCCAACTTTTTCTGAACAGGATTTGGTAAATGTTGAATCTCCTCATGCTTATATAAAAACCATTGTTTCGGGAGAACCAATGCTGCCATTTTCTCTCGATACTACCAAAGATATGGCCAAATGGAAAGCGATGCTAAATCCGGCTGTAGGACAGGCAATTAAGGAGCTTTCAAGACTAAAGTTTGGCCGGGATGTGACTCAGGTAGAAGCAGAAATTGCAATAAGAGCAAAATTCTAGATAGTTTCTGATATAATCTCTACCGCAGGCCCGTCGTATAATGGTTAATACCTGATTCTTATACAGTCATGACGAGGGTTCGATTCCTTCCGGGCCTACCAAAATCCTGGTCCGCCCACTTACTTAGAGTTCCTCTAATTTAACTTTACTATCTACTGTTTGGCCTTGGATGAATTGAAGGTATTTTTCAGTAGTAGATAGTCTTTTATGTCCGGCTAGCTTAGAAACCATAGTCATAGGCACACCTGATTGTAATTGATGGGCTACCCAGGTATGTCTTAAATCATTTACTTTAGCGCCTTTAATACCGGCAATCCTGAAATATCTGTCAATGGCAGTCCTAATATTTCTAATCAGCAAAGGTCGGCCGGTTTTGGTGATAAATAAAGAATGAGATGGAGTTTTTGGCCTGATTTCTAAATATTTGACAACAGCATCAACAGCTGGCTTATTTAAAGGAATGGTTCTTTCGTTTGTTCCTTCAAAAGGAGGAATATGTAAAGTTTGAGAATCTGTAAGAATAGCATCTTCAACCCTTAACTTAGAAAGTTCCCCAATCCTGATGCCGGTTTGCAAAAGCAGTTCAATAACTGCAATCATTCTGATATCAGCCCTTGAAGCATCTCTTAAGGCTCTATATTCAAGCTTAGTTAATATTCTTGGAGGTTTATTCTCAAATTTAGGATGAGATAGACCATTTGCTGGATCCTCAGCAGTCAAATTAGAGGATTTTAAAAATTTAAAAAAGGTTTTAGTAGAATTAGTTTTTCTGGAGATTGATTTAGCAGTATAAGATTGTTTTGCCAACCCATCCATAAAGGTTTGTAAATCCTCGGTTTGAACCTCATTAGGGTTAAGTTTACTCAATCCTTGTAGGTAATTAACCAGTTGCTCAATATCTTTGCCATAAGCTAAGATAGTAGCAGAGGCACGGGATTTACCTTGAAGGTGACCTATAAATTGTTGATGGGCATCACGCAAAGAAACCATAGCACCTATTTTAATGTTATAGGGTATCTTTGTCAAGCAAGAGAATTGTAAATATGATCAAAAAAGTTATCCTGGCAAGCATAATCTTAGTGGTATTATTATTTACTTATAATCTTTTGAAGCAAATTAGTGATGCTCTTAAGAGTGGAGATAGGTTATCCTCTGCAGCAGAGATAGTTTATAAACTTGAAGCTAAAAATAGAGAGTTGAAAAAGAAACTAACTGAGATTAATTCAGCAGAATTTATCGAAAAACAAGCCCGGAATAAACTTGGACTTAGTAAAAATGGGGAAACTATAGTAATTATTCCTGAAGAAAAACTAAAATCAATACTTGGTGCAAGCCATTCAGCAGAAATTAGGTTACCAAACTGGCTGGGCTGGTGGAGGGTGTTTTTTAAATAAAAGTAGGTTTACTCACTTTTTTAACCAGCCGATTAATTTAAAAACTTGAGTTGGTGCGGTTTCACGCTCAAAAGCTATTTTGTTTTTAACCTCACTATTACGGCTTAAGTAAATATCACTAACGACCAATCCTGTCATTATGTTGGGATTACTTTTCCTCCCCTCCCTTATTATGGTATAACCATCAGTTGAGGTTTCTGTAAATTCAATTGGGAGGTTATTTAAAGATGCAATAGATGCCTCAGATTTGTTTGTATTATCAACATTAACCAGATAACATTTGTAGTCGTAAGTAGAAGAAGCTAAAGTTCCGGAACGATCTGGTGGAATAATTTTACCATTGTTTATTTTAATATTATCGACTGTTCCAGAATGCCCAAAACAGTAGATTACTTTATAGCTTGGTTGTACTGATTCGACATTAGACCTTTGAGGCTTAGAATTAAATCTACCTAAGTAATATGTTGTGCCAACCACTCCGAATATAAGGATAAATCCTAAAACTATTAAAATTGGCATAAAACCTCTTTGATTCATTAATTTAAGTATAACATTAAGAAGAAAAATACTCTTTGAGCATTGTTTTGAGTGTAGTTTTGCCTTTAGTTGTTTTAAAATATTCCTCTCTTCTTAGGGCATCTTTTTTACTAAGATATGCCTCATAGAAAATTAACTTAAAAGGCTTGTAGCTTTTAGTAGAGAAATTTTCTCCATTATTATGGCTTTTAAATCTTTCCCTGAGGTTACTAGTGGAACCTACATAAATCCAATCTAGCTTTAAACTTTGAAGTACATAAACATAATAGAATTTCACGAATACATTTTACCTAAAAAAGAAGGGGCATACCAGTCGGTATACCCCTCACTTACCTTCGTTGCTATGTCTGCTGGCGCAGCCATGCACCGAATGGTGCGTGGTTGCGGGGGTAGGAATTGAACCTACTGCCTTCAGATTATGAGCCTGATGTGCAGCCGTTACACTTCCCCGCGAGCATATCTTAGCATATATAATGACTTCATGTGGTTTGTTTATATTTTGCTTTGTAAGGATGAGAGTTTCTATACTGGGATAACTAATAATTTAGAAAAAAGGCTGCTTGAGCATAAAGAGGGAAAAGGTGGTAGATACACCAGATCACATAAAGTAGTTAGATTACTTTATCAAGAGGAATTACTCACCCATTCACAAGCTCTAAAAAGAGAACTTGAGATTAAAAGTTGGAGTAGAGAAAGAAAGATAAAAACTCTAAACTTAACTTTTTAATATACAAAAGAAATAATAGTGGCTACCCCGGCAAGTGCCATAATTAAAGTAATTAGCCAACCAAGTATAGAAACTAATTTGCTATTAACCCACTTACCCATAATCCTAATATTACTGCTCATTAAAACAATTAAGATTAAAATAACAGGAGATATTAAACCATTCAAAACAGCTGAGTAGATTAAAGTTTTAATAGGATCAAGCCCTATGAAATTTATGAGCAGCCCAATCCCTGTTGAAATGATAATCACTCCATAAAAAGCATTAGCTTCTTTTAATTTTCTATAAAGCCCTAATTTCCAGCCAAAACATTCAGATAAGGCATATGAGGCAGATCCGGCCAGGATTGGAACAGCCAGCATTCCTGTGCCAATAATGCCTATGGCAAAAAGTAAGTAGGCCTTATCTCCTGCTAAAGGTTTTAGAGCTGCCGCAGCTTGTTCAGCACTGGTTATATTAGTAACACCATGGCTAAAAAGGGTAGCAGCACAGGCAGCTATAATAAAAAACATCACCAAATTGGACAAAAACATCCCAGACCAAACATCAAGCCTCATATTTTTAATCTCTTTAGAGGTAGTTTCTTCCTGTCTGAGTTTTAAAGTAGTTTTCCCTTCTAAAATCATCTCTTCTACCTCTTGAGAAGTTTGCCAAAAAAATAAATAAGGGGAAATGGTTGTACCAAGTACTGCAGTGATCAAAAAGATTTGATCTTTGGAAAAGGTGAGCGTAGGGATGATTGATTTGGTTATTATTTCTTTCCAGTCTAAATTAACACTTAAAGCAGAAAAAACATAAGCCAAAAGTACTAAAGCCAGCCATTTTAAGTATTTGGCGTATCTTTCATAGGTAGTAAAAATCTGTAATGCTAAAGACAGAATAGTAAAACCTAAAATTAAAGAAGTAAAGCTTAAATGAGGAGCAAGCAGTTGAGTAGCTTTAGCCATAGCTCCTAAGTCTGCGCCAATATTAAAAGAATTAGCAAAAAAAAGTAAAAAAGTGGCAGAGAGTAATACCCACCTTGGGTAATACTGCCTGATACTGCCAGCCAAACCCCTGCCTGTGACTAGTCCAATCCTGGCACACATTTCTTGAACTATAGCCATAAATGGAAAAGTAAAAGCAGCTGTCCACAGCAGATTAAAGCCATATTGAGCGCCTGCCTGGGAATAGGTGCCAATGCCAGATGGATCATCATCAGCAGCGCCAGTTGTTAACCCTGGGCCTAAAGATTTCCAGTAGTTTTTAGCATGGTTTAAGTGTTTTCTATTAACAATTCTTTGGCTGATATATTTTGAAGTACGGATGGTTTTTTCCAAAATAGCAGCAGGAGCGCCAAAAACCTTTCCTAATAATTGAGAAGAAGACATAAGTTCTCTAAGAGTAAACCTAATCTGTCGCCTCAGTCAAGCAGGGTGTTTTTATGGTAAAATTCCTGTTATGCCAGGGTAGCTCAGTTAGTAGAGCACCGGATTCATATCCCGGCGGTCGCGGGCGCGCACCCCGCCCCTGGTACCATGATATAGTAAAAGTATGAAAGTAATAATTTTGGCTGGGGGAGAAGGAAAAAGAATGTGGCCCATTACGCAGGAAAAATACCTGTTGCCTTTTTTGGGTAAGCCACTCATTTACTACACCCTAAAAAGAATTGCTGATGGAATAAATTTTGATGAAGTAATTATAGTTACCAAAGAATCTTCCAAAGATCAAATCTCTCAAATAGCCTCAGATTTAGGCATAAAATTTAAAATTGCTATTCAAAATGAATCTAAAGGCATGGCTAATGCTGTTTTATCAGCCAAAGAATATATTGAGGGTGAAGTTTTAGTAATTAACGCGGAAGATATTTTGGAAGAAAGAATCTATCAGGATGTTTTAACTACCTCCTCTGATACTCAAGCAGATGTTGTATTGGCAGGTCTTCATGTTAGTAAGTATTTTCCAGGAGGGTATTTAAAGGTAGAAGGGGAAAAGGTAAAGGGTATAGTTGAAAAACCAGGGGAGGGAAAAGAACCCTCTGATTTAGTAAAAGTGGTGGTTGATTACTTTAAGGATGGAGTAGTTTTGGTAGAGTATTTGCAAAAAGCCTCAACAACTAAAGACGATGCTTACGAAGTTGTCTTAGCTCAAATGATTTCTGATAAATTAGATGTTAGATTTTCAAAATATGAAGGTGTATGGATCCCTTTAAAGTATCCTTGGCATGTTTTAGATGTTACAGCTTATTTCTTATCCAGTCTTGAACAAAAAATTTCCTCGAGTACAAAAGTGTCTGAAAAGGCTATTATCGAGGGTAAGGTAGTGATAGAAGATGGGGTAAAAGTGTTTGAAGGAGCGGTTATTAAAGGTCCCTGCTATATTGGGAAGAATGTAATTGTGGGAAACAATTCTATGGTTAGAGAATCAATCCTAGAAGAGGGTTGTGTGACTGGATTTAATTCAGATATCACCAGATCATATATTGGAGTAAATTCCTGGTTTCATACTAACTATATAGGAGACTCAATTATTGAAGGGGATTTTGGTATGGGATCTGGTGCAGTTTTGGCAAACTTAAGACTAGATGATTATACAATCAGGGTTGGGGAAGAAAAGGTTGATTCTGGAAGGCATAAATTAGGTTTGATAGTGGGAAGAGGATCAAGGGTTGGAGTGAATGCCTCAACCATGCCTGGGGTCAGAGTAGGTTCTAATTCCTTAGTAGGCCCAGGAGTAATCTTACATGAAGATGTAAAAGATAATACTAAGATTCTAGTTAAACAAGAATACCAAATCTCTGATCACACCCCAGCTTTAACCAGCTACGATCAATTCAGAAAAAAGCTTTAATTAATCCGCCTTAGTTACTTCAGCGGATTAATAGAGTATTTACTACTCTCTTCCGTCCATATCACTCACACTTTTTAAGATCACAGGATCTCTAAAAAATCTTCCTAAAGAATCTCTGTTTTGAGCTATTCTATATATTGTTGGGATCCGAGTGCGACCCTTCCTCAATGGATGCGTTTTTGGATCACTACCAACTTCAACTACTCCCGTAGGAGTAGAACTAACTCTTCTCTGATCTGGATTAACAGGTCTACGAAGAATTATTTCCATAAAATCACCTCCTTTCAAATAATTGTGTGTAGTCATTTGAGGAAAAAATACATTATCATGAGTTGAAAAGGTAAGTCAAGTTCAGTACAATCATCAGCATGTTGCTGTATGAATTTGAAGGTAAACAATTATTTAAAAATTTAGGAGTAAATGTTCCAAATTCTCAACTCGTAGGTTCTCCTACTCAAGAAGTAATCATCAAAGCCCCCTTGGTTCTTAAAGCCCAAGTTTTATCTGGCAAAAGAGCAAAGGCTGGGGGAATAGTAAAAGTGGGCAGACAACAGGCTGTAGGTGACAGCATCAGAGAGCTGATTGGAAAGACAATCAATGGGGAGAAAGTAGAGAAAATATTAGTTGAGGAAGCAGTAGATATAGAGACTGAATATTATCTTTCTTTTTCATATTCTACAGAAACTAGAACTCCTGTTTTAACTTTTGGCAAAGGAGGAAGTGGCGCTGAAAGTATGGGAGCAAAAATTTCTCCAGTGGATATTATTAAAGGATTTGATGGGGAAAACGTGCCTGATGAATTAAAAGATACAGCCAAAAAGCTTTGGGAGGTATTTACAAAATATGACTGCGAACTGGCTGAAATTAATCCTTTGGTTGTAGATAAACAAGATAAAGTTTATGCTTTAGATGCAAAAATTATTTTAGATGATGATGCCAATTTCAGACGCGAGATTAAATTTTCAGAGAGAAACTTATTTGGCAGGTCTTCAACTGAAGCTGAAATTGAGGCAACAAAGATTGATGAAGGAGATCACAGGGGTACTTCAGGCTCTGTTTATTGGGATTTAGATGGAGATATTGCTGTGATTGCTGCAGGAGGTGGAGGGTCTGTTGTGAATATGGATGCTTTAATATCTATGGGTGGAAAACCTGCCAACTATACAGAGCATTCTGGAAATCCTCCCAGAGAAAAATTAAAAAAGTTAACTAAGATTGTTTTATCAAAACCTAATCTAAAAGGCTGCTGGTTTGTGGGAGGAACAGCAAATTTTACAGATATTTATGAAACTTTAATGGGGTTTGTAGAAGGACTCCGAGAAGTAAAACCTAAGCCTAATTACCCAATTGTGATCAGAAGGGGAGGGCCTAATGATAAAAAAGCTTTTGAGGCTTTAAAAGAAATAGGGGAAAAAGAAGGATTTGATTTTCATATATATGGGAGAGAAACACCCATGACTTCAACAGCAAAAATTATGGTGGATTTTGCATATGGCAATACTAGTTAACCAAAATTCAAAAGTTTTAATACAAGGAATAACAGGCAAAGAGGGTGCCAAAGTGGCCTTGCAAATGAAAAATTACTCCACCAAAGTTCTGGCTGGAGTAACTCCTGGTAAAGGAGGACAAGAAGTTCACGGGGTGCCTGTTTATAACTCCATTAAAGAAGCTTTGGAAAATCACCCTTCAATAAATACCTCTTTGATTTCTGTGCCTAATTTTGCAGCTTATGGAGCCATGCAGGAAGCAATAGAAAATAAAATTCCTCTGATAAATGTTTTTACAGAACATGTCCCAATAGCTGATACTGCCAAAGCAATAGCTCTGGCCAAACAATGGAGCCTGCCTGCCGGCAGGCAGGTCAGGATTGTGGGCCCGTCATCAATGGGTATTATTTCTCCAGGGATAGGAAAGGTGGGGCAAATAGGAGGGGATGATCCTAGAGGGGTTTTTTCCAAAGGTTCAGTTGGGGTTATCTCCAAATCAGGAGGAATGGCTTCAGAGGTATCTTGGATTTTAACTAAAAATGGGATTGGACAATCAACTGTGGTAGGCATAGGAGGGGATATATTAGAAGGGTCAACATTTGCAGATTTACTGGAAGATTTTGAAAAAGATCCTCAAACTAAAACTGTAGTAATTTTTGGTGAGATAGGGGGTACCTATGAAGAAGATGCAGCAGCTTTTATTAAAAGTGGTAAGTTTACCAAAAAAGTGGTAGCCTTTATCTCAGGACTATTTGCCGAAAAGCTGCCTGATGGTACTAAGCTTGGGCATGCAGGTGCCATAGTTTATGGAGAGAAAGGCAGTTATAAATCAAAGATATCTGCTTTAAGAGATGCTGGAGTAGAGATTGCCAAGACTCCAGATGAAATACCTGATTTAATCAAAGAATATCTATGACAGACAAAAAGTGGAAAACATCAATATCTGGGATCATTGAAGGAGAAGGGTATATTCATGGTTATAAAGTTACAGATTTAATCGATAGAGTAGGTTTTACAGATGCTATTTGGTTAGAACTTAGAGGTGAACTACCCACTGGAAAAGAAAAAGCCATGCTGGATGGAATACTCATCTCAACTATGGATAATGGTATGGGCCCACCATCTGTTACTAATGCCAGAAATTCAGCATCAGCTGGTAATCCCATGCAAGCATCTGTTGCAGCAGGAATTTTAGGCATAGGGGAACATCATGGAGGAGCAATTGAAGAGTGTGCCAGGCTTTTACAAATCGGCCTTACTGCTGACAAGTTGGTTGATAAAGTACTTTCTTCAGGAGACAGAATTCCAGGTTTTGGACACAAAGTTTATACAGTAGACCCCAGAGCCGTTCAAATCTTTGCCCAAGCTAAATCATTAGGTTTTTTTGGAGAACACTGTGAATTAGCAGTAAAAGTTGAGCAAGCATTAGAAGAGAAAAAAGGCAAAAAGATTCCTATTAATGTTGATGGAGCAATTGCAGCAGTGGTATCTGATATGGGATTTGATTATAGGTTAGGTAAAGGATTTTTTATAATAGGCAGGGTAGTAGGATTGGTAGCTCATATCTTTGAAGAACTAGTTAGGGAGAAGCCATTTAGAAGAATACCAACTGAAGAAATTGAATATGATGGCACTTCTCCACGTAAGCTAGATAAATAGCCCGTATCACCTACCCTATAATCTTGACATTTAAATAATTATAAGATATAATATCCAACCATTATGGCATTACAAAACATTGAAGCACCAACTCATGTAGTAACAGATGCACATCTGCACGCTCAAACTAGAGTAGAGAGTGCTAGAACTCAAGCTTTCTTTGAGGAATTAAGGAAAGGACGCAATTCTTTAAAATATACATTCAATACAATTTTTAATCCTAGACAAAATCAAGGGCCTGAAGTAAACCGATTAGCAGATGTTGCAGATAGCGCCACTGTTAGATTGGTAGAATTGGAAGCTAGACGTTCAGCAAAGGATTACACTGAAGCCCATGGACCATTTATGCCTCTGGCAGATCGTAATCAAGCTTTTAGACAAAGATTATCAACCAGAGTAGCTCAAGGGGTTATTGATGCTCAAGATAGGGTTATGGAAAGAGCAGTTGAAGACAATGAGAGACTTGGTTTAGTAGGAAGAGTATATAGAAATTTAAATGCTTTTCCTGAGGGAAGTATATACATAGGAATTCTTGCAGCATTACCAGCCATGTTAAACCCAGATGGTGCTAATCCTATTGTAGTAGAAGCCTCCAGAATAATTGGAACCTTTTTTGCACTTTATGGTGGAGCTACAGGTGCAAAAGAAATATTAGTTAATTTCCATTCAAGGCACGATAGAAGGTTAAATGTAGGGATAGCTAATCTAACCAGAAGACTTTGGTCTTGGCATGAACAAAGAGTTGCCAACGCTAATAATGAAGGTATTTATGATGCAGAACATAATGTCAGAGGAGCCATCACTGAAGATATTGGCAATGCTCTTGAAAGTGAAACTGAAGCAAGTAATGTAATTTTACCTATAGTTATTGGGGTGCCAGATGGAGTAGCTGCAATTACTCAATCAATTAGAAATGTAACTGCTAGGGTTAATCCTTATAGAGAATGGGCAGCAGAGGTGGTTTCTCAAAGAAGACAAAGAAGCTTAGTTTTATTAACTGCATTAGGTTTGACAGCTATTATGGGAGTAAATGATTTCTTACACAGACCTCAGCCAATTTTGCCTCCTAGACCAGTTCCTATACCAACTATGACTCCTAGACCAACTGAAACATCTACACCAACTAAAACAGCAACCCCAAGACCAATAGATTCTCCCACAGCAACTGGTACTCCTACCCCAGTAGTAGTTCTTGAATACTTCCCAAATCCAGATAAACATTATGCACCTTTTGATCAGAGTATCTCTGAATTGGAGGGTTATGCCTGGTCCAAGATTGCTAATGTTGATTTTAATTGGAAGAATATCTATGGGCATGAATTTGATGCCTCACCTGAGGATATGAAAAATCTTGAAGAATTAAGAAAAGTAAATAGAGCATATTGGGAACATAGAATGAAAGTATACGCTCAGGCAATAAGAGGGTTAAATAATGGGAGGGGTGTTATTTTTGGAAACTCTATTGATCATCATGGTGGTAATGATAATATCCCAGCGCTTTTAACATATTCAGATGATGAGTTCAGAAAGTTAAAGTAAGAACTTGCTTGCTTGACAAATTAGGTATTCCAGATACAATTGCAACATTAACAAATCCCTTTGGGGGGTTTTTAATTTTTTAAAGACTATGAATATTTGTTTTAAACATTTTATGAATTGTCAAAAAGCCCTTCCGTTTAAAGGGAGCGGTTCAAGTGTCTAAGATTCTAAAAAGAATCTAAAAGAAACTGGAAACCGTTCAGACAAGACTGAACGGTTTTTCGGTTTAAAGGGAGAAAATGATTGGAACAACAATAGAACAACTAAATAATAATCTTACTTACCAATTACCAAGTCAAGAAGTTGATGTTGAAAGAATGGTTAATAGTGCTCAGGGTAGATTGCCTGTACTAAGGAGACGGGCAGTAGCAGCAGCTTTTGACTCACCAGGATGGGGTAATAAAGATCTTCCTTCGTTGAGAAGTTTCCCCTACAGAAGACATTATAGAGATTTCTCTCCTGGAGCTAACAGAGAATATATGATTGATCCTGTTACAGGAGCTATAAATGTTCCTTCTTCCGAGTTATTTACTTCTAGGTTAGGCGATTACTTCAACCCTTTAAGAAAGTGGGAACAAGATGGTTTTAGTAGGTTAAGAGGTTTAACTTATTTCACTTCTGTGGATTTTAGTAAAGATACTCCAGAAAAAAGATTAGCAGTAATGACAGCAGATATATCAGAGGGGTTAGATATGGTGGCTTCGGTTGATAGAAGGACTTTGGGAGAGATGGATTACTTAATATATTTAGGAATATTAGATCATATTAAGGTACATCTTTTAACTGCTTTTCATGCATTAACATTTCGTGAGAGAGAAGGGATATTTCCTAAAGACGTAGACTATATGTCTATTAGGAAGAAAGCTCAGGGATTAGCAACTACAGCTACTAGGGCCTATTACAAAGGTTTTCTTGGCCAGCCATTTGACCCAGAGTTCGATCCTGAAGAGCTTAAGAACATGATGGGTGAAGTAGTAGAGCATATTTCAGGGGATAATCACTTACCAACAGACTTCACTCTTCCAGAAGTTTTTAACCCTGTGACTATTTTGCTAGGGGCACATGAAGCAGCCAGGAGAAAACAATATCCAAAAACCATTATAGGTATTCCTAGTGGGGGTTCAGAGGTGGCAATGGCTACAGGTTTAATGTATGAGACTTTAAATCCAAATTTAGGTGCTCCAAATATAGCACTTATATCTCTTTCATTCCATTACAGAGCTAAACAAGGGGCTGGTTTAAGCAGAGAACAGCTAATTGAGATGATAGAGGAGTTAAGTGATGTAAGAGGACAACGAGTTCTTATTGTTGATGATAATTCCAATAGCGGATCTACTTTGCAAACAATGGCGGAAGCACTGATTGAAACAGGAGCTGAAAGGGTAGGAGTTCATATAGCAGAACTTGATCCTAAAAGGGTAAAAGCAAAACATGAAACAGGAAAAGATGTTACCTATGGTGTAGTAAATATGGATCACCCAGATTTTTATACAGCTATGGGAATATCTGCTTCTTCAGATAAAAATGGGCAGGATCTAAGAAGAAAATGGGTAAAAAAGCAGGTTGAGAAAACACATGAGCAGGTAGAAAAGAGAATGTTAGTCTAAAAGTAGGTTTGACGAGTCTTGAGGCTGATTTTTAAAGAAGATCGTTGCATGATGTATGTATCTAGTAGTTTTAGTCAGACTTATGGTTGTTTCAGGTTGCCCTTGTTTCTGGATCCTTATCCCTTGTTCAGCATCAACTCCAAAATTACTAGATCCAACAGCTTGGAAGAGTAACCAAAGCCTGGTTCTGATATTCTTAGCATCAAATCCACCAGCAAATACTACAGGTAAACTCGGAAAAGCATCTCTAATTTGATTGTGAATAGGAGTGACTCTGTTGGTTTCAAAGATCATACCCCTGCCTCCAGACGGATCAATTAATGCATAATCTATTAGTTCTTCATAGGCAGATAAGCCTTCAGCTATAGCTTCTGGAGTTTTTTCTGACAAAACCCTAGGTCCTAGTTGTAAAATAACTTTTAAATTTGGGAATGAGTCTCTAATTCTAGCTATTTCTTGAGGTGGAGGCCAAGCAAGATTTAGTTGGATCCCATCACATAATCGATCAGCATATAAGCCAGTTCTGCCGATAAGTAAGTCAGTTTGTCTAGATAAGTCATCTGGAGTGGAAGTTGTATAGTGTAGAGTATTAAAGGTTATTCCTTGAGTTACAGTGAATATTTCACGGACCAAAGGAATATTAGGATATCTTTCTCCAGAAGTAGCCCTAGAGGATAGAGTTCTCTGAGAGGCTAATAAACCGACCATTCCCTTATGGGTACTATCATGACTGGTTAGACCTTCAGTGATAAAGGCTTGAGCAATAGTTTTTGCTTCTTTTACTTGAGTAATACCTGTGACCCCAATATATGGTTTTTCTGGATCCCTAGCCATAATTTTATTATAACCTATAATAATAAAAAAGTCTACTTACAACAATGGTTGCATAAACTTAATAGACAAAATACAATACAGGGTATGAAACGGATTTTGACAGGGGATAGGCCAACCAGTGATAGTTTTCATTTAGGAAATTATGTTGGCTCCTTGGCAAATAGAGTAAAACTACAGGATGAGTATGAGACATATATACTGATTGCTGATTTGCATGCTTTAACTACCCATTTTGAAAAAACTGCTGATCTGGAAAAAAATATCAGGGGTTTGATGCTGGGTTATTTATCAGTGGGATTAGATCCAAATAAAGTCACCTTTTGCCTGCAGTCTCAGATAACTGGCACAACAGAGTTAGCCTATATTTTAAGCACGCTTACCCAAAGAGCTGTTTTAGAAAGACAACCGGCTTTAAAAGAAAAGTTAGATCAAGGGGCTCAAGATACTCTTGGCTTATACTATTATCCAGTACTGATGGCTGCTGATATTTTGCTCCCCCGGGCTAATTTAGTACCAGTAGGGAAAGACCAAAAAGCTCATATAGAATTTGCCCGGGATATTGCCATCAAATTTAATAACTTGTATGGAGAAGTTTTCCCTTTACCCGAGCCTTTAATAGGAGAAGTACCAACTTTGCCAGGTACAGATGGTCAAACTAAGATGGGTAAGTCTTTAGGCAATGCTATTTTCTTAACAGATTCTGCTGAAGAAGTAGAAAAAAAGGTGATGAGTATGTATACAGATCCAACTAGAATTAGAATTACAGATCCAGGGCATGTTGAAGGTAATCCAGTTTTTATATACTTAGATGCCTTTGGAACAAAGGAAGATAAAGATCAAATAGCAAAGTATAAAGAAAGCTACACAAAGGGCCAAGTGGGTGATATTGAGGTAAAAAAATATCTAATTAAAGTGTTGAATAATTTTTTGGATCCAGTCAGAAAAAAAAGAGCAGAATATGAAAAACAGCCAGAAATAATAGACAAAATCTTAAAAGAGGGTACTAAAAAAGCCAGAACAGAAGCCCAAAAAACTTTAACAGAAGTTAAAAAAGCCATGGGTATAGATTTTTAAACCATCAAAATTGGCTAGTAATTTAAAGCTGATTGTGCTAAGATCCCCGATATGGCAAATGGGAAAAGAAGAGTAAATCTAAACAAAAGAATTTCCTCGGTTTTAAAAGGATTGGCTGTTTATATTCTTATTGCTCTGGCAGCTTTAATTTTCTTCTATCAAGTTTCCGGTGGTTCTGGCAGTTCCCAAAATGAAGTGCCTATTTCACAAATTATTAATGATGTGAAAGATGGCAAAGTACAAAAGATTTCTCTGGAAGGGGATAAGGTCACAGTTGAAGTTAAAAATTCTGACCAAAAGCTTACCTCTCACAAAGAAGCAGGAGAGTCTATTTATAAAATTCTAGAATCCTCAGGTGTTGATCCCAAATCAGTCACTATTGAAGTTAAAGATTTATCTATTCAGCAAGCCTGGGTAGGTATTTTATCAGCTGTCTTACCCATCTTACTTTTAGTAGGACTAATGTTTTTACTGTTTAGAAATGCAAAAGAAGCAGGACAGGGAATTTTCTCTTTTGGCCAATCTAAAGCCAGGCTTTTCACCAAAGATTCTCCCCAAATTAAATTTACTGATGTGGCAGGGGCAGAGGAGGCTAAAAAAGAGCTGTCTGAGATAGTGGAATTTCTAAAAACTCCGGAAAAATTTAAAGCCTTAGGCGCCAGGATTCCCAAAGGAGTATTAATGGTTGGTCCGGCAGGTACAGGAAAAACTCTCTTGTCAAGAAGTGTGGCAGGTGAAGCTGGAGTTCCTTTCTATTCTATTGCCGGATCAGAATTTATGGAAATGTTAGTAGGTGTGGGTGCGAGTAGAGTGAGAGACATGTTTTTACAAGCAAAGAAAAATTCTCCTGCTATTATTTTTATTGATGAAATTGAATCAATTGGGCGTCAGCGTGGTATGGGTTTTTCCGGGGGTCATGATGAAAGGGAACAGACTCTAAACCAAATCCTGGTTGAAATGGATGGTTTTACTCCTAATGAAAGGGTCATAATTTTGGCAGCTACCAACAGACCTGATTTACTGGATGCAGCTTTAATAAGACCAGGCAGATTTGACAGAAGAGTAGTTTTAACTTTACCGGATCTTGAGGAAAGAAAGGCCATAATAGAGCTTCATATGAAAGGTAAACCATTTACCCAGGATGTTAGCATAGAAAAATTAGCCAGAAGAACTGTTGGTTTTTCTGGTGCTGATTTGGCTAATATATTAAATGAGGCAGCTATTTTAGCAGCCAGGGAAGGTAAAAAAGCTATAGATAATAAAGATTTGGAAGAGGCAGCCACTAAAGAAAAATTAGGACCGCAAAGAAAAAGGATGCAATCAAAACACGATCGGGAACTGGCTGCCTATCATGAAGCAGGTCACGCTATAGTTGGGCATTTCCTAAAAAATGTTGATCCGGTTCACCGGATTTCTATAGTTTCCAGAGGGTTGTCTGGTGGGCATACTCTTTTTCCTCCGACAGAAGATAGATCAAATGAGAGTAAATCAAGGTTAGTTGAACAAATAACAGCAGCCTTAGGAGGACAAGCAGCTGAAGATTTAGTTTTTAAGGATATTTCAACAGGGGCTGCGTCAGATATTGAGGTGGCAATGAGTATTGCCAGAGCCATGGTAACTCAATATGGCATGTCTCCGCTTGGGCCTATTAGTGTTTCATCAAGGCCAATGTTTGGTACCTGGAGAGGAATGGATGAGGGAACAGAACTATCTCCCAAGTTGCATGACGCAGTTGACGCAGAAATTAAAAGGATTATGGATAGTTCCTATAAAAATGCTCAAGCACTCTTAAAAAAGCACAAAATAAAGCTAGATGCTGTGGCAAAAGCTTTGCTTGAAAAAGAAACCTTAGAATCAGATGAGTTTGAAAAGATAGTTGGCACAAAGAAAAGTTAAATTTGACAATCAGCCTCAGTTAAGATTACACTTACTCTTGGCCAGTTTCATTCACACCAAAGTTTGAAAGTAACCTGTATATGGCAATACACGTACCTATCTCAAATATTTTAGCTGGTATTCCTCTTAAGATGAGGGGGATTTCCGTAAACCTGAAACTAAAGATGAAGAAAATTTAAAATTCATAATTTAAAATTCAAAATTACGTAAACCAGCTAAATAGGCTGGTTTTTTATTGGAGAAAGAGTAAATTATGTTACGATCAAGAAAGAAAATGAATTTTGTACAAAAAGTATGGCTATTACTTAAGCCCTTTCATAGGGACTTCTATAATATTGTCTTAATTACTATTGCATTCCAAATAGTCAGGATGGCAGGGCCTTACTTTTTTGGGAAAATATTGGATTTACTCATCAGCACTAATGGATTGCTCACTTTTAAAACAGCCGCGTATGTGATTGTTGGACTGATTGGAGTAAGGATACTATCTTTAATTATTGATTATTTAATAGACATTGTTTTGGTAGGATTACTTTGGAAATCAGAGCAGTATGTCTCAAGGCAAACATTTAATAAATTACTTCAGCTATCCCTGGATTATCATGAAAAAGAAAACACTGGTAACAAGATCAACATCATTAACAAAGGCCGGGATAAGTTAATCGAGCTGTTGACAACCTATGGCTGGAGTTTTCAGCCAGTAGTGATTCAGCTGGTTGTAACTGCAGTGATAATGGTTTTTGTAAATTGGGTTTTTGGATTAATTTTTACTCTTTCTCTAATCCCTTTTGTAATTAATATGTTTAAAACTTATCAAAATACTTCTGTGATGAGAACTAAACGTCATGATGCATATGAAGCATCAAGTGGAGAGATAGGAGATACCATCGCCAATATTACGGTGGTGAAAGCTTTTGCTCAAGAGAACCGGGAGTCACAAGCTTTTTCTTCAATCTGGGATGAGATAAAGGCATTATCTGTAAAAGAGTTTAAACTACACATGATTAATGGTTTTTTAAGAAGTTTAAGTATAGAGATAATGTATGCAGTTCTTTTGATTATCGGTATTTATGAAATTAGACTTAATATAATTTCTGTAGGAAGTTTAGTATTTTTAATCTCTTTAACCGAGAGGGCTTATTCCAATATTTTTCAGCTGGGTTGGATATATGAAAGAGCTGTTGATGCTTCAGAACCTGTAGACCGGGTAATTTCGCTACTTTCTAAAAAGCCCAGTATTGGAAATCCTCCAAATCCTATTGTTTTGTCAGAGATTAAAGGGCTGGTGAGTTTTAAACATGTAACTTTTGCCTATACTAAAAGACGGGTGTTAAAAAATGTCTCCTTTACTATTCCCCCGGGCTCTTTTACTGCTTTGGTTGGTAAATCAGGTTCTGGTAAATCAACTATTGCTAAGCTGTTAAGCCGTTACTATGATCCTACCAGTGGTTCAATTGTGATTGATGGGAAATATGACTTAAAAAGCTTAGATCTAGATGCGTTTCGGAGCAAAACAGCAGTGGTGTTTCAAGATTCACCAGTGCCAAATAGAAAGGTTTGGGAAGTGATCTCTTACTCAGCAGGAAAAAAGGAATTCGCAGAAGTAAAAGACCAGGTTTACAAAGCTGCAAAACTGGCTTATGCTGATGAATTTATTGCTGAGTTGCCTCATGGTTATCAAACTCAAATAGGAGAAAGAGGGGTGAAGTTGTCCGGTGGACAAAAACAAAGGCTGGCAATAGCAAGGGCTTTATTTGCCCGACCTAAAATATTAATCATGGATGAGCCCACCTCTCATTTAGACACTCATTCTGAAAGTCTAATCCAACAAGCCTTGCAGGATTTATCAGAAGAGCGCTCTTTCACAAAAATTATCATTGCTCATCGGTTATCAACAGTTAAAAAAGCTGATCAGATTTTGGTAATGGAAAAAGGAAAAATTGTTGAGCGGGGAACACATCAGCAACTACTCATCAAAAATGGGGTATATGCCAAGATTATTGCCCAAAGTGAGTTAAAAGGATAGAATGAGGCAATGAGAGGTTTCATTGTAATATTTTTCCTTTTGTTTACTATCCACAGTAGCCTGTACCCTGCATTTGCTATTGAAAGTTATTATCCAACTTTGGATGGAGATATTGGTTATTCCAGGATTCATCCTGCTTCTTCTCTTTATTTTTTAAAAGCAGTTAGGGAGAATATAGAATTAAGTTTGGCTGGAACTCCCAGAACAAAAATGTTAAGAAGATTAGAGTTTGCCATCAGAAGACTCCGGGAAACCAGAACATTGCTTACAGTTAATCAGGATTTAATCCCGCCTACACTAGAAAAGTATGTTGGTCATTTAAACAGTTTGACTGATAAGCATCAAACAGATGATGAGTTTGGCTTGATATTAAAAAATAACTTAGTAATTCATCTTAAATTTCTACAAGAAATTTATGATCAATCGTCTAGTTTAAGAGCTAAAATGTTTATCAGATCAACTATGAATAGACTCATTCAAAGGGCTGATACTCCTGAGTTTGCCAGGATTCCCATCTGCAATTTTTTCAATAAAGAATCCACCTCTTCCAGTTTAAATCAAACTGAACAAATTGTGCTTGCAGAAAGGGCGCAAAAATGCCTAAAGATAAACAGGTAATTGACTTGGCAATTGTGATCCCCACCTTAAACGAAGAGCATTTTGTGGGATTTCTGCTGGATTCAATTGCTGATCAAAGTGTGTTACCTAAAGAAATAGTGGTAGTAGACGCTTATTCCAGGGATGGAACAGTAAACGAAGTGCGGAAAAGACAGAAATTATTACCTCAACTGCAAGTATTCCGTATCCCCAGATATACTATTGCCCGTCAGCGGAATTTTGGAGTTGGGCAAACTCATGTAAACCACCTGCTATTTTTAGATGCAGATACAGAGCTAAGAGGGGATGATATCTTAAAAAGATATTTTGAAGAGATTCAAAAGAAGCATTCTGATTTGGCTATTGCCACCAACATTTCCACAACAGACCATTGGAAGGATAATGTTTATTTTAGAGCCATGGATTTAATTTTTAGAATCTCAAAGCCAATTTGGCCAATTGCTACCTGTATGAATATGTATATTAAGAAAAGAACCTTTGACAAAGTAGGCGGTTTTGATGAGAGTATTGCTGTGGGAGAGGATTTTGAAATAGTACATAGAATTGTTAAAAAGGGAGGTAAATTTTCTATTATCAGTGATCCCAAGATCCATACTTCACCCAGAAGATTTGAGAGAGAGGGCAGGATCAGATTTGCTTTAAAGGCCACCCGTTCATATATTAGAGTGGTCCGTCATGGTCATAGAAATAATCCTATTCAATATGAATTTGGTCATTTTACTCAGTTGGATCAGCCCAGGAAACGAACTTAAGCCAGGCAGTCTTGATAGACTTTCATTAGTGTATCAATTATCTTTTTTTCAGATATAAACCTGGACTTTTTTATCGAATTTTCGCCAAATTTTTTTTGTAAGCTGGGATTTTGCAACAAGAAGATGATTTTTTGAGTAAAAACATTTTCCTCAGCAGGAAGAACATAGCCATTTATGCCATCTTCTATCACATCTTTGTATGCTTCATCAGTCACTAAAACTAAGGGTAAACCAGCAGCTGCTGCCTCCAAAGTGACCAGACCCTGTGTTTCGGTAGTGGATGTAAAAACAAAGATGTCTGCATCTTGATAAACCTGAGGCATTTGATCAATACTGATTCCATCAGTTAAGGTTACATATTCCTGGAGTTTTTTTTCTTTGATTAAGTTTATTAAATTTTGCTTTTCAGGTCCTTCCCCCACAATCACCAGTTGGACATGTTTGAAGTCTTTAACAATTTTTGCAAAAAAGGAAATTATAAATTCAAAGTTTTTTTCTTTAGCTAACCTGCCCACAGAAAGCAGGATTTGACGGTTTTTTGGGATACCAAATAAGGAATGCAAAAAATTACTTTTCCCAGGAGTAAATTTACTAGTATCAATAAAATTAGGTATTAGAGTAATTGGTTTTTTTATGCCAATTCTGATTAGCTCCTGTTTCATTTTTTCCGAAGGGACAATAACGCCATCACACAAATTACCAAAAAATTTCAAACCTTGATCTACTATTTTGGGGGTAATTAACTTACCAGATAAAATATAATGAGTGTATTTGTTAAAAAGAGTATGAAAAGTTAACACAAAAGGAATTTTTTTTCTTTTTGCGATAATCAAACCTATTAAAGAGAACAATCCATTACCGTGAGCGTGGATAATATCATAGTCTTCTTTATATATTTGCTGCCAAACAGAAAAGGGTAAAGGTAAGGGTAGCCTAACTGAATCAGGCAAAGTAGGCCATAATTTTGAAGAAGGAATTCTTAAAATATTGGGCTCAAGGTCTTGATATCCTTTAATTTTTGGAGCTGCCACAATAACCCTGTCACCATGTTTCCGTAAAATAGAGTTAAGAAATCCTACTCCAGTAGCCACCCCGTTTTTTTGGGGATAATAAGTATCTGCAAAAAAGCCAATCCTCATAGTTTATTCTGTTATTATAGATGATATGCATGTACTGCTCAAAATTCTAATATATCTCTTGATTGTTCCAGTGGTTGTTTTTATATTGATTTTTCTATCAACTTCAATTTTTGAAAAAGCCTTTTTATATTCAGGTGCAGTTAAATATGGGGTTACTTTTACACCTAATTACGCTACTTATCTAAAGTTAGACTGGCAAAAAACTTATTTGCAAATCCTGGATGAACTTAAAGTAAAAAATTTAAGATTGCCCAGTTACTGGGATGTACTGCAACCAGAGATGGATAAATATGACTTTTCAGAAACTGACTTTATGTTAAATGAGGCAGTCAAAAGAGAGGCTAGAGTAATATTGGTGGTGGGTCAGAGACAACCCCGTTGGCCAGAATGTCATATTCCAAAATGGGCAAGGAGTATAACTACTGAGCAAAGACAGCAAAAAACTTTAGAATTTGTTCAAAATGTAGTTGAAAGGTATAAAAATAATAGATCTGTGCGGGCTTATCAGGTAGAAAATGAACCATTTGTTAATTGGTTTGGGGAATGTGAGATTGCAGATAAAGATTTTTTACTAAAGGAAGTGCAGCTGGTAAAAAATCTGGATAAAAAAAAGCCCATTATAATTACGGATAGTGGTGAATGGGGGAGCTGGATTGATTCTATATCTTCATCAGACATTTTGGGAGTTTCAGTTTATCGAACTGCCTATAATCCCAATCTGGGGATATATACCAACTATCCTTTTACACCTGCCATGTACAATTTGAAAGCAAGTATTATTAAAAGATTAACCCAGGATAAAAGAATTATTATCTCTGAGCTTCAAACAGAGCCGTGGTTGTCTGGCAGTGATTCCTCACAAAACTCTCCTTTAAAGCAAAATCAACTATTTTCTCTGGAAAGTTTTAAGGATCATATTAATTTTGCTCAAAAAACAGGTTTTGATGAGGCTTATCTTTGGGGAGTAGAGTGGTGGTATTTTATGGAAAAAAATGGTTATCCTGAGTATCTAGACTTTGCCAAAACTTTGTTTTAGATAATTGACAAAAAAGGTGATTAGTGTAATACTGGTAATACAATGATAAGACGTAACACTGCTGTTGTTTCTATATCTCTGCCTCAGGATATTTTAGCTCAGCTTAATAAGTGGGCTAAACTGGAGCGTAAAAGTAAAACTGAGTTTATCAAGGAAGCTTTAAGTTGGTACAGTCAGTGGAGATTCAAAAGAGATTGGGTTGACCTTCGAGAAAAAGGGGAAGAGATAAGAAAAGAATTTGGTCTTAAAACAGAACAAGACTTATACGATTATATTCATGGTGATTAAGGTTTGTTTAGACTCTAATATTTTCATTTCAGCGCTACTTTTTGATGGAAAGCCGGAAGAAATTCTTTTTATGGCCTCAAGTGGAGAAATTAAGATAACAATTTCGCCAGACTTAATAGGGGAAGTAAAGAAAAATTTAGTTAAAAAATTTCACCGTCCAGAGGCAGAAATAAGAAAATTGCTTAAAGCAATCACCTCTATCAGCCAGATAGTAATTCCTAGGAGTAAGATTAGAGTTATTGAATATTTACCAGATAATAAAATCTTGGCAACAGCCTTAGAGGGGCAAGTAGATTATATTGTAACAGGGGATAGTAAGCATCTGTTACCTCTAAAAGAATTCAAAGGCATTCCAATTGTCACCCCAACTAATTTTCTGACTATTTTGCGTTCGTAATCAGTTATGATATAAAATATGGCTGAAGATAGAGATGGTAGTTCTGAAGTTTCTGCTAACCAAAATAAAACCCCTGATAGAAGTGAAGGGCGCTGGGATTTTTTAAAAAATTCTTATTCAGGACCAGCTATAGTAACAGCAGGAATAAAAGTACAACAGCCGGTTCAAGAGAAAGTAGATCCTGTAAAAGAATACGCAACTGCTGCAGACAATTGGTTTAACCTCTTTCATTTTTTAGGACAAGCAACAGACAGGAGATCAATAGGAGGTGTGGAAAGGTCATTGTCTACCAGAATAGAAAGGGCAAATCTTTTAAAAGGGCTTAAAAGAGGTAGAGTAGGTAGAGCTATCTCTGAAATTAATGTTATTAAGCATGATCTTGATGCATTTGATAGAGGGTTTTTGAACCAGGGCAGACTGCAAGTAGAGATGGCATCACTGGGAGTACAGGAGTCACAATATGTAGTAGTGGAATTACCAGGAAAGAAAGAAGCTTTGTCAAAACCCCCTATTTTTTTAATCCCGGCTCTTTCAGGAGACTTAAATGGGGTAAGACCCTTGGTAAGAGAAGCAGCGCTACAGGGAAGAAAAGTTATCACCGCAGGTTATCCGGAGTCATTTATGGGCAAAACAACAGATGCTTTTGCTCAAGCCTCTCTAGAATCGCCAAACTTTGAACCGCATACAACATACTTCAAGCAAGCAATAGAAGCTTTAGTAGGAAAAGAAGGAGACTTTGAACTATGGGGATACTCAACAGGGGGAGGAGTAGTACAGGAGGTTTTGCAAGATCCACAATTTCAGCAAAGGGTTACTAATGCGGTGATAATAGCTCCTGGGGGATCTGTAGAACAATCAAAAGTAGCTGTTATAAAAGGGATTTTACATGAGTTTGCAGGAGTTATTAAAAATAATAGGGGAATTCATGATACTGTTGTAGCTTACGCTAAAAAACTACCAATTGATGATATACACAAAAAGTTAAGAGATAAAATTTTCTTTTCTTCTCTATTTAATAAGGTAGGCAAAAAGATTAATTCCTGGGGAGGAGTAAGAGTTAAGGAGAGTGGAAAGATTATTGTGGCAACCGGCAGAAATGACCAGATCACTAAAAGTTCTAGAATAATTGAGGATTTAAGAAATAATCCAGCAACTAATCAGTTTACAATTTTGGATTTTCCACAGGCCTTTCATATATCGTTTTTAACAGAGGCAGAATCTGTAGTTGGGAAAATCGCTAAAATCAGGGATAATCCTCAAGCTTCCAGGTATACATTGGTATAACAGTTTGATAATGATACAATTTGTGAATGAAACTCTTGGTTTTAATTGATGGGAATGCGCTGCTTCACCGGGCTTATCATGCCACACCTCCATTTACTACTTCAAAAGGAGAGTTGATTAATGCAGTTTATGGCTTTTCCTCTATGCTGCTTAGAACTTTGACAGAGCTGTCACCAGATTTTCTAGCTATAACCTGGGATGAAAAAGGCCCAACATTTAGGCATCAAGCCTATACTCAGTATAAAGCCACCCGCGGTCCTGTAGATGATGGATTATCCTCACAATACGAAAGAGTTTACCAAGTAGCCAAAGCCTTTAATATTCCTGAATTTAGGCTGTCTGGGTATGAAGCAGATGATTTAATAGGGACTCTGGCTGTTCAATCACAAAGAGAAAAGGGTTTAGAGGTAATTGTGGTAACAGGGGATAAAGATATTATGCAGCTGATTGATAAGAATATCAAAGTCTTAATGCCTAAAAAGACCTTGCAGGATGTAGGATTATATGGAATAGAAGAATTTGTCGTCAGATTTGGTTTTATGCCCAAACAATTAATTGAATATAAAGCTTTGGCAGGGGACAACTCTGATAATATCCCAGGAGTACCAGGGATTGGTGAGGTAACTGCTACTAAATTAATTCATCAGTTTGACACAATTGAAAAAATATACTTACCTCAAAATCTAAAGACTTTACCCCCCAGAACCCAAAAACTGCTAGCTGAAGGTGCAGAATCAGCTGTAATGAGTAAAAAATTAGCCACCCTGGATCTGGAAGCACCTATAAGATTGGATTTACCAGCTTGCGTAGTGCATGATTTTGACCGTAATAAAGTGGTTAAACTATTTGAAGAGCTGGAATTTAAAAGTTTGATGAGTAGAATTCCAGGTCAAAGTATAGAAAATAAAAAAACTGTAACCAGTAACCTAAAACCTGTAACCTATACTACTGAGCTAGATTTAGCAGTTCAGCCAGTTTTAGATAAAATGTCAAAAACCGGGGTAAAAATAGATTTAGGGTTTTTAGGTAGACTTGGGAAAGACCTAAAAAGCAGATTAGCTGATATTGAGAAAGAAATTTACTCTAAAGTAGGGCATCAGTTTAATCTGAACAGCCCAAAGCAGTTGCAAGTTGTGTTATTTGATGAATTAAATTTACCTGTTATTAGAAAAACAAAAACTGGCAGATCAACAGATGAAGCAACTCTAAATGAGTTATCAGCAGCTCATCCCATGATCCCTTTGTTTTTGGAATATAGACAGCTTTTTAAACTAGTTTCTACTTATATCGATGCTTTACCTAAATCAGTTGGAAAAGATGGTAGAATCCACTCCACCTTTAATGTAGAAGGAGCAGCCACAGGTAGACTCTCCTCACAAGATCCCAACTTACAAAATATCCCCACCAGAGGCACAAAGGGTGAGCCTGCCCGCAATGCTTTCAGCATAGCTGATGCAGGCGGGGAAATTAGGAAAGCCTTCATTGCTTCCAAAGGGAAAGTATTACTTGGAGCTGATTACTCACAGATTGAACTGAGAATTATGGCTCACTTGGCAGATGATCCAGGGTTAAAAAAGGCTTTTTTAGAGGGTTTGGATATTCATATTGCTACAGCCTCTAAAATTTTTAAAGTTGATTTAGATAAGATTACCAAAGAGCAAAGAAATGTGGGTAAAACTATGAATTTTGCTACCCTTTATGGTCAAGGAGCTCATGCTCTTTCAAGACAGCTAGGGGTTGATTATGAGACAGCTAGCCTTTATATTTCTGAATATTTTGCCCAGTTTCCTAAAATTCAGGAATGGATGAGCAAAACTTTAGAAAAAGCCTATCAAGATGGGTATGTAGAAACTCTGTGGGGCAGAAAAAGATATATGCCTGAGCTGCAAGTATCAAATAGAATGTTAAAGTCAGCAGGGGAAAGAGCAGCTGTTAATCATCCTGTTCAAGGTAGTGCAGCTGACATGATTAAAAAAGCCATGGTAGAGATAGATAAAGAGTTGGCACTGTATAACGGTCAGGTTGAACCCTGTAACCTCATATTACAGATTCATGACGAGCTTTTATTTGAATGTACCCCGCAAAGCCTTGGCACAGTTGCGAAAATGGTGAAAGAAAAAATGGAAAATGCTTTAAAACTATCTATCCCAATTGTTGTAGATCTAAAAGTTGGTCCTAATTGGGGAGAAATGAAGCCTTTTTAGACAACCATTTTTTTAACTGGTCTCATTTCAGTTGTAAATTGGATAAACCCGCTTTTTTCTAAAACAATAAAGATAATCCAAAGCAGGGGATAAATTAGCAGACTAATAAATGCTGTTATGGATTGCACAGTAAAGAAAAATAAGACAGCTAAAACTGCTGGGATAAAAGTCATATAGGGTTTAATAAAACCTTGAATCTGGTCTTTAACAGCTGTTTTAATTAAACTATTTGACAGATCTTGGGGAGTTTTTAATCCCTTTTGAGGTTTACCCAAAGAATCTAAGATACTAGGGTCTAAGCCTGATTGCCTTAGTAATTCAGGATTTTTTTTAAGCAGATCCAACTGCTCTTTAGGAAGAGAGAATTGAGAACTGGCAGATTCCTGTTCATCAGTTTTTGGTTGAGTAAACTGTAATACAGTATCCAGTAAGGAATCAGGAATCTCAAAACCTGATTGTTGAATCAACTGATTGGCTGATAAAAAATAAATAAAAGCACAAACTAAGACTAAAAATGAAATTAAACTTCTAATAGATGGACCAAATAAAGCAGCAGTTTCAAATGTTAAATAGCTTTTTAACTTATTCTCTAAAATAGCAAAGGTGATAGTAAAAGCCACCAAACTTCCAACAGACAGCACTAACCCTTGAGCAGGATTTAAAAAAACCATTGGCAGTAAAGCAGCTAAAATTCCAACTGGTATAACAACTTTCCAGTCCATTGAAATTGTAGCAAATATTACAAAAAGAAAACTAGTTAAACAAAAAAAAGAAGCTAAGGTTATCAGTTGAATTAAAGTAGACAAAGAAAGAGAGAAAATAAAATCATATGATTTTAAGATAGGATTAAAAGTATGAACTAGTAAAGCAAAGGATATAATAAAAAAAGGAGCAAATAGGAGTTTTTTAAGTATGACCATGATATACTTTCCATCATAGCATGAAAACTTTGATAACTCATATTAATCCGCATTTAGATGATATTTTGGCAATCTGGCTGTTTAAAAAATATCACCCTGAATTTAAAGAGGCAAAAGTAGAATTCATTTCTGCCTCAAGAGATAAAGCAGGGGAGGAAAATGAAGAAAGAGTTTTTGTAGGTACAGGTGGAGGGAGATTTGATGAGCATAAGGAGGGTTTGAATACCTGTGCCGGATCTTTAGTTTATGAATTCTTAAAAGAATCAGGATTTATACCCCAAGATTTAACCCAAAAAGCTTTAGAAAAGTTAGTTAACTGGAATTTATTAATAGATACAGGTAAAGCTGCAAATTCCCTTTTTGATGAGTTTTCAGTGCAATCATTTATCAGAACTAAAGATTCTTCAGAGAAGAATTCTTTAAAATCAGTAGAGTTAGGCAGGGAAATTTTAGATAGGATGTTGGAGGTCTTAAAAAGAAAAGAGCAGTCTGTAATTGATTGGGAAAAAAGAGTTGAGTTTGAGACAAAATTTGGTAAATCATTTGCAGTTTCCTCAGAAACTGTGGATAGGGAATTTTGCAGGGAACAGGATGGGGTCTTATATTTAATGTATGACCCAAAGTATAAATCAGTTCAATTTTTTGGTCCTAATGTAGACTTAGAGCCTATATATAAAAAAGTCAAAGAATTAGATCCAAAAGCTTCCTGGTTTTTACACCAATCTCACCATATGGTAATTTGTGGTTCCTCATCTGCCCCAGATTCCAAACCAACTAGGTTGTTATTTGAGCAGCTTATTGAGGTAGCCAAGCGCTTGACATAGATTAAAGTTTACTGTAAACTGTAAACCATGGACATAACACCAAGGAAAATTATACCCAAATCAACTTCTGAGCAGATTATTGAACAGATCCAATACCATGGGAGTCAAAGGGCATATGATCTCCATAAATCCCTGAGAATTAGCAGGGTAGCAGTACATAAACAATTACGCAAACTGCTTGTGCAAGGAAAGTTGAAGAAAATAGGTAAACCGCCACTTGTAGAGTATGTTTTATCTAATAATTCCATGAATAATGATCTTAGATTAAAAAAAATAAAGGATATGATTTTACCAATCCTCAAACAAGCGCATGCTAAAAGAGCAGCCCTTTTTGGTTCATATGTCAAAGGTGTCAACACAAAGAAAAGCGATATTGATATTCTGGTTGATTTGCCAGATAAGGCAACACTCCTTGATCTAGTTGGTATAAAACAAGATCTTGAAGAAAAATTGAAAAGAGAAGTTGATGTAGTTGAGTATGAAGGAATTCACCCATTAATAAAAGAATCTGTTATGAAAAATCAGTACCCAATTCTATGAAAAAGGATCCTGTTATTTTTCTACAACATATACTCGAATCTATAGAAGCAATTGAAACGTATTTACAAAGGGTAAGTCAGGAAGCATTCCATGGGCTCCCTGAAAAACAAGATTCAGTTGTCAGAAGACTGGAAATTATTGGTGAAGCAACCAAAAACCTTCCTGAGGATTTTAGAAAAAAATATCCTGATATCCCTTGGAAAAGAATGGCAGGAATGAGAGACGTGATAATCCACCAATACTTTGGTATCAATTTCAAAAGAGTTTGGGAAACTGCTACTCAATTACTGCCTTTATTGAAAAATCAAATAAAGGAAGTTTTGAGTGAGTATATTCCAGAAGAAAAGTGAGTTATAAACATGAAAGTTGCTTTAGCACATGATTATTTAAGAGAATACGGAGGAGCAGAGAGAGTTTTAGAGGTTTTACATGAGATTTTTCCAGACGCTCCTGTTTACACAGCTTATGTGAATTTAGATGTCATGGGAGAGAATGGTAAAAGATTTAAAAGTTGGGATATCAGACCATCCTGGTTTCAAAAATTTCCTTTTGCCAATACACTTTTATCACCTTTTAGAATCTTTGGACCAATGATGTTTGAAAGCTTTGATTTGTCTGAATATGACTTAGTAATTTCCTCATCTTCAGCCACACATTTAGCCAAAGCAGTTATTACCAAGCCTGAAACTTTGCACATCAGTTATATTCATACCCCACCCAGATTTTTATATGGTTATGTCACTTCATTTAATTATAAAAAACACTGGTGGACTAAAATTGGAGGAGAGATTATCAATCATTTTATGAGGCTGTATGATTTTGAAGTCTCCCAAAGACCTGATATTTTAGTGGCCAACTCCAAAAATATCCAAAACAGGATTAAAAAGTTTTATAGAAGGGATTCAGTGATAATCTATCCTCCTGTGGATTTGAGTGAGTTTAGCGGAAAGGGGAAAGCGGAAAGAGGAAAGAGAGAATACTTTTTAGTTTTAAGCAGGTTAGTAAGAGGAAAGGGAGTAGAGGTAATTGTGGAAGCTTGTGGGAAGCTAGGATTATCTCTTAAAGTAGCAGGATCTGGACCAGAGTTGGCCTCACTTCGCCAAAGCTTCGCGAGGTTCAAAAATATAGAATTTTTGAATTGGGTGTCTGATGAGGAAAGGGTAAAGTTATTATCCAATGCCAAAGCCTTAATTGTGGCTTCTGAAGATGAAGACTTTGGCATCACTTCAATAGAAGCCCAAGCTGCTGGAACACCGGTTATTGCTCCTGCCTCTGGAGGATTTTTAGAAACAGTTATACAGGGTAGAACAGGTGTACTGTATGGAGGATCTGGCATGGTTAATGCTACTTCTTTAATAGGGGTTTTACAAAAATTCAACTCCAAAGACTTTAATCATAATGTTTTAAGGAAAAATGCAGAAAAGTTTTCTAAAGAAAAATTCAAGAAAGAAATTTTGGAATTAATTAAGAACCATTTAAAATCATAGATTCTCAGGATAACAGCTTACTACGAATCCACAAACTGACCAATCAAGAAAAAGCCCTTCATCCTGTCTGTTAGCTAGTACCTTAGATGCTGCCCAGGTGTTCACCTCATGATCTTTGATATCAAATTCTTTTCTAGTCAATCCTCTCATTTCTTCATTCCAAGTAGCTCTAAGCCAATCAAAGTGGATTGGGTGAATTTGAAATGTTCCTTTCTCTCCTAAATCTCCCTCCCTTTGACTATCACATAAGTTTTCTGCAGCAGCAACAACCTCGGCTGTAATCCGATCTTTAGGTTGGAAGAACCTGTTAATAAAAGGACGGACCTCCGGGCAGGAAGTTACCTTTCTGGCAACAATAAATCTCCTTCTTAATTCTTCCAATAAAGCAATTGGAGTGAATCTGTCTCCTGATCGGTTGGATGGAGTAAATGCTCGAGAATCAATTTCAGTAATTCCTCCTTGACTACCGATAATAGCAGGTGGGGGAGTTATCTGTCCTATTCTATGAAAGTCTTCATCAGGTAGCACTGCTACTTGTCCAGATGGTTCGTCCGCAAAAGCTACTCCTCTTGAAGAAATCACAACAGCAGTAATAATAATAGCTCGGCCTATTCTTGTTTCTATATTAGACATAATAATTTTCCTATCTGCAATTTTGTGTGGGTAATATAGAGGTATATGAACTTTTTGTCAAGCCTATAATCTAAAATTATAAATTGATTTGACAAAGCAGACAAGATAAGGTAGTTTGGAAATCCAACTTATATGGTTAAGCACTCAATTACCCGTGCTACAGAGCTAACTGCTATTGCAGTTTCCAGATTAATTAAAAAACAAGGATTTACGCCTCAAGATTTGTTAACAGAGGAAGAATCCAAGAAAAGAGAAAAATTAATAGATCAAACAGGAGTAGATGTGATGTCTGCTGCCTTAACTGATATTCCATTTGTGTTGGAAATAGTAGGTAGTGAAGGCAGAAAACATGTTCACCAATATGGGGAAGCCTTGCCTACTTTAATGGGTACTTTTGGTACAGGTAAATTAAAATTAGATATGGTTAATGATGTGGTAGAAGGTTCAAAGGCTGCTAAGCTAAATTCACCTGGGGCTGTATCTGTGATAGCTGTATCTTCTCATAAAGGTTTAATGGGAACACCTGATGATATTGATTATCTGGATAAGCTGTTTGGCCCGCCCCAACTTAAAGGCAGGATTTCCATACGGAATCCTGTTGAAGAAAATTTGGCAGAAGTAATAAGTACTTTTAAAGTAAAACCTGCAGAAATTAATGTAGTAATGATGGACAGGGATAGAAATGCACATTACATAAATGCTTGTCAAAAGTTTGGAGTTAATTTAATTTTGATCAAAGCAGGGGATTTTATGCCTTCAATTTTAGCTTTTATGAACCCTGGTGAACATAAAAAGGGTATCCATATTTTAATGGGGATAGGGGGATTTGAAGAAGGAGTGATGGCTGTTGTGGCTGCTAAAGCTTTGGGAGCTGTGGCAGAGGGAAGAGGTTGGTCTGCAGATGCTGCTACTGGAAAAAAATACTCAAAAGTCTGGTCAATTGATGATTTAGTTCCTGGAAAGAAAGAGGATTGTTTAGTATCTATTTCTGCCATAACTAAAGATAATAAATGGTTTGATCTATCCCCACTCTCTACCTTGACAGTTGATATAAGTGGTGTAAAGATAGTTAGCATAATTCATCATTAATGGACATCAATATACTAAAAACTACAGCTCAAGCTATGGTTTCTAAAGGAAAAGGGGTTTTAGCAGCTGATGAATCCTCAGGAACTATTCAAAAAAGGTTTGACAAAATAGGTCTTAAAGCAGATCCAGATATCAACCTTTCTTACAGAAAAGTATTATTTGCTACCCCAGGAATAGAGGAATATATTTCCGGAGTAATTTTATATGATGAAACAATCAGACAGAGTATAGATGGAACTCCTGTACCTCAATTTTTAGAAAGTAAAGGGATTTTACCGGGAATTAAAGTAGACAAAGGTGCAGTTGATATGCCAAATTTCCCAGGTGAAAAAATCACTGAAGGATTGGATGGTTTGAAAAAAAGACTGGAAGAATATAAAGCTTTAGGAGCAAAATTTGCCAAATGGAGAGCAGTTATCACAATCGGAGAGAAAATTCCTACAGATACTTGTATTGAGTCTAATGCAGAAAGTTTAGCCAGGTATGCGGCTTTGTGCCAAGAACAAGGTATAGTTCCAATAGTTGAGCCAGAGGTATTAATGGATGCAGATAATGGTTTGAGAGTTTGCCAGGAAGTGACTAAAAAAACTTTAGAGATTGTTTTTGCTAGGCTAAAAGCGCACAAAGTTATTTTGGAAGGGATAATTTTAAAACCCAATATGGTGATCTCCGGGAAAAAATCTCCTACTCAAGCAAACTCTAAAGAAATTGCCAAAGCAACTGTTGAAACGTTTTTAGAAACAATACCTTCTGAAGTGCCAGGCATAGTCTTTTTGTCAGGTGGACAAACCCCGGATCAGGCAACGGAAAATCTTTATGAGATTAATATTATTCCCAATAGTCCCTGGCAGCTAAGTTTCTCATATGGCAGAGCCTTACAAGATGAAGCATTAACCACTTGGGCAGGCAAAGAGGAAAATATTGAAGTTGCTCAAAAAGCATTTGCAGAGCGTAGTAGAAAAGTCTCTTTAGCCCGTTCTGGTAAACTTTCCTAAACAGATTAAACTATGCCGGAGCTTCCTGAGGTAGAAACAATCAAACTAGGTCTGCAAAAAAGAATTGTGGGGCTTAAGATTACTAAAATCCAGATTAATTCCTCAAAAACTTTCATTGGAAAACCTAATAAGGTGGAGGGACAAAAAGTACTCAAAGTTTGGAGGAGAGCTAAGATATTAGGTATAGATTTAGATAAAATAATTTTGTTATTTCATTTAAAAATGTCAGGTCAATTAGTATGGATAGGTGACAGTAGATTCATTGGCGGACATCCAACACAGGACATGACACAAAGTATGCCCAATAAACATACCAGAGTAATTTTTTCTTTTTCAGGTGGGTCTCACCTTTATTTTAATGATCAACGGAAATTTGGGTGGGTAAGAGTAATAGACAGCCAACAGGCAACAGGCAATAGTATGTTTGCGAAGTTAGGCCCAGAGCCTTTAGAAAAAGGATTTACCTGGCAAATTCTTAAATCTAATCTCTTGAATCATAAGTCTCAACCAGTAAAGGTAGCTATCATGGATCAATCTGTGGTGTCTGGAGTAGGCAATATTTATGCAAACGAAGCTTGCTTTAATGCTAAAATTGATCCAAGAAAGAGAATTAAAGAATTAACTGATAAAGAATTTAAGAGTTTATATCAGGGAGCAGTAAAATCACTCCAAGATGGAATTAAATATGGGGGTTCAACTAAAACTCATTTTGTAGATGCAGAAGGTCATAAAGGATATTTTTTAGATTATGCTTATTGTTATGGAAGAGATAAACACTCTTGTAAAAAATGTGGAACAGAAATTCTAAAAATCCAACTAGCTGGTAGAGGCACATACTTTTGCCCCGCCTGTCAAAACTAGAGTATAATCCAATATTATGGTTGAAAAACAAACATTTTCCTCGGTTGTCAAAAACCGGGGCTTTTTAAATCTTTGGATAAACCAAATACTGGTTCAGCTATCTTTTAATGCTTTAAACTTTGCTTTAATTATTTGGGTATTCAGGCTTACTGATTCAAATATAGCAGTTTCAGCCCTTCTTTTTTCAACTTATCTGCCAGCAGTAATTTTGGGACTTTTTTCAGGAGTATTAGTAGATATTATTGACCGTAGAAAAATTATCAGGATCATTAATTTCTTTTTATGTCTTTCTTTTTTTAGTCTGATCTTTTTGAAAGAAAGTTATCCTGCTATTTTAGCAATTACCTTTTTTGTTAACTTTTTAGGTCAATTTTATGGTACAGCTGAAGCCTCAGCTATCCCGCTGGTTGTTAAAAAAAACCAATTGATAATGGCAAATTCCATGTTTTCTACCACTCTTTATTCTTGTTTCCTACTGGGTTTTGGCATGGCCGGACCTTTAATGAATCATTTAAGTATTGAATATGTATTTGGAATAGGAGGAGTGTTTTTGGCGATTGCATTTTTACTATCTTTATTTTTTCCTCCTATAACAGGTGCAATAGATCAACAAAGTCGGAAACTAATACAAGCAATCAAAAAAAGAGATTATTTTACAATTTCTCAAGTTGGCAGTTTTGAAATTTCCAAGACATTAAAGTTAGTAAGAGGTAGATTACCAATTTTGTCATCAATTGCCATCTTAGCAGGAGTGCAAATGGTGATTGGAATTTTAGCAGTTTTAGTACCAGGATTCTTAGAAAAATCCTTACAAATTAAAGCCACAGATGCATCTTATATTTTAGTTTTTCCGCTTGGTTTAGGAATTGTGACAGGTGGAGTTATGTTAGGAAGATTTGGGAGTAAATTGATTAAAAGAAGATTGGTCTCCAGAGCCATTATTTTTGCCGGATTATTATTTTTTTCAATAGGAGCAGCTCCAATTATCTCACCTGCAATTCGTCATTTACCTCATTCCAGACCCCTGCCTTTCTTCTATCAGCCACCTTTATCTAAGGTGCTTGTGGTGGGATCATTTCTAATGGGAGTGGCTTTAGTTTCGATACTTGTTCCGTCTCAAACAGTATTGCAGCAAAATACTTCTGACACAGATAGAGGTAAAGTATTTTCAGTTTTGGGGGTGACTATGTCTGGATTATCTTTAATTCCGGTACTTTTAACAGGAGTATTGGCAGATATTTTTGGAACTACCCCAATTTTTATTGGACTGGGGGGAATAATTATATTAGCTGGATTATTTGGTTTAAACCCCAGTCTGTTTTTGAAAAAAGAAAGTTTGTCTTTTCATGTCAGGGAGTTTTTAGGATTAGGACACTGGGAGAAATAGGTTAAAAGTGATAATATCCCTTCATGTTTTTAAAGAATTTAAATTTAACAAACTTCAGAAATTATTTTACTCTAAATTTAGACTTTGACTCTCGTCCGACCATTTTTGTAGGTAATAACGCAGCTGGTAAATCAAGTATTTTAGAAGCAATATATCTGCTTTCTACTACCAAATCACAAAGAGTAGAAAATGAAGATGAATTAATCAAAGATGATAAAGAATTTACTAAAGTTGAAGGATTTGTTAGTAATGGTGGAGAAACAGAGTTGCTGCTTATTCTTAATAGAGTAACTGATGAGGTAAAGTTTAGAAAAAAGATTTTGGTTAATGGGATTTCAAGAAGGGCTTTAGATTTTATTGGTAATTTACCTGCAATAATTTTTTATCCTTCAGATATAAATATGGTTACAGGATCTCCATCTTTAAGAAGATGGCATTTAGATTTGGGCTTAGCGCAAATTGATCATCAATATAAAAAAACTTTAACTTTATATGAGCAGTTTTTAACCTCGAGGAATAGAGTTTTAAAAAGAATCAGGGAGGGATATGGAAAAATAGATGAGTTAACTTACTGGACAGACGGATTAATACAACACGCTCAGATAATTAGCAATAAAAGAATAGAATTTTTTAATTATATTAATCAGTTAGAAAAGCCTTTGGGAGAATTTATATTTGAATATTTAAAAAGTGAGGTTTCGGAAATTAAACTCAAGGAAACTAATGGCAGGGAAGTGGCTGCTGCTGCAACTTTAATTGGACCGCATAGAGATGACTTCGTGATTTTATTGGAGAACAGAAATATGGCCCATTTTGGCTCGCGAGGTGAGCAAAGAACAGCTACCTTAGCTTTTAAATTAGCTCAACTAGAGTATATGGCTAAAATTTTAGGTAAAAGACCAATTTTGCTACTTGATGATGTTTTCTCAGAGTTAGATGCCAACCACAGAGCTCATGTGGTAGAGATAGTTTCTAAACAACAAACCATCATTGCCACAGTGGAGTTAGAAAATATCCCCAAGTCCTTTTTAGATTCATCCAGGATTTTAAGAGTGACGGATGGAATAATTCATCCGTCATCCTGAACTCGATTCAGGATCCATTATTCTTCGAGCGTAGCGAGAAGTTATTTTATTCTCTTAAAGCTAGATTCGTCTACTTTACCGCTGCTAGCATCAACTAAATATTCATATTCTTCTCCGCCCCCATTTACTATCTTTATAGAGAATATGGTATTGCTTACCCATTTCTTAAACGAAGTTCCGCATTGGCATTTAAATTTCATATTATAAATCTCTTTTGAATTTTTAGCTACTAAATCATCAACAATAATATTTCCACCCCTATCCTTAATTGCAATTGTGTTGTAATCACCAACTAAGCTTTCACTTACCATATAAGAACCGTCTGGGGAAATATTACCAGCATCAGTGGATGCAGGGCTGGTAGTTGAGGTAGGTGAAGGTTGAATAGTAGGAGTGAGGCTGATCTGTTTTTGATAAATAAAATATCCACCTAAAGCTAGGGCTATTAAAACAACTATTAATATTGGAGCCAGCCCTTTTTGGGTCATTAAAATTAGTATAGCATAATGGTATAATTTACCTATATGACAAAGAAATTAGATTACATTATTAAATTAACTTATGATGAATCCTACAAAGGCTATGTAGCTGATGTAGTGAATTTATATGGCTGTATGTCTCAAGGTAAGACTAAAATAGAGGCTTTAGAGAATGTAGAGAAAGCAATCAAAGCCTATATGGAAGCAATGAATTTAAAGCAAGATAAGAATGCGGAGTTTGCTAAAAGGTCTGTGGATACTCCTATTCCTATACTTAATGCCTAAATTAACCAATATCTCAGGTAAAAAAGCTGTTAAAGCATTTATAGAATTTGGTTATACTCATGTTCATACCTCAGGTGACCATGCTATCTTACAAAAACCAAATGCTCCTTCCTTATCCATTCCGCTTCATAAAGAAGTAGCTCAATTTCTCTTAAAAGCACAAGTCAAAAAAGCCAATATCTCTATAAATGATTTTGTAAAAGTTTTAAAATAATGTTCACTTTTTAATTCCCCACCTGGAGGCTAAACGGGATAGTTGATAGGTAATTAAAACTGCCAAAATGGTGACAATAACAGCATAAATCAATTTAGAGAAAACTCCTGATTGGTCTGGATAGAACCTCTCAATATAATCTTTAACAAATGCTTGGACTGCTTCATTCCAGGCTAAAGCAGCTACCAAACCAAAACCTGAGGTAGAAAGGGTTATAGATTGTTCAATCAACTCTCTACGGAAAGATTTTTCCTTCTCACTTTTAGTTGCCATATTGATAATTATAACCTATACGTCTAATATTTTGACATATGTCAAGAATAGTTAAACTACCAGGGTTGATTGATGTCCATACTCATTTAAGAGAGCCAGGGGCTACTCAAAAAGAGGATTTTGAAACTGGTACTAAGGCAGCAATAGCAGGAGGGTATACAGCTACTTTAGATATGCCTAATAATCCTATTCCTACTGTTACTCCCGAGGCATTAGAGCAAAAAATCGATTTAGCCAAAGGACGGATATATTCAGACTTGGGTTTTAATTTTGGAGCAATACCTAATAACAGTCAATATTTTGAGAAAGTTAAAGATAAAATTTTTGGATTAAAAGTTTACATGAATCACACTACAGGTGATTTATTAATGGAAGACAAAGCAGCTTTGGAAGATGTATTTTCCAAATGGCCAAAAGATAAAATTATTATGGTTCATGCAGAAGGAGAGACTTTAAAAAATGCTATCAGTTTAGCCAAAAAATATAATACGAAACTTCATGTATGTCATACTTCTTTAAAACAGGAAATTGAGCAAATCAAGCAAGCTAAAAAAGATGGTTTAAATATCTCTTGTGAAGTATCATGCCACCATTTATTTTT